>CACIWK010000028.1 GCA_902590345.1 uncultured Pelagibacteraceae bacterium | reverse complement strand
GGTTACAGGCCACTATGGTGGCTTTGACCAACTATATTGGGCCTCACTCTCGAGATTTCTTCACGTCATATCTGGAGTCATGTGGATTGGCCTTCTCTATTACTTTAATTTCGTACAGATTCCTAATATGCCAAATATTCCTGATGAGCAAAAACCAGCGATAGGAAAAGTTATTGCCCCAGCGGCTCTTTTCTGGTTCAGATGGGCTGCTTTGGCAACATTAATTACAGGTCTTACAACTCTAGCTCTTTATTATGGACATGAGGGATCAGTCAATGCTCTTACATTTACATTGGCTTATGGATTTAATGGTAAAGAACTTACAATAGGAATTGGTATGTGGCTTGCTATCATTATGGCTTATAATGTATGGATGGTTATTTGGCCAAATCAAAAGAAAGCATTGGGAATTGTTGAAGTTGATGCAGATACAAAAGCAAAATCAGCTAGAACAGCAATGCTATTCTCAAGAACAAATACCGTGCTTTCCATTCCTATGCTGTTAGCGATGGTAGTTGCACAAAATCTTTACTAAATTATCTAGTTGAGTCTACTGCTGACGTCGTATTCCACTCACGTTTTACATCAAGGTATCTCAGTAATGGCGCTGCTACAAAAATTGATGAATATGTTCCAACTATAACTCCCCAAATCATTGCAAACGTAAACCCCTTAATCACTTCACCTCCAAAAATGAATAACGATAACAAAGCTAAAAGCGTAGTCACAGAAGTTACGATTGTTCTTGATAAAGTATCGTTAATTGACAAATTTAATAAATCTATAATTTCCTTTGAACGGTACTTACGTAAGTTTTCTCTGACCCTATCGTACACAACAACTGTATCGTTCATAGAGTATCCAACAATAGTAAGTATTGCAGCAATGATGGGTAAATTGAACTCTAATTGAGTTATACAAAAAACACCTATGGTTAATATGACGTCATGAACAAGCGCTAGAACTGCTCCAAGTGAAAACTGCCATTCAAACCTAAACCAAATGTAAACAAGCATTGCAAATACAGCGACAAAAATTGCTATAGCACCAGATTGTATTAATTCTCCACTAACCTTAGGTCCTACAACCTCAGTTCTTCTAAAATTAATATCGGTTGAAAGATAAGACCCTAAGCTATCTTTTACTATTTGAACAACATCTTGTTGAACTTGATCTCCACCTAGTTGTTGCTCTACTCTAATTAGTAAATTTTTACTTGATCCAAATTCTTGAACTTGAACATCTCCTAATTCAAGAGTATTTAAGTTATCTCTTAAACCAGAAATTTCTATTTCTTGAGATGTTTCGATTTCAATTAGTGTACCACCCTTAAAATCAATTCCAAAATTCAATCCATTTACAAAAAAAGCCCCTATTGAAAGAAATATCAATATTGCAGAAAGAATAAAGGTAATTACTCTTACTTTTAAAAAATTAATTTGTGTTCCAGATATATTAAGCATTTTTACTTAGACCTACAAAATTTGGTTTTAATCTTTTAGCGTTGAATGAAATTAGTAACCTTGTGAAAGTAAACGCAGTGAAAACTGATGTAAAGATTCCAATAGCCAATGTAATAGAGAAACCTCTCACTGGCCCCGAAGCCATAAAAAATAATATTATTGCAGCAATCAATGTTGTTATATTTGCATCTAATATAGTTGATAAAGCTCTTTTATACCCGTTTTCAACAGCATTCATCATATTCGATCCATTTCTAATTTCTTCTTTTACCCTCTCAAAAATTAGAACATTCGCATCCACAGCCATTCCAATTGTTAATATTATTCCAGCGATACCAGGTAATGTTAGAGTTGCTTGAAACAAAGATAAAACGCCAAGGACCATAAATAAGTTTATAATTAATGCTATATCTGCAAGCAGACCAAAATATCTATAGACAAATATCATAAAAATAATGACAGCAATAAAACCAATTATTGCTGCAAATTGACCCGCTTCAATTGAGTCAGCGCCAAGATCAGGTCCAACCGACCTTTCTTCTAAAATAATTAGTGGGGCAGGTAAAGCACCAGCTCGCAAAAGAATAGCAAGATCATTTGCCTCTTCTGAGTCAAAACCGCCAGAAATCTGGCCAGAACCACCCAAAATAGCTTCCCTTATTACTGGTGCACTTATTACTTTATTATCAAGTACAATCGCAAAAGGTTTGCCCACATTTTGCTGTGTAACCCTTCCAAACT
>CACIWK010000027.1 GCA_902590345.1 uncultured Pelagibacteraceae bacterium | reverse complement strand
AGCAGAAATGAATAAACTTTGAGGGCGCATCATTTCCCATTCCTCAAATTTTAATGGTCTGTTATCTAAACAAGATGGTAATCTAAAGCCATATTCTGACAATGTTGTTTTTCTGCTTCGGTCACCTTTATACATGCCTTCTAATTGAGGTACTGTGACATGACTTTCATCAACAAAAAGGAGTGCATTGTCAGGCAAGTATTCAAAAAGTGTTGGAGGCGGTTCGCCTGGATTTCTTCCAGAGAGATATCTTGAATAATTCTCAATGCCTGGACAACTACCCGTTGCCTCAATCATCTCTAAATCAAACCTTGTTCTTTCTTCTATTCGTTGAGCCTCTATTAATTTATTTTCTTTTTTAAATTCAGGAATTCTTACTTCTAAGTCTTTTCGTATTTGTTTTATGGCAGTATCAAGTGTTGGCCTTGGAGTGACGTAGTGACTGTTTGCATAAATTTTTATAGTATCTAACTCAGCTGTTTTTTTTCCAGTCAATGGATCAAATTCACTTATCGACTCGAGTTCATCTCCGAATAACGATAATTTCCACGCGCGGTCTTCGTAATGGGATGGAAAAACCTCAATCAAGTCTCCACGCACTCTAAATGTGCCTCTATGAAAATCTGTGTCGTTTCGGTTATATTGAAGCGTGATGAGTTTTTGAATAATTTCATTTCGTCCAATCTTTTGATTTTTTTCTAATCGAATAGTCATTGATCTATACGTTTCAACAGAACCTATTCCATAAATACATGAAACACTTGCAACAATTACAACATCTTTTCTCTCAAGTAAGGATTGAGTTGCTGAGTGTCTCATTCGGTCGATTTGTTCATTTATCGATGCTTCTTTTTCTATGTAAGTATTTGACCTTGGTACGTATGCCTCAGGTATATAATAGTCATAATAAGATACAAAATATTCAACAGCATTGTCTGGAAAGAATGACTTCATTTCACCATACAATTGTGCTGCTAAAGTTTTATTCGGAGCAAGTATTAGAGTTGGCCTTTGAAGTTTTTCTATAATTTTAGCCATCGTGAAAGTTTTGCCTGATCCAGTCACTCCAAGCAAAACTTGTTCCATCTCATCGCCTTTAATGCTTTTAACAATTTCTTCAATTGCTTGAGGCTGATCTCCAGCAGGTTTGTATTCAGATGTGACTTTAAGAACTTCAGAATTTGGCATTAATTTATTAATTAGTTAGAATATAAATTGTGTATTAATCTAATTTAATATAATAGCTGATTGTATAAATAACAAATTCTGGGGATAAGCAGTGGTAGAACTATCACACAGTATAAAAAGAATTAAGCCATCGGCCACCATGGCAGTGACCCAAAAAGCTCGTGAATTAAAGGCTGCGGGAAAGGATATTATAGGGCTAGGAGCGGGCGAACCTGATTTTGATACTCCAGAAAATATTAAAAAAGCTGCCATTCAAGCGATAAACGATGGAGATACCAAATATACCACTGTTGATGGAACTCCAGAACTGAAGAAAGCAATCAAAGCAAAATTTAAAAGAGAAAATAATTTAGATTACGAGCTTGATGAAATCTCTGTTGGTACAGGAGGAAAGCAAATTATTTTTAACGCATTTGCTGTCTCCTTAAATGAGTCAGATGAAGTAATTATTCCAGCTCCTTATTGGGTAACTTACCCTGACGTCGTTAATTATTTCAATGGAAAACCTATTTTCGTTCAATGTGGTGAAGAGTCAGGATTTAAAATAACCCCACAACAACTTGAAAACACAATCAATCAATCAACCAAATGGTTTATTCTTAATTCACCATCAAATCCTACAGGTTCCTGTTATACAAAAAATGAACTTTTAGAACTTGCAAATGTTTTGAAAAAATATCCACATGTGAACATAATGACAGACGATTTATATGAACATCTTATATACGATGATAATGAATTTCATACTTTTGCAAGCATTGCTCCAGAACTTAAAGAAAGAATATTAACATTGAACGGAGTTAGTAAGGCATATGCTATGACAGGCTGGAGAATTGGTTATGCGGGAGGAAATGCCAGCTTAATAAAAGCCATGGGCAAGCTTCAGTCTCAATCAACAAGTAATCCAACATCTATCAGTCAAGCTGCAGCAGTTGAAGCCTTAAATGGAGATAACTCATTCATTACTGAAAGAGCCAAAGTATTTAAAGGTAGACGTGATTTTCTAATCAATGAATTTACTAGTATGAATGGAATTACTTGTAGAGTTCCTGAAGGTGCATTTTATGTTTTTCCATCATGTAAAGGTGTAATTGGTAAAGTTGATGAGTCGAATAACAAAATTACAAATGATGAAG
>CACIWK010000026.1 GCA_902590345.1 uncultured Pelagibacteraceae bacterium | reverse complement strand
ATACCTGAGCTGTTAGTCATATATCTTCTTTTTTTTGGTGGCAGCGGCGCAGTTATGTATATTGCTAAAATTTTTGGATATGATGGTTATATTGAACTGAATGCATTTACAATTGGCACAATTGCTGTCGGTGCAATTTCAGGGGCTTATTCTACAGAAGTCATTCGAGGTGCGGTTAACTCCGTTCATAAAGGGCAGTTTGAGGCTGGTAAAACACTTGGATTAAATGGATATGGTCTCTATGGAAGAGTAATATTCCCTCAAGTTGCAAGAATTGCACTGCCAGGTATTGGTAATGTTTGGCAAATCACACTTAAAGATACCGCACTCATTAGTGTTACAGGGTTAGTTGAAATTATGCGACAGTCGCGTATTGCCGCGGGCTCGACACATGAACCATTTATATTTTATACGGCTGCTATTATTCTGTATTTGGTAATTACCAGACTTTCTAACATTTTATTTGATAAGGCTGAAAATACTTACTCTAAAGGTTTTATATCTAAGGGGGCACTATGAGATTTGAATTAATGTATGAGTCATTTTTCAAAATAATTGAGGGTATTCCTCTTACATTACAAGTGGTTTCTATTTCAACAGTACTCGGACTAGCATTAGCAATAATCGTGGCATTGATGAGAATTTCTGGCAAAAAATCAATGTCAATTCCTGCATATTATTTTGTCTATTTAATTAGGGGGACACCTCTGTTACTGCAGTTGTATTTTGTTTATTATGGTCTTGGTCAATTTTCATTTATTCGAGAGAGTATATTGTGGCCAATTTTAAAAGAGCCATATTGGTGTGGTATCATTACACTGACTATCAGCACTGGTGCTTATTCCTCTGAAATAATTCGAGGAGGTATCCTTTCTGTTTCAAAAAATTTTATAGAAGCATCAGGAGCATTAGGACTGAATAAAATTAAGACATTTTTGCTAATTACACTTCCAATTACCGTACGACAAGCATTGCCAGCTTATGGTAATGAGTTGATATTAATGGTTAAAGCCAGTTCATTGATATCAATTATCACGCTTATGGAAATTACTGGAATAGCTAGAACTATAATCTCAAAAACCTATGCACCTGTTGAAATATTTTTAGTAGCGGGATCAATATATTTAATTATTAACTTCATTATAGTTTTAGCTGTTGGATTAGCGGAGCGAAAATTAGGGACAGTGAAAGCTAATTAATTACTTTTTGGAAGGCATATTCGGTTGTATTACTTATGTCATTTAACTTTCTCGTTTTCGACATTTTTTTGTAATTTAATTTTTTATACATTTTGTGAGCTTCCTTAAATCTAGTATCAGTCCATAGCACTATCTTTCTTTTTTTATATTTCTTTGCGATACTCTCAATCCTTAACATTAGTTTTTTCGCCAAGCCTCTCATTCGATAATTTTTATCTATATATAGCTTGTGTATTTCTAAGTTATTTTTTTCATGTGGTAGATAGCCCATGCATCCGATAATTTTATTTTTATCTACATATACCCAGAACTTTCCTTTTTTATTTTTAAAGTAAGAATAGACTTTTCTTAATTCTGGAGAGTCGTTGTCTACATCAAGGTAGCAATTTTTATAATCTTTAAAACATTTTTTGATTAAGTTGATTATTTGATTTCCGTCTTTATTTCTTGCTAGCCTTAGTTGCATAATGTTAGATTATATAATTCTATGAGCTATTTTCATAATAAAAGAATTTGGGTTACGGGCGCTTCATCTGGCATCGGTCGATCAGTCGCGATTAAGTTATCAAAATTAGGTGCAGAAGTAATATTAACTGCGCGAAATAGAGATAAATTAGAGGAAGTAAAAAAAGAATGTGGAAATGCAAAAGCACATATTTTTGATCACGATCTCTCAAAATTGGAGTCCATTGATGATTTAGTTAATAGAGTTACTCGTGAGGTTGGTTCAATAGATATACTCTTTAATAATGCAGGAGTATCTGCATATTCTGTAGCAAATGAAACAGATTTTAATGTGTATACACAAGTTATGAATCTAAATTTTCTCTCTGTTGTTAAATTAACTAAATGTTTGCTGCCACAAATGATATCAAACAAAAAAGGTCAGATAGTAACAAACACCAGTCTGTCTGGAAAATTTGGATCAAAAAAAAGAACTGTTTATGCTTCATCAAAACATGCTTTGCACGGTTTTATGGACTCTCTTCGAGCTGAAGTTCATGAATATAATATTAAAGTTAATACTGTCGCACCGGGATTTGTTAACACTGAGATAGGTATGAAAGCCTTAACTGAAGACGGTACTCCTTATGGCGCAAATGATAGAGGCCATGAAAGCCAAGGGATGGATTTGGATAAAGCCTCAGAAATGATTATTAAATCAATAGAAGCAAATAAAAGAGAAGCTTATATTGTTCCTAGAATAAGCTTTCCAAAAATTGCATTATATATATCAAGATATTTTCCTGGTTTGGGGGCTATTATTGCTCGAAATTATAATGAAGAGGATAACGGCTGATTATTGATTTTTTAAATATTC
>CACIWK010000025.1 GCA_902590345.1 uncultured Pelagibacteraceae bacterium | reverse complement strand
GATGAGCAGGCTTACAACGCTTGGAAGAAGATTACCAGTTTCAGTGATGATAAAATAATAAGAATTTCTACAAAAGATAATTTCTGGTCAATGGGAGAAACAGGGCCATGCGGACCTTGCTCTGAAATATTTTATGATCATGGTGAAAATTATAGTGGTAAACCGCCTAGTGAAGCTGATGAAACGGGCGATCGATTTGTAGAAATATGGAATCTAGTTTTTATGCAGTATGAACAAGTTGACTCAGTACATCGTATTGATTTGCCAAGACCCTCAATAGACACAGGTATGGGTATTGAGAGAATAGCTGCGGTTATGCAGGGCACAAATGATAATTATCAAGTTGATAGTATATTAGAAATTATTAATCATTCTAAAGAATTAACAAAAAATGATAATGAAAATTTAATATCAAGCCATAGAGTAATAGCTGATCATCTAAGATCTTCATGCTTTTTAATTGCTGACGGCGTCCTTCCATCGAATGAAGGCAGAGGTTATGTCTTAAGGAGAATTATGAGAAGGGCAATGAGACATGTACACATTCTAAATTACAATGATTTACTGATGCACAAACTTGCACCAACACTAATTTCAAATATGAAAATGTCCTATCCTGAGCTTGAAAGAGCAGAGTCTCTAATAAATGAAACATTGAAATATGAAGAGCAAAGGTTCAGAGATTTATTATCCAGAGGAATTAAGCAACTTGATACAATGATCGATAATTTGAATGGAAAAACCATTCTAAATGGGCAGTCAGCTTTTAAGTTGTATGATACATATGGCTTCCCAATTGATTTAACTCAAGATATTTTGAGAAATAAGAAAATTGAAGTCGATATTGATGATTTTAGGAAATGTTTGGAGGATCAAAAAGAAAAAGCAAGAAGCAATTGGACTGGATCCGGTGGCACAGCTACAGATAGAATTTGGTTTGAGTTAAATAAAAGTTTATCCCCTACAGAGTTTTTAGGTTACACATCTGAAAAAACAGAAGGAAGTATTATTTCTATATTAAAAGAAGGTGTATTAGTTGATAGTTTACATAGCGGTGACAACGGATCGCTAATACTCAATCAAACGGTATTTTATGCTGAGTCTGGTGGACAAATTGGTGATACAGGAACAATACAAGCTGATAATTTTGAATTTGAAGTTTCAGACACACAAAAAAAAGGAAACCTATTTGTGCACCACGGTAAAGTAATTAAAGGAGATATCAATAAAGGTACAGGCGCACATTTGTCAATTAATTCTGCTAGAAGAAGCTCATGTAAGACTTATCATTCTGCGACACATATTTTACATCAAGCATTAAGAGAAGTTTTGGGAGATCATGTGACCCAGAAAGGCTCTTTAGTTTCGTTTGACAAATTAAGATTTGATTTTAGTCATCATAAATCTCTTTCAGAAAGTGAGATGTCTAAAATAGAACAGATTGCGAATACGGTTATTGAGGAAGGATCAGATGTTGAAACTCAAATTATGACACCAGATGATGCAGTAAATGCTGGAGCACTTGCTCTATTTGGAGAGAAATATGCTGATGAGGTGAGAGTGTTAAAAATAGGAAAGATGAGAAATAAAACTTTCAGCATTGAATTATGTGGCGGTACACATGTTGAGAACACAAGTCAAATTGGGAAATTAAAAATAGTTAATGAATCATCGGTTGCTTCAGGAGTTAGAAGGATAGAAGCTCTGCGTGGTGAAGACCTGAAAGTTTATCAAATGAATAAAGCTGCAGAAAATAAGAATATAGAAGAAAAAAAATTAATATTAGAAAAAGATAAATCAAAATCAAAAGAAGTAGTTAATAATTTAATCAAAGAAGTTAATGATGAAATTTCAAATAATAAAAACATCATCATTATCTTTTGTGATAATTCCAAAAGCTCTGCGTTAAGACCTGTAATTGATAATGCCAAAAGAAAATTCAAAAATGGCGGTATTATTATTTTAGGTTCAAAAAAAGACAATAAAATCAGCTACCTAGTTGGTGTAACAGACAACCTCACAAAGGTCATTGGCGCAGATGATATTGCTTTGTACGCTTCTTCAGTTTCTAACGGAAAAGGAGGTGGTGGCAGAAAAGATTTTGCTCAGTCCGGCGGCGATTTAATTGATGAAACTGACCAAAAAAATAAAATACTGAAATTTATTACTGATAAGTTGGATTAAGCGCTTTATCTAAATTTCGTTCAATGATTTCAAGAAAATCTTCAGTACTGTGCCAATCTTGCTCATGGGGCATAAGGAGCGCTAAATCCTTTGTCATTGAGCCGCGTTCAACTGTTTTTACACAGACTTTCTCAAGAGTATCAGCAAACTTAATTAGTTCATCATTATCGTCAAGTTTTCCTCTATACTTTAGACCTCTTGACCATGCAAAAATTGATGCTATTGGATTTGTAGATGTTTGTTTTCCTTCTTGATGAAGTCTATAGTGCCTCGTTACAGTTCCGTGAGCAGCTTCAGCCTCAATTGTTTTTCCATCAGGTGTCATTAACACGCTTGTCATTAATCCAAGAGAGCCAAAACCTTGAGCGACAGTATCTGATTGAACATCTCCATCATAATTCTTACATGCCCAAACAAATTTTCCATTCCATTTTAATGCAGATGCGACCATGTCATCAATTAATCTATGTTCATAATCAAGTTCCAAAGATTTGAATTGATCAGCAAATTCTTTATCATAAATTTCCTGAAATAAATCTTTAAATCGTCCATCGTATTTTTTGAGAATAGTATTTTTTGTCGATAAATAGACTGGCCACTCTCTCATAAGAGCATAATTCATACACGATCTAGCAAAATCACGTATGGACTCATCGGTATTGTACATTGCCATCGCAACGCCACTAGATTGAAACTCATAAAC
>CACIWK010000024.1 GCA_902590345.1 uncultured Pelagibacteraceae bacterium | reverse complement strand
CGTAATTAGCAGTTCCTGATTTTTCTGATATAACTGGGTTTGTAAATGGATCCCATTCACAAATTTTCGTGCCACTTTTAACCTTAGTGTCTTCCTCTACTAGTATTTTCGTTCCGTAAGGAACTTTATAATTTGCAAGCTCTCTTCCATTTTCGTCTTGAATTGCCAATTGGCAATTTCTACCCATGACTATCAAATCATTACTACTGTCTTCAACAGTATTTTTATTTAAGATTTTAAATATTCCATCAGTGTTAATCTCTATAAATGATTGATCGTTTATTTGGGCAGCACCACCGATGTGGAAGGTTCTCATGGTAAGCTGTGTACCGGGCTCGCCTATTGATTGAGCGGCTATCATTCCAACTGCTTCACCTTCATTAACAAGGAATCCTCTTGCTAAATCACGACCATAACATTTTACGCATATACCTCTTTTACTATCACATGTTAGTGGAGACCGAATATAAACACTTTGAATGCCTGCCGTTTCAATTTTTTCTGCAACAACCTCATCTACATAATCATCTTTTTTTGCAATATTTTCACCAGTAATTGGATGGTTTACATCGTTCTGAAGAAACCTACCTAATATTCTGTCTGCTATAGAAATTATTACTTCTCCTCCCTCAACAACATCTGAAATCCATACTCCACTATCTGTTCCGCAGTCAGGTTCAGAGATAGTGCAATCCTGAGCAACATCACAAAGTCTTCTAGTTAAATACCCAGAGTTCGCAGTTTTTAGAGCAGTATCTGCAAGGCCTTTTCTAGCACCATGGGTTGAATTGAAGTACTCTAGTACATTCAATCCTTCTTTAAAGTTTGAGATAATAGGTGTTTCAATTATATCGCCAGATGGCTTAGCCATAAGACCTCTCATGCCAGATAGTTGTTTCATTTGTGCTGCAGAACCACGAGCACCAGAGTTTGCCATCATATAAATTGAATTTATTGGCATTTCCCTTTTAGTATCGTCATCAAATTTTTTGGATGATATTTCATTCATCATTTCCTGAGCAACACGGTCAGTACATTTAGCCCACGCATCAATTACTTTATTATATTTCTCCCGATTAGTAATAAGACCATCATTGTATTGTTTTTCATATTTTTCTATTTGACCAGCTGTTTCAGAAACAAGTTTTTCTTTTGTCTCCGGAATTATCATATCATCTTTACCAAAAGAAATACCTGCCTTGTATGCATAATGAAAGCCCAAAGCCATTAATTGATCAGCAAATATCACTGTATCTTTTTGACCACAATATCTATAGACCGTATCAATAAGGCCTGATATTTCTTTTTTTCCTAAAAGCCTATTTACTAGTTTAGGATCAAGATCTTTATGTTGCGGGACGAGGTTCCATAGCAACATTCTTCCTGGTGTTGTCTCAATTCTTTTCAGTTTTTTATTACCTTCCTGATCAATAAAATTGATTCTTGCATGCACTTTTGCATGAACGGTTGTTGCGTTATTTTCAAGAGCTTGTTGTACTTCATAAATATCTTTAAATACGGCTCCTTGACCTGGCTCATTTTCTTTTTCTTGCGATAGATAATAAATACCTAAAACGATATCCTGGCTTGGAACAATAACTGGTTTTCCGTTTGCAGGATTAAGTATGTTGTTTGTAGACATCATGAGAACTCTAGCCTCAAGCTGGGCTTCTAAACTTAGAGGTACATGTACTGCCATCTGGTCGCCATCAAAGTCAGCGTTGAACGCAGTACATACTAAAGGATGAAGTTGGATTGCTTTACCTTCAATTAAAACTGGTTCAAAAGCCTGTACACCAAGCCTATGTAAAGTTGGTGCTCTGTTTAGTATTACTGGGTGTTCCCTGATTACACGGTCTAATACATCCCATACTTCCGGACGTTCTTTTTCAACCATTTTCTTAGCTTGTTTTAGCGTTGTAGCTAAACCTAAAGATTCTAACCTTGCGTATATAAACGGTTTAAATAGCTCGATAGCCATTTTTTTTGGCAAGCCACATTGATGCAGTTTTAATTCAGGACCTACAACAATTACAGACCTACCTGAGTAATCAACCCTTTTCCCTAATAAATTCTGTCTAAATCGACCTTGTTTACCTTTAAGCATTTCTGCCAAGGATTTGAGAGGCCTTTTATTTGTTCCAGTAATTACTCTGCCTCTTCTTCCATTGTCAAATAATGCATCAACAGACTCTTGGAGCATTCTTTTTTCATTTCTTATTATTATATCTGGAGCTCGCAATTCAATTAATCTAGACAATCTGTTATTTCTGTTGATAACCCTTCTATATAGATCATTCAAATCACTCGATGCAAATCTTCCTCCGTCAAGTGGAACGAGTGGCCTTAATTCTGGTGGTATAACTGGCACAGAAGTTAGAATCATCCACTCAGGTCTATTTCCAGAAGATATAAAGGCTTCAAAAATTTTAATTCTTTTTACCAGCTTTTCAGAAAGCGCAACAGCTTTCGTTTCTGCAAGTTTTGCACGTAAAGCTTCAAGCTCTGGTTCAAGTTCTATTCTTTCAAGAACTTTTCTAACTGCTTCAGCTCCTATACTTGCTGTGAAAGAGTCTTCTCCATATTCTTCTTTAGCATTCTCCAATTCTTCTTCATCAAGAAGTTGATTTTGAATTAGGGGAGTTAATCCCGGTTCAGTAACCATGAATTTTTCAAAATAAAGAACTTTTTCAAGATCTTTTAACTTCATGTCCATCATGAGAGCTATGCGGCTTGGAAGAGATTTTAAGAACCATATATGTGCAACTGGAGCAGCTAATTGTATATGCCCCATTCTCTCTCTTCTGACATCTTTTTTTGTTACCTCAACACCACATTTCTCACAAATTATGCCCTTAAATTTCATTCTTTTATATTTGCCACATAGACATTCATAGTCTTTGATTGGACCAAAAATTCGTGCACAGAAAAGACCATCCCTCTCTGGTTTGAAAGTTCTGTAATTTATTGTTTCAGGTTTTTTTATTTCGCCGTATGACCATGACAATATTCTTTCTGGACTTGCAATTGAAATTTTTACCTGATTAAAATCATCTCTTG
>CACIWK010000023.1 GCA_902590345.1 uncultured Pelagibacteraceae bacterium | reverse complement strand
TGAATGCTTATTACTCTCAGCTTTTAAAATTTTATCTATCTCACTCGTTGATTTATCACTTTGACGCATATAATTTACGAATAAATTTATTTTTGATTTCTTACATAAATCATAAATTTTTTTAGCATTCTTATATGATGAATCCATAGGCTTTTCACATATGATAATTTTTGGTTGATAAATTTCTAAAATTTTTTTTATAATTAAAAGGTGAGTGCTCGTTGGTGTAGCTATAACTATTAATTCAGGTTTTAAATCTTTTATATAATTACTTATTCTTGAGAAAGTTGGTTTTTTATATTTTTTAAAAAATAGGCTTCTTAATTTCTTTGATTTTTCTACACCTCCAATTAATTCAAAATTTTTATGTCTGCTTATTGCATTACAATGAGATAAGATATCCTTACTATTAGTATTGTAATCATATAGCATTCCTATATTACCGAGTCCTACAACTAAACATTTCGTTTTCATAAGGTATTTTCTAAGTCGAAATCTAAATAACTATTTTTCTTTCTACGTCTTTATTCAAATTTATAAGGTCAGGATTTTTTCGCAAGAAATCAATTGTATCTTCACAACTAAATAAAGGGTTATCTGAAAAATTTTCAATTATTTTCTTAATAAGCAAATAATCCTCATTTTCGTCAAGAGTAAGACCTAGTTCAGGCCAAAACATTTTCTTTGGAGCTACAAAGTTAATTTGAGAGAATATTTCTGGATTTTCTCTTATGTGAAGACTTACGTGTTCCCGATGTTTTTCATCTGATGTCATTTCATATGATTTAATTAATGTGCTTAATTTAAAAACTGAAACATCCATTCCATCTGGATAACTTCTAACGTTTCCAATTGATACAAAATCTGCATTATTATTTAAAAATACCCTTATTACTTGGTCTACTAAATTATGGTCGATGATAGGGCAGTCGCCTGTAATTTGAACAACGGTGTTTGCATTATTATGCTGAGCGGCTTCTATAACTCTTCCAGTTACATTATGTTCATCACCTCGATAAAAGGCAACTTTAGCTTCTTTAGCAATTTTAACCAAGACGTCGTCATCAGAATTTTCAGTTGTCGCTACTACAATCTCATCAATAATTTCAATATTTTTCAATCTATTTATTAGATGATCAAGCATTGTAATCCCATTTGCTTTTAAAATCGGTTTACCAGGGAGTCTTGATGAAGTCATTCTGACTTCAATTGTAGCAATAATTCTATTCATATGCTTATTTAATTTAATCTTCTAAATCCAACATGACATTGATCTTTTATTAACAATTTATCTATATCTCTTCCTTCTTCACATTCACCAATAGTTTTAAATATTTTTTCTAAATAAAATAAATATTTATCTATAATTTCATTGCTATGTTCCGTACATACATAAACACTATTTGAAGCAAGTATTCGATTCTTTAGCATTTCTTGAGTAATATAAGTTTTGTATTTATTACTATTCTTACTATCAATTGAAAAGCTTGCAAGCGCTGCTAAACCAGAAATCTTTATTTTTAAATTATTTTTACTTGCAAGTTTATCCCATTCTTTTTTTAATTTTAATCCTGTATTTGTAATCTTTTTCCACGATTTTATTTTTTTCATAACTTCTAGAGTTTTTATTGCAGCAGTGGGGCCTATTCGCTCTGTCCAGAAAGTACTACTAATAAATGTACTTTGAGCGTTTTTCATAATCTCTTTTTTCCCAATTACAGATGTAATTGCATATCCATTTCCAAGAGCCTTTCCAAACATTGCTATATCTGGTTCGACATTGTAGTGCTTATGCAATCCACCAAATGTCTGCCTAAATCCAGAAGTACACTCATCAAAAATTAAGATGATATTTTTTTCATCTGCTAGCTTTCTTACTTTTTGAAGAAAACCATCTTTTGGCTCTTCATTTCTTAAAACCTCCATCTTAATTGTGCCAATGTTTTTATTTTTTACTATCTCATATAAAGCTTCATAGTCATTATATCTAAAGGGGAAAATAGTATTTTTTAGTACTTTTGGCACTCCGTTTGACTCAAGGTTTGGTAGCAAATGTTCAGTAAGATTGTTTTTATCATTAATGTTCGACGCAAGATACCAATCATGCCAACCATGATAACCACATATTGCTACGTTATCTTTTCCTGATGATGCCCGCGCTATTCTTATTGCCATAGCATTTGCTTCTCCACCAGATCTAGCAAATTTCGCCATATCTGCCCATTTATGCAAATTAATTAATTTCTCTGCCAAGTAAACTTCTTCTGGGCAGTTAAGTGTTGACATATTCCCAGATTTAACAACATTTCTGACAGCATCATCGACATCCTTGTTTGAATAACCAAGAATATTTGTTCCTATTCCCATAATTGACATATCTAAAAATCTTGTGTTGTCCATGTCCCATACATAACAACCCTTTGTTTTTCTATAATACGAGGGCCAGAGTTCTGGCAAAAACATTTCAGGTCGTTTTGATAGAAGCATATTTCCACCGGGAATTATCTTTTTTGCCTTTTTATATAATAATTGCCCAGTACCTTGCTTAATTTTATTTTTAACCATAATTTAATTATATCATTTTAATTACATGCTTGCTCTTTATTTTACCATGTTCTTGGATCAATTAATAATAAATCACTGGAAGCTAGATTATTCTTCTGAATTATTCTATCTTTATTGAACGATTTATAAATCATCTTTAATTGAGATAGACTTTCAAACCCAACTACAGCATAATTTATTCCGTGAATACTTTTTAAAAAACTTATACATCCATCAATTGGTGATAGTGATTGCTCATTAAGCCAATTATGGTAATTTTTTAATTGTTGTTCCCATTTATCAAATCTTTTTGGCAATTGTTTTTTCTTACACAAAAGAATACCTTGTAAAAAAATAGATCTTGCATGAATTTCAATATTGTTTGTTTTTAATTTTTCTAATAATCCTGACGAAATGAGTCTTTGATCAAATAAATTGACGGGAGCTTGAACAATATCAAATTTAAATTTTGAATTAATATTCAAATAATCTTGAGGAGAATAAAATGATATTCCAATTTTTTTTGCAATTCCTTTTTCTTTGCACATTATAAGTATTTTGTATAAATTTTCCGCATTTTT
>CACIWK010000022.1 GCA_902590345.1 uncultured Pelagibacteraceae bacterium | reverse complement strand
ATTACTTTTTTAGTTAAAAACGGTTTCAAGGTAGCAGTACCAGACATGAGAGGATACGGAAAAACATCAAAGCCAACTGAAATCGATGCTTATAATATCATGGAGCTCACTTCAGATATTATTGCTATAGCAAATGAGATGAAAGTAGATAATTTTTCATTAATTGGACACGACTGGGGAGCACCAGTTGCCTGGAATACATCATTGTATCATCCTGACCGAGTTAATAAAGTTTGTGGAATGAGCGTGCCATATTTAGTTTCAAAAATGCCACCAATTGAAACAATGAAATTTTTGTTCAAAGATGTATTTTTTTATATGATTTATTTTCAAGAAGAGGGGCGTGTTGAGAAAGAATTGGAACAAGACATGAGAAAATCTTTAATGGCAGTATATAGTTCTCTCACAAGTGATGGAGAAGAGTCACAAACTTTTAAACCTAAGCCGTATACAGATGAGATGACATTCTTAGACTCACTTGGTGAACATAATAAAATTCCTGAGTTTATGTCAGAAGAGGATTTTGATTTTTATCTTAAAGAATTTACAAATGGAGGAATGCGTGGGCCAATAAACTGGTATAGGAATATAGATAAAAATTGGGAAATAACAAAAGATACGCATGAGAAAAAAATATCACCTCCTTCATGTTTTATTGTGGGCGAGCACGATCCTGTGGCTAAATGGAGTTTCAACTGCTTCAAGACCAAGACCGCCTGATAACATAACCACACAAATAATAGGAAAAATTATAAGCAGAAATGCACCTACCCAACCTTTATACTTCAAATTAGGAATAAGAAGATATACACCTGATACAAAAAGAATAAGGTAGACAAAATTTATTCTCCACAATTCTTCAGTTGGGTATAATCCATAAAATATTAGCTTGATATTTTGTTGTATAAATATCCAGCATGCCCCTTCGTTTGTACAGTCATCGCGGGTCGAGCCAACAAAATTTGCGTCTAAAAATATCCAGTTCACTAAAGGAGGGATTAGAATGTAAAGTAGGTATAATCCAAAAATTGTAAGTAAAGAATTATACCAATTAGAAAAAAGATTTTTTCTAAGCCATCCCATTGTTCCTATCTCGATCACTGGAGGTCCAACCTCTTTGTTAATAGCACTCATTTATCTTTCACCGTCAACTTTCATAAATCTGTTAAACAGATTCATAATTAAAGATGTCAATAAGCTTAGAAATAGATATACACCCATTACCATTCCTATAATTTCAATTGCTTGACCAGTTTGCATTAACGCTGTTCCAGCAAAAACTAAAACGAGATCAGGGTACGCAATGGCAGCTGCTAAAGAAGAATTTTTAGTTAAGTTTAAATATTGATTGGTTAGTGGAGGTACAATAACCCTTAAAGCCTGAGGAATAATTATCAGTCGAAGTATCAAATTTTGTTTAAGTCCAACAGATTTTGCAGCTTCTGTTTGTCCTTTTGATACTGCCATTATGCCACCTCTCACTACTTCTGCAATAAAAGATGCTGTATACATGGCCAAAGCAAAAGTTAGAGCAACTAATTCAGGTATTAACTTTACACCACCTTTAAAATTAAAACCTTTTAATTCAGGATATTCAAAAGAAACTGGAAATCCAGTTGCAGCTAAACTTATTAAAAATGTGCCTAAAATTAATGCTGTTGATACATAGAAGGCAGGAAATCTCTCGCCAGTCCTATTTTGTCTGCGTTTAGCCCATACAAATATTCCAATGGAAATTAATATTGTTAACCAAAATAAATAAAATATAATTGAGGAACCCTCACCAAATACAGTGTCAGGTATAAACAATCCTCTATTATTTAGAAAAAATGAGTCGTAAAGCTCAAGACTCTGCTTAGGTTTTGGAAGTGCTCTTAAAACAGCAAAGTACCAAAAAAATATTTGAAGAAGCAATGGAATATTTCTAAGAATCTCAACGTAAGCCTCTGCAATTTTTGCAATCAACCAGTTAGATGATAGACGCATAACACCTACAGTAAATCCAATTATTGTTGCAAAAAGAATTCCTATCCCAGCAACCAGCAAGGTATTCAATAAACCAACAATAAAAGAGTCAAAATAAGTAGATGTAGGAGAATACTCTATAAGAGTCATACCTATATCAAATTGAGATTCAACCCCTAAAAAATGAAAACCACTTGCTAGTCCTCTTTCAAGCATATTGCGAGCTGTATTAGTGACTATGTAATAAATACCAAGCGCTACTAAGCCTAACGTAATAATCTGATAAAAGACACCTTGAACGCTTCTATTAAATAGAAAACTTCCAATTTTTGATTTATCCGTCTCCATAACAGCTAAAAACTATATATTGATTTGAATTATTTACACATAAAAAAAAGGGGGCCAAGAGGCCCCCTTTAAAGTGATCTTTGCTAGAAATACTTTTACTATTATCTAGCAGGAGGAGCATAAAGTACTCCACCATTTTTATAAGAAGCATTAGGTGATCCTGCTCTTGCAAGGCCTACAGGAGTATTTTCTCCAACGTGTTTTTCGTAAACATCACCGTAGTTTCCTACCATAGTAACGATGTCATATGACCAGCTCTCACCTAGGTTTAAGCCTGCGCCTGTTGCACCTTCTTTACCGCATAGTCTTGCAACTACAGGGTTAGAAGTTAAAGCACACTCAGTTTTTGCATTTGATTGCGATAGACCAAATTCTTCAGCCTCAATCATTGCATTAAGTGACCATCTAACTATGTCTGCCCAGTCTCCATCACCTTCTCTTACAACAGGACCAAGAGGTTCTTTAGAGATAGTTTCAGGAAGAACTACATGAGCTTCAGGATCAGCAAGCTTTGTTCTTTGAGCAGCTAAACCAGACTTATCAGTTGTATAAGTATCACAACGACCTTCGTCATATGCGTTCACAACTTCGTCTGCTTTTTCAAAAACAACTGGCTCGTATGCCATACCGTTTGCTCTAAAGAAGTCAGCCATGTTTAATTCTGTAGTTGTACCAAGGTTAGTACAAACACTTGCACCATCAAGCTCCATTGCGCTCGTAATGCCTGAGTCTTTTCTAACCATGAAACCTTGTCCATCATAGAAATTAACGCCTGCAAACTCTAATCCGATTTGTGCATCACGCGATAATGTCCAAGTAGTGTTTCTTGATAATACATCAATTTCTCCAGCTTGAAGTGCAGTAAATCTTTCTTTTGCAGTAAGAGGAACATACTTTACTTGATCTGGATCACCAAAAATGGCAGCTGAGACAGCACGACATA
>CACIWK010000021.1 GCA_902590345.1 uncultured Pelagibacteraceae bacterium | reverse complement strand
AAACCGTCCACGAAAATTACTTTTGCATAAAAAAGAAATCAGAAAGATCATTGGAAAATTAAATAAAGAGTCACTTACTTTGATCCCAACAAAAATATACTTCAATAAAAAAGGTAAGGCAAAGTTGGAAATTGCTCTTGCTAAAGGAAAAAAACTACATGATAAAAGAGATACTAAAAAAAGAAAAGATTGGGTTAGGGAGAAAAAAAAGTACGGATGATTTACGCTCTAGGAATTGGTTCAAATTCTAACTCAAGATTTGGTAATAAATTAAATACACTTAAATTTGTTTTAAAAGAGTTGGAGCGCAACAATATCAAAGTAATAAAAAAGTCCAAATTATATTCATCTCCACCTAAAAATTTTAAAACTGCTGCCGAAACCTTTTTAAACGCCGCTTTAGTTGTTGAAACAAAATTAAAACCCAAAAATTTACTAATAATTTTAAAAAAAATTGAGAGAATTACTGGAAGATACGCCTACCGTAAGAATACTTCTCGAACATGTGATTTGGATATTCTTTTGCTTAGTAAGTCCAGCAAAATACTGATAAATGAGAACAAAAATTCTATTGAAATTCCGCATCCAAGACTTCATGAGAGAAATTTTGTATTACGGCCATTAATGGACATTTGTCCTGGATGGCTCCACTCTGAAAAAAAATCATCAATTATGAGGCTTCATAAAAGCTTGCATATTGAAGATAAATTATACAAAGTCACTAATACCTTATAAATAGTCATTTATTTTGGGCTTCACTTCGTAAATAATGTATGATTAATAGCGCATTATGGCACAATCAACAGTCTACAAACCTGCAAAACCGATTGATAAGCATCTTGACTCTAGATTAATAGAAAAAGCCTATTCTTTTGCAGTAGAATGTCACAAGACACAAAAAAGACACTCAGGAGATCCATATATATCTCATCCAGTTGCTGTTGCAGATATTCTGTTAAATTTAAAACTAGATACATCCACAATTATTACGGGCTTATTACATGACACGCTTGAGGATACACTTGCAACAGAAAATGAAATTGAAGAAAAATTTGGAAAAGAAATCCTTCAATTAGTAAACGGTGTTACAAAACTTTCAAAAATCGAAACCTATACTGAAAACAAATTTCAAGCTGAAAATTTTAGAAAATTAATTTTAGCAATGTCTAAGGATATCAGGGTTTTGTTAGTAAAGTTAGCTGACCGTTTACATAACATGAGAACAATTCAATTTATTCCTCAGGAAAAAAGAAGACAGCGTATTGCATCTGAAACTCTAGAAATTTATGCTCCTCTTGCCGGAAGATTGGGAATGCATGAATTTAAAGATGAGTTAGAAGATTTATCATTTCAAATTTTAAATCCATCAGCATATTCCTCATTGATGACAAGAATTGAGTATTTGAAAAAAGATAAATCTAATTTAACTGATAAAATAAAAATTAGAATAATCAGTCTTTTAGAAAAAAATAAAATTAATTGTCAAATAATAGGGCGTGAAAAAAAGATATTCTCTGTATGGAATAAAATGCAAAATAAGCAAATTGCTTTTAGACAATTGTCTGATATTTTTGCATATAGGATTATCACTGAAAGTATTGAAGACTGTTATAGTATACTAGGTATCATTCATAATCGGTGGTCTGCTGTCCCCGGCTCATTTAAAGATTACATATCGACACCAAAAATAAATAATTATCAGTCAATTCATACAACGATAGTTGGTCCCGAAAGACAAAGAGTTGAACTTCAAATTCGAACAAATGAAATGAACACTATAGCAGATAAGGGTATAGCCGCACACTGGAGCTACAAAGAGAATTATAATTTAGTAGATAACTCTTCTTCAGATCCAGTTAATGTTACTTGGTTGAGAGATTTAGTGGAAATATTGGACAGCGGTGGAAGCTCTGAGGACTTACTTGAAGCTACAAAATTAGAAATGTTCCAGGATCAAGTCTTTTGTTTTACACCAAAAGGTGATTTAATTCATTTGCCTGCAAATTCTAACTCTATCGATTTTGCTTATGCTCTTCATTCTGAAATTGGAAATCGTTGTGTTGGATGTAAGATTAATGGAAAACCTAGACCCTTATTTACAAAACTTCAAAATGGAGATGAGATTGAAATACTAACATCAAAAAAACCATCTCCATCTGAAACTTGGGAAAATATTGTTACAACTGCAAAGGCACAGTCGTCGATAAAAAGATTTTTTAAAAAGCAAGAGAAAGATGAATTTACAAGTCTAGGGTTAAAAATATTGCACAAAGTCACAGGTAGAAATGAAGATATTTCAAACACAGAAATTAGTAATTTTGCAAAAAGTTTTAATAGGAGAAGTCCTGAGGAGTTTCTTGTTGCTATCGGGAAAGGAACTATAAAGCCACATCAATTATCAAAGCTTAAGCCCCGTTCAACTTTATCATTTTTTTCTCGATACAGAAGAAGAGACACAAACGATAAGATGCCTTTAGAGATAAGTAACTTCCAACCTGGAATTGCAATTCATTATGCAGAATGTTGTTTCCCTTTACCTAATGAAAATATTTTAGGACTTACATCAGAAGACTCAGGTGTAATCATTCACTCCAGTTTATGTAAGGAGCTAGATAAAGAAACAAAAAAAGAAGATTGGATCACTGCCTCATGGAAAGATGTAGATCCAAAGCAGTATTTTTCGTCAAGAATAAAAGTCTCAGTTAAAAATGAACCTGGATCTTTAGGTAAATTAGCAACCATTGTTGGAAGTGCAGGTGGTAATATAACTAACCTTAACATATCTGAAAAAGGCGATGATTATTTTGATATGATTTTTATTATTGACGTTCATAATCTTGATCATCTGGATAAGATTATAGAAACTCTTTCAGAGGTGGATATTGTAAGTTCTGTAAGTAGGCTTTTGATAAATTTATGAAAACCGAAAAAGAAATAAAAGATTTTTTTGAAAAAGTAGAAGCTATTCAACATGGACATTTTATACTTTCATCGGGAAAAAGATCCAAAATTTACTGCCAGTGTTCAAAGTTATTTGAAGATCCTCGAAATGGAGAGATGGTTTGTGAAGAGTTAAAGTACAGGGTGCGAGAAAATATTGTATACGAGATTGATTATGTGATTTCTCCTGCTTTAGGAGGTCTTCTCGTCGGGTATGAGCTCGCAAGATCTTTAGGATCTAAATTTATATTCTATGAGAGAGTCGATAACGAATTTGAATTGAGGAGAGGCTTTAATATTAAGGAAAATGCAAACGTCTTGTTCGTTGAGGATGTAATTACAACAGGGAAATCAACAAATGAATGTTTAGAAAAACTAAAACCCCTTAATATTAATTTATTAGGCATCGCAGCAATCGTTGATCGTTCAAATCATAAATTATTTAAAGACCACAATGTAATATCAGTCCTAAAACTAGATATTCCAATTTATGATCCCAAT
>CACIWK010000020.1 GCA_902590345.1 uncultured Pelagibacteraceae bacterium | reverse complement strand
ACGAGAAATTAGAGAACTTGATCGAGTAAATAGTGTGCAAGGAAACTACATACAACTTACAATTGACTCAGAATTACAAAAGTTTTGCTATGAAAGATTAAAAGGACTTAGCGGAAGTGTCTCTGTTATTAATGTTAAAAATGGCGAGTTTTATGCATTGGCATCCTCACCATCCTATGATCCAAATATATTTAGTAAATCTATTTCAAATGAAACTTGGGAAAATCTCTTATCAGATAAATATAAACCACTGATTAATAAATCGATATCCAATCAATATCCTCCTGGATCAACCATAAAACCATTTGTTGCACTTGCAGCCTTAGAGTCAGGAGTTTCTCATAAAGAAACTTTTTTTTGTGATGGGAAACACCTAATAGAAGATACAAGTCTAGAATCAGGATACAAAACATTTCATTGTTGGAAGAAGGAAGGACACGGAAATGTAGATATGACCAAGGCTATAAAGGTATCTTGTGATGTTTATTTTTATCAAATTGCAAGAAGAATAGGAATTAATAAAATCGCTGAAGTGTGTAAAAGATATGGGTTAGGAGAAAAAGTTTTCAAATCTCTTTATGAAGAAAAAAGTGGAGTAGTTCCAAACAAACAGTGGAAATTAGAAAATCTTGGTAGTAGATGGATGGTAGGAGAAACATTATCTGCTGGTATAGGCCAAGGATATTTTTTAACAACTGCAGCGCAGCTTTCTCTTGCATTAGCTCAATTAATTAACAATGGAATGAGGCTTAGCCCAAAATTGATATATGATGTTGAAACCTCAAATGTTTATAATGAGCGAATTATTGCAGATCCCAAATATCTTAAAATTATTAAAAATGCATTAGACGAAGCTACTAATGCTCCTGGAGGGACTTCCTATAGATCAAGAATTATCGGTAAGTATAAAATGGCTGGTAAAACAGGCACATCTCAAGTAAGAGCAATATCAATTAAAGAAAGAGAAGAAGGGTTAATAAAAAATAAAGATTTGCCGTGGGAAAAAAGAGATCATGGTCTTTTTATCGGATACGGTCCAACTACAGATCCTAAGTATGCAGTTTCTGTAATTGTTGAACACGGAGGAAGTGGATCTGGATCTGCAGCTCCAATTGCATCAGATATATTTAAATATTTATTTGAAAAAAAACTCAATTTAAAAAGAAACGAAATTTTTAATGTTTAATCAAAATAACTTTTATAGTTCAGTCTTTGCCAAACTACAAAGTATAAATTATCCTTTATTAGGTTTAATAATTACATTATTTTTTGTGGGTTTAGCCGCATTATATAGTATTTCAAATGGAGACTTTAACTCGTGGCCATTGAAGCACTCTCAGAGATTTATACTTGGATTAATCATCTTTTTTTTAGTCATATTCTTTGATTTAAGGTTAATATATGGTTATGCATATGTAATTTTTTTCCTGAGCATTATATCTTTAGTCATCATTCCTTTTTTTGGAATTGAGAGTAACGGTGCTACTAGATGGATCAACATAGCTGGTATAAGTCTACAGCCTTCAGAGTTTGTTAAATATACTTTAATCTTAGCTTTGGCTAAGTATTTTCATTCAATAAGTAACGATAGCGGTTTTATTAAGACTTTAATTATTCCACTGATCATTACTGTAGTCCCAGTATTCTTAGTAATTACACAGCCAGATTTAGGTACAGCTCTGATTATTCTACTTGGCGGAATAAGTCTTTTTTGGATCTCAGGTTTAAATTATAAATATTTTATAGTAGGTGTATTTTCAATTTTATGTTCTTTACCACTTTTGTGGCAATATCTAAAAGATTATCAGAAAGACAGAGTGCTCACTTTTTTCAATCCTGAACGTGATCCTCTTGGAAATGGATACCATATAATGCAATCAAAAATTGCTCTTGGCTCTGGTGGTATTTTTGGGAAAGGCTACATGGAAGGTACTCAGAGCCATCTAAATTTTCTTCCTGAAATGCAAACAGATTTTATATTTACAATGTTAGGTGAGGAATTTGGTTTCATAGGGACATTACTTTTATTATTAATATATGCAGCCTTAATTATGATTTCTATTCGTCTTGCACTTAAAAGTCGCAGCTTATTTAGTAAGTATTTGTCTTTAGGAGTATGTAATGTATTTTTCATTTACGTTTTTGTAAATATTGGAATGGTCACAGGCTTGCTTCCAGTAGTAGGAGTTCCACTTCCATTTATATCCTATGGAGGGAGTTCGATGTTAGCAGTTATGTTTGGGTTTGGACTTTTAATGAATTGTTATATCAATCGAAATATCATAATTGAGAAAACAAATTATTAAAAATTATTGTTTCGTAAAGTAATCCTCCTGGCTGCTTTCACGATAAACATCAGTTGTTGCGCAGTGTAAAGCGCCACCAAATGGATAAGCATCCCTGAAAGGGACCGGAACAACTTCGAAATTTAACTTATCTAGTTGATCCATCTGGTGAACTTCAGTTTCTTCAACGCAAACTGTTTTTGGATCTAGCATAAGAACGTTCATGCTCAGCCATACGCTTGAATAGCATAATGGAGGAGGAGAATTGTGAGCGGGTCTAGCGGCATCAACTATTTCCCAGTCATTATTATAAAAAATTTTTTTTTGTTCATCAGGTAGTCTTCTTTCAGGATTATTTAATATCAATCCTGGCCTCAATGGCGTAAATGTTGCGTCAATATGTGTAGGAAAAGGATCAGTTGGGAAATTTAGCACATGAATACGTTGGTCTGGAAAGTGTCTTTTAATCCAATCAATGCCTTTTAAGTTCGTTGTGAACCCGTGTTGAATAAATAAATCTTTACCCATTCTTAACACATCAGCTGCATCAAATAGTGGTTCTTCCTCAGTGGTAACAAACTTTTTATCGGCAACCCATTCGTATCTTTGTTCTATTGTTATTTCATCTGTAAGATAATTATCTCTGTATGATTTATTCGTTAACCTTGGTTTTGGAGCAGTTTCCCATTTCATTTCTGGGTCTTGGTCAAAAAAACTTTGTAATAGTGGTCGATAACATAAATATTCAAACCATCTTGAACGAAAGGACATCGTAGCTTCCAGCATCTCATTGCCTAAAGTAAGTATAACGTCTCTCGGAGGCATACAGCCAAACATTGTTTCTATACTCCAATCTGGGGTACCAATTTTTTGATTGAAATCTAGTGGAGATGGACGATCTACTTTTATTCCTCTTTTTTCTAAAATATCAGAGAAATTATCAAGTAAATAATTTGCTCTATCAATTGTATGTTGTGGCCTTGGTCCAAATTGACCTTTCATGTCAGAGTCTTCAGGAATTTTCGGAGCCATTGCAGGTTCAACTGGAGCAATGCAACAATTATCTGCTCTTCCAACAATTATGTGTTTTAAAGGGTCCCACTCATTCCATGAATTTACTATTTTCACCATTTCAAATATTTTTTATCAAATAAAATAATGGCTTGAATTCAAACTAAATTGAAAGTAAGAGTCAAGCGATTTCATTATCTAGGAGTTATTTTGACTAGTAATATTAATCAATATGATGTTGCAATTGTGGGTTTTGGACTAATTGGACAAATCTGTGCAAAAGTATGTAGCCAATACAATCTTAAAACACTAGTTATTGAGTCAAAATCGGACACTGAATTTTCCTCAAAAGCTGTATCATTCGATGATGAAAGTTTACGTTTACTCGAAAATGTTAGTTTATACGATTCTCTAAAAGAATTTTTAAATAAACCAGATTTTACTGACATTGTGCTAACTAATGGAAAAGTGATCCAACGTAATCCAGTATTACATACTGATAATGACTTTCCTTCCGTTTGTACTTTTTTTCAGCCTGAGATTGAAAAAATAATAAGAGAAAAATGTAAAACTGATGAAAATATAGATTTACTATTTGATAACGAGCTTATTAACTTTAGTTTAAATGATAATAAAGTGGGACTTGATACAAAAAGTGGTAACAAATTAAAACATTTTGAAGCCCTTTACCTAATTGCATGCGATGGTGCAAATTCTTTTGTAAGAAATAAATTAGGCATTGAGTCCGTTGATCAAAGATACTCAAAAAATTGGCTTCTCGTTGATA
>CACIWK010000019.1 GCA_902590345.1 uncultured Pelagibacteraceae bacterium | reverse complement strand
AAAAATCTATTTATGAACAATTCCAATGTGACGCAAAAATAGGACTTCAAATTTCAGGTGGTGTTGATTCTACAATCATTGCTGGGGTGGCCTCAAAAATGAAAATTAAACCTTATGCTTCTTATTTTGTTAGTATGGTAGACAGTGAGCATGATGAAAGTTCCTATGCATTTGAAGTAGCCTCGAAATTCAAATATTATTTAAATAAAATAAACCTTAGCGAAAAAGAATTTTTTACTTCAATAGATACAGTTGCTTACCATCATGATACACCTATAAACCATCCGCATGCTTCAGCAATCTATTTGTTATCTAAAGAAGCTCAAAAAAAATTAAAGGTCTTGGTATCAGGTGAAGGTGCAGATGAATTATGTTTTGGATACCTTAGATATGATAGAAGATTAATTAATAGTGATTATGATATAATAAAAAATTACTCTTTTTTAAGAACAAGTCATGAAATAGAGCTTATGAATGAGTTAGTAAATGGTTCAAATTTTTGTGAGGCAGATGCTAGCAGAGAAACAATAGTAAGTGGTTTACCAGATTACAATAATATAAATAGATTTAGACTTTATGAACTTAAAGTTCATTTACAAGATTTGCTTTTAAGATTGGATAGAATGTTAATGGCAAATAGTATTGAGGGAAGAGTGCCATACCTTTCTAATGACTTCGTAAAACTATGCTTAGAAAATGATGGCAATTTATTTTACGATAACAATAATGGAAAAATACAATTAAAACGAATTGCTGACAAGCTTGTTAAAAAAGGCTTCTCCTCAAGAGATAAAGTTGGGTTTAGAATACCACTTAACGAGTGGGCTAGTAAGACTGAGCATAAAAATGACATGAGTATTTTGCTAGAATTAAAAGATAGCAACTTATTTAACAGTACCATAGTGCAAAATTTCTATGAGGACTTGTTAAAAGAAAAAAATATTGAAACAAATATGAAGTTTTATTCATTGCTTACAAATTTAGTTAGATGGAGTAGGTCACATTCTCTAGAGCTAAAATGAAAAAAAATATTTTAATTTTAGGTGGCTCAAGTCCGCAATATTCAGCAATTCAGGCGTGCCTAGATCTTAATTATAATTTTGTTGTATTTGATGGAAATAATGATTGTTTGGCGTCAAAATTATTGTCTAATAAAAGGTTTAAAAAAGTTGATATTTCTTGTCCAAATGACGTGATAAAAGAAATCCGAAAGTTACCTTTTAAAATTGATGCGTGTGTTACAACACAAACAGATATTGGAATAAGTAGTCTTGCAGAGGTAAACAAGATGTTTGGTTTAGTTGGACTTTTACCTAAGCATGCTGAAATTGTAGTAGACAAATATAAAATGGCATTGGCTTGTAAAAGTGCTAAAATTAAACATCCAAATACAGTTCTTTTAAAGAATTATAAGTCACTTAAAAATTATGTTAATTCAGTAAATTATATAGTTAAACCAAGTGACTCTTCAGGAAGCAAAGGGATTACTCTTCTTAACACACTTGAGAAATTAAATGCTTCTAAATTAAAGTCCATATACAATCATGCAAAAGCAAACTCTAATCAAGGTAAAGTGATTTTACAAAAATTTATTAATGGAATCGAATTCGGAGCACAATTTTTTTACTTAAAAAAACAAAAATCATTTTTTATTGTTCATGATGATCAAATGGGTGGCAAAAACAATAATATTCCTATTGGTCATTCAATGCCTTCTTTTTTAAATAAAGAAATTAAGAAAAAATGTGAGTCAATCATTTTAAAATTTTTAAAATCTAATGATCTTCCAGAAGGACCCTATAATATAGATTTTATAAAAACAAGAAATACAATTTACCTATTAGAGATTGCAGCAAGAGTTGGTGCAACAGGTTTACAGGAATTATCAGAACTATACTTAAATTTTAATCCTATCAAACAACAGATTAAGCTTTGTCTAGGTCAGAAAGTACTTCAGAGAAAAACTAAGAATAATAGACCTTGTATTTCAAGAATGCTTTTTTCTGAGAAAAATGGAACTTGTAGTTTAATTAAGCACCCTAAGATAAAACTATTAGAAAATGAATTTAGTGTAAAAGTAAACTATTTTAAGATTGAAATTAAAATTGGTGATAAGTTAAAGGGTTTTAACTCAGGTAGAGATAGAGTTGGGTACTTGATTTTATCGTCAAAAAATATAAATAATTGTTTTAACGCTATAAAGGCATTTGAAAATGGAATTAGTATCAGATAATCACACAAAAGTGTATAACTTGAATAATTCTTTTGTTTCTATTTCTGACTCTAATACAACTTTATGGATGGATCCGCTTAAATTCAATGCAAATTTAGGTGCGTGGGCGGCATGGGGTGAAAATATATCTTTTACTGATATATTGGCAAACATCAATGTCACACAAGTCGATTACATTTACATATCTCATTTACATACTGATCATTTTGATAAGTGTTTTTTAGCAGAAATAATTAAAACTCAAAAAAAAATTCCATATATCATTGTTAAAGCTTTTGACAGTAAAAGATTTATTAATCAAATTAAAAAAGTTTGGCCTGAGGAATATATTATTGAAGTTGAAGAGTACTCTTTGTTACAAATTGGTACAATGGAAATATGTATTTTTCCGCAGATAAGTACTTCAAGTGCTCAGTCTGAAACGTTAATTGACTATGATTTAGATACATCAGCAATTGTAAAAACTAAAGATGGTATAGTATTTAATGAGGTTGATAATCCTTATTCACTTATTGACTACGATGATATCGTATCTCCTAAATTAAAGGAGCTTGGGCTAGAAGAAATAAGTATTGCATTTGCTGGATACTCCGGAGCTTCACCATATCCACAGTGTCATGTTAATATTAATAGGGCTGAAGAGAATGAGCGTATAAAAAAAATTACCTTGTCACGTTTCTTTGAAGTAGGTAGAAAATTAAAACCACAATATCTAATTCCAGCAGGAGGTTCTTATAAGCTTGATTATCCCTTTGATTATCAAAATAATTATATTTCAGTACCAACGATTGAAGAAATTATTAAATTCAATGAAAATTACAACGATGTTAGCATTATTGATCCGATGTCGTCATTAATCAATATTGATAAAGGAGATGTGAGAATTGAATTAAGAAAAGATATACTCCCTAGAGCACCACAAATAAAAGATAATTATAATAATAATTTGCCTTACAAATTAAAATGTGATCGAAGCTCGCTTAAAAATGAAATTATAGATATGATAGATAGAATTGAAAAAAACTTTCCTCCTAAATTAGGAGATATATACAACAACTTGAGAACTAATATTACAATCATGACCCATTCAGAAATACCTATTATAGATAAAGACCAAATTTCAACTGATAAATTGTTGTATCAGTGGAATCTTTTTGGAAAGATTTCACCAACAAAAACAATTAAAAGGGATGTTCAATTAGATATTCATATTTCTGGTGAAGCATTTTTAAAATGGGGTGCAGGTGAACTTAGTTGGAATGAACTGATCTATCACGCTTTGTATAATAGAAAGCCTGATATTTACGAGCCGGATGCACTAATGTTTTTGAATCTATATAAAGAATGGAATTAACAAATTATGAATGATCGCCAATTTGTCAAAATTGGAAAGTTCAGAATCGGAGTAAATTACCCTCCTTTTATCGTTGCAGAAATGTCTGGCAACCACAATCAATCACTTAAAAGAGCTTTGAAACTTGTTGATTTAGCTTCTGATGCAGGAGCTCATGCAATAAAGCTGCAAACATACACAGCTGATACAATGACTTTAAATAGTAAAAATTCAGAGTTTACAATTAAAGACAAAAAAAATATATGGAATAATCAAAATTTATATTCGTTATATAAGAAAGCATATACCCCTTGGGAATGGCACGAAAAAAATAATGAAATATGCAAATGCAAGAGGGATGGTTTGCTTTAGTTCGCCTTTTGACGAAACAGCTGTAGATTTCTTGGAAAGTCTTAATGTTCCTGCATACAAGATTGCATCTTTTGAAAATAATCATCTCCCACTAATTGAAAAAGTAGCGTCTACTGGGAAACCAATGATTATTTCAACTGGAATGGCATCAGTTGAAGAACTAAAGGAGGCGTGTAATGTTGCAAGAAAAAATGGTTGTAAAAAATTAATTTTACTAAAATGTACAAGCACATATCCTGCATCTCCAGAAAATTCTAATATTTCAACTATTCCTTATTTAAAAAAACATTTTAAGTGTATAATTGGCTTATCTGACCATACTATTGGATTAGGTGTGCCAATAGCATCTATTGCGACTGGAGCATGTTTAATTGAAAAACATTTTACTATAAGTAGAAAAGATGGTGGAGTGGACAGTACATTTTCAATTGAGCCAAAAGAATTAAAACAACTAGTAGATGAAAGTTATAAAGCATGGTCAAGTATTGGAAAACCATATGTAGGTCCAACAAAAGACGAGATTAAAAATCTAAAACACAGAAGGTCTATTTATGTTACCAAAGAAATTAAAAAAGGAGATAAATTAACAATAGACAATATAAAAATTGTTAGGCCTGCAAAAGGCCTTCATCCGAGATATTTTAAAACTGCTATAGGAAAGAAAGTCTTAAAAAACCTCAGAAAAAATATGCCACTTAATTTTTCTGATTTTAAAAGTTAATTCTGTTTTATGGAACTATCACTTGGTACTGCTCAATTTGCTGGCTCTTATGGCATATTAAACAATCAAGAACATAAGTTAAACAAAAATAAAAATGAAATTTCAAAAATTACTGAGTTTTCTCGTTTATCGAGAATTAATATGATTGATACA
>CACIWK010000018.1 GCA_902590345.1 uncultured Pelagibacteraceae bacterium | reverse complement strand
GACAGAAATGCCTGCCATGAAATAGCAAAAAAAATATCCCTTGGAGATTTTATTCTTTTAGGGCAAACTGAAAAATCATCGCTCGGTAACAATAAAAAAAGTATTCTATCTGATGCATGTGAAGCATTGTTGGGAGCAATATACTTAGATTCTAGTTTTACTCAGGTAAAAAAAGTTATATTTGAATTATGGAAAACAAAGTTTGATAATATTGCTGAAGATATAATTGATGCAAAATCAAAGCTACAAGAGTGGACTCTAAAAACATATAAAACTCTTCCTAAGTATAAAACAATCAGTAAAACTGGTCCTGACCATAATCCTGAATTTAAAATTCAAGTTGAATTTATGAATTATAAAAAAGCTATAGGAACTTCTTCATCAATAAAAGAATCAGAAAAAAATGCTGCTCTTGCTTTCATAGAGAAAAATAAGATAAATTCTATTAAATGAAGAGAGGAAACATTGTATTAATTGGGCCAACAAATTCTGGAAAGTCATCTCTTGTTAATAAAATAATGGGACAGAGGGTATCACTTGTTTCTAGGAAAAAACAGTCAACAACATTTAATCAAAAAGTCTATAAGAAATTCTCTGAAAACGAATTTATTATCCAAGATACCCCAGGCTTTTTTTCGAGTAGAAAAAAAATTAATAATAATATCATTTCATCCCCCATTGCGGAAATTGAGACTTCAGATTTAATTTACTTTGTCGTAGATATTTCGTTAAGAATTAATAATGAATATAAAAAAATTATTAACTCTCTGGAAAATAAAATTGAAAAACAGCATATATTTCTAATCCTAAATAAAATAGACAAAGTTAAGAAAGAGAAAGTACTTAGCGCAATTAAATTTTATTCTAAAGAAAAAATATTTAATGAAATATTTCCAATCTCAAGTCTCACAGGTGAAGGAGTTGCAAATCTCATAAAATTTTCAAAGAAATTTACTATTAAAACTTCAATAAAAAGTAAACCTTCTAGTAATATACAGATTAAGAAGAAGCTATTTTACTCAGAAGTAACACGTGAAAAAATACTAGATAAGGTACATAGAGAGATACCATATCAGTGTGATGTCGTTACTGAAAAGATTAATAAGGTTGAAAGTCAAATCAAAATATACCAATCGATTGTAGTTAAAAGACAATCACATAAGAATATACTTGTTGGAAAGAAAGGTTCAATGTTGAAAGAAATTGGTCAAGCTTCAAGAAAAGAAATTGCAAGATTTGAAAACAAAAAGATTCACCTATTTTTATTTGTAAAGTTGACCAAAGAAAAGAAAATATGAGGTGGTCTGGAACAGGATTTGTATTAGGATTTAAAAAACATAATGAGTCATCTTATATTTTAGATGCGTTTACAGAAGACCATGGAAGGCATAAGGGATTAATTAGAGGAATACATTCGAAAAACTTACGTGCAGTAATAGAGCCAGGAAATGAAGTAATGTTAAATTGGTCTGGACGTTTAGAAAGCCACTTGGGTAATTATACTATTGAACCTATTAAATTGTGGTCATCTTATATACTGAATCGTAAAGTAAATTTGCATGGCATAAATTCTATTTGTTCAATAATTAAATCTACTATGGCTGAGAAACAGCAAAATGCCTTTTTGTATGAAAAGTCACTAAGTCTAATAAAAGATATATGTAAGAATAAAGAAGATTGGATCAAAAGTTATATTTTTTGGGAAATTGATTTACTGTCAGATATCGGTTACGGCCTAGATTTAACTGAATGCGCAGTAACATCTGAGAAAGAAAATTTAGAGTTTGTTTCGCCAAGTAGTGGAAGGGCTGTAACCAGAGAAGGAGCAGGATCTTATAAAGATAAACTATTTAAACTGCCCAACTTTTTAATCAACAGAATGTCTGAATATAATAATGAGGATTTAGAGAATGCACTTAGTCTGACAGAGCATTTTTTTCGAAAGAGATTTTATGAGCCAAATAATCTTAATTTCCCAAAAAGCAGGAATCATCTAAAAATTTCAATTAAAAATGAAAATTAAAAACATTAACTTCACTGACGCGTTAGAAGAAAAGTATCTGGCATACGCACTTTCAACAATTACTCATCGAGCGCTACCAGATATTCGTGATGGGCTAAAGCCGGTTCATAGAAGACTATTGTTTGCAATGTTTCAATTGAGGCTAAACTCAAGTTCTGGTTTTAAGAAATCAGCAAGAATAGTTGGCGATGTAATTGGTAAATTTCACCCGCACGGAGATCAGTCTGTTTATGAAGCACTCGTGAGATTAGCTCAGAATTTTTCAACAAGGTATCCGTTAGTTGATGGCCAAGGAAATTTTGGTAACATTGATGGAGATAATGCAGCTGCAATGAGATATACAGAGGCAAGATTGACTGCGTTAGCAGAGCTAATGCTAAAAGATATATCAGAGGATACCATTGATTATATTAATACATATGATGGCATTGATCACGAGCCAATAGTACTTCCATCAGCGTTTCCAAATTTACTAGCTAATGGAAGTTCAGGAATTGCAGTTGGAATGGCGACAAATATTCCTCCCCATAACATCAATGAATTATTTAAGGCTTTATCAAAATTATTAAAAAATCCAAATTATACTAACTCACAATTACTAAAGCTCGTTCCGGGACCAGATTTTCCAACAGGAGGTGAAATCATTGACAGTGATGATGCATTAAAAGATGCCTATGTTAAAGGAAAGGGAACAATAAGGCTTCGGGCAAGATGGAAAAAAGAAGACCTTGGAAGAGGTCAATATCAAATTATCGTCTATGAAATTCCCTATCAAGTAAATAAAGCCAGAATTATAGAAAAAATATCTGATCTTATTGATAATAAAAAAGCAAATTACCTAGAGGCAATTCAAGATGAGTCTGCAGAAGACATCAGAATAGTTCTCATTCCAAAAAATAAAAGTTTTAAAGCTGAAGTAATTTTTGAGGACTTATGTAAGAATTCAGATTTAGAAATTAGATACGCCATTAATTTCAATGCAATCAATCACAAACTCGAGCCAAAATTATTTTCACTTAAAGAGAGCTTAAAATCATTTATTGACCATAGGTTTAATGTTTTAAAAAGAAGAACAAAATATCGATTAATTCAAACAGAGAATAGGCTAGAAATACTCAAAGGCTTTTTAATAGTTTATAAAAATTTAAACAAAGTAATTAAAATAATCAGAACAGAGGTAGATCCTGAGAAAAAGTTGATTAGCGTATTTAGAATAAATAAGAGGCAAGCCGAGGCAATATTGGCAATGAGGCTAAGGCAATTAAAAAAATTAGAAGAAAAAGAAATCAAAAAAGAAAATGAAGATTTGAATACATACAAGAAAGAATTAAACAAACTACTAAAATCAAAAAAAGAGCAAATAAAGGAATTAAATTTAGAATTCTCAAAAAGTTTAGAAATATTTTCAAAAGATGAAAATAGTACAAATAGAAAAACTATTGTAAATTCAGAATACAAAGAAATTGACTACTCAACTGAAGAATTTGAAAGTAAAGATCCTGTAACGGTCATACTCTCAAAAAATGGATGGATAAAAACTATAAAAGGGCATCAAGATGATTATACAAACGTAAAGTATAAAGAAGGTGATGCTGAAAAATTTATTATAAAATCAAAAAATAATAGTAAACTCCTGCTTTTTTCTACTTTAGGGAAATTTTATACAATAAATTGTAATAAAATATCTGCTGGAAGAGGTTTTGGAGATCCTATTAGTTTATTGATAGATAAAAATGATAATGAAGAAATTTTATTTGCAACTACTTATGAGCAAGAAAAGGAATATCTAATTACAAGTAGTGCCGGCAAAGGATTTTTTGTAAATACCTCAGACTTAATGGCATCTACTAAATCGGGGAAAAGGGTTATGAATTTAAAAGGTAATGATAAAGCCATTTCTTGTTTTCAAAAAAAAGGAGACTTAATAGCTGTTTTCAGTGGTGAAAAGAAAGCGATAAAACTACTAATTTTTGATCATTCTGAAATACCTTTAATGCAAAAAGGAAGAGGTGTGACATTACAGAAATTTAAAAGTGGAAAAACTCTAAGTGGAATTTGCTTTGACTCTAAAGAAGGAATTTTAAATGATAGCAATGGTAAAACTTTATTGGCGGCCAATGAAATAAAAAAATGGTTGGGCAAAAGAGCTCAGGCTGGTAAAATTGAACCTAAAAGTTTACATTCCAAAATTTAATATCTATCTTATTTTTATATGGAAAATTATCCAGACAGTTACTATGCTCAAAATATTGATGCCTTAAAGAAACCATATGATCAACTAATTGATAATCATGAATGCGACATCTGTGTAATTGGTGGGGGCTTCTCTGGGATATCAACTGCAATAGAGGCTGCAAAAAAAGGACTAAAGGTAATTGTTATTGAGCAAAATTTATTTGGATGGGGCGCTTCAGGCAGAAATGGAGGCCAAATCTGGAATGATGTATCATGGGGTATAGACGTAATTGAAAAGAAATATGGGATCAAGCTTGCAAGGCAAATCTGGGATATATCCCAAGCTTCCGTAGATTTAATTGATGACAGAATAAGGGAATTTGGCATTGAATGTGAAAAAAAAAATGGGGGAATTAGTGCCGCTACTAGCGCGGCCAAACTTAGAGAGTATGAAGAAAATAGAGAGTATAAAATAAAAACATACAACTATAATAATTTAGAACTCCTTGACAAAAATAGTGTCGATAAAGAAATTGGTTCATCACTTTATTACGGGGGTGTCCTTGATAAAGGGGCGGGGCATTTACATCCAATCAAATATGCATTGGGTTTGGTAAAAGCGGCAGAAAAATTAAATGTAAAACTCTATGAAAGATCTGTGGTTACTAAGATTAATCAAACAAGTCATGCGGTTGAGGTTCTTACAGATAGAGGGATGGTAAAAGCTAAAAAAATAGCAGTATGTTGCAACGCCTATATAAAAGGTCTAAATTTAGGTATTGAAAATAGAATAATGCCATGTGCTACTTATATTGTCTGTACTGAGCCATTAAGTCAAAATTTACAGAGAGAAATACTGCCAAACGATTATTGCGTTAGTGATACAAATTTTGATTTAAATTATTATAGATTATCTGACAGCAAGAGAATGATATTTGGTGGTGCAGTAGGCTATTCACTAAAGATTGTAGAGGGATTAAAAAAAAGAACCAAGAGGCAATTAAATAAAGTGTATCCAAATTTAAGTGAATTAAAAATTGACTATATCTGGGGTGGATTAATAGCGTTAACAATGAATAGAGTGCCTGACATTGGGATGGTGAATGATAAAATTTATTATGCTCAAGGCTTCTCAGGACATGGAGTTGCATTAACCGGAATTGCTGGAAAGATTTTAGCAGAAAATATGGTAAGTGAAAAAACAAAGGAGCTCGAGGCATTTGAAAAGATTAAACACAAAAATTTTCCTGGAGGAAGATTATTTAGGATGCCTTTGCTTGTAACCATAAGCTCTATGCAAAGAATGATGGATATTTTCAATGTATAACATTCTTTTTATAGGGATTGGGAAAATGGGCTCTCCAATGGCTGGCTACCTATCAAAAAAACATGATGTTTCTATTTATAATCGTACAAAAAGTAAATGTGATAACTGGATCAAAAATTATAAAGGTAAAGTTATTGATAAATTGTCAGAAACTAATCAAAAATATGATTTTATTATTTCATGTGTAGGCAACGATGAAGATTTAAAAGAAATAACCTCAATAGATAAAGGGTGCATAAACTCTCTTAAAGAAAAGTCAATATTCATTGATCATTCAACTGTATCACCAAGAATTGTAAGAGAAGTAGAAAAAAACTTAGAAAATATAGGTGTTAGTTTCCTTGATGCCCCAATATCAGGTGGACAAGCGGGAGCGGAAAAAGGCCAATTAAGTATAATGATTGGAGGTTCAGAGAAGGCATATGAAAGAAGTATCGAAATATTAGGATCATATGGAAAAAAAATAAAATACATGGGCACTTCAGGATCTGGTCAGCTAACGAAAATAATTAATCAAATTTGTATTGCAGGACTAGTTCAAGGCTTATCAGAGTCTATTTATTTTATGAAGCAGACCGATTTAAACCCTGATGATGTATTGGAAGTAATTTCATCAGGCGCAGCACAATCATGGCAAATGGATAATCGTTTTAAATCAATGGTAGCGGGAGAATTCGACTTTGGTTTTGCAGTTGATTTAATGAGAAAAGATCTTTCAATTGCATTTGCAGAAGCAGATACACATGGCATTAATTTAGAGGTGACTAAAATTGTCGATAAATTCTATAGCGATATTCAAGATTTAGGCGGAAATAAACTTGATACATCAAGTTTAATAAAACGTTTAATCAATTAGTTTTAAAAATTTTGAAACTTCAGGTGCATAATAAGTAATTATTGCATCTGCTCCTGCTCTTTTGAATGAAGACAATTGTTCTATAACCATAGTTTCTTCATTAAATATACCTTGTTGTGATCCGAATTTAATGAGTGAGTACTCACCTGAAACTTGGTAGGCAAATGTGGGATACTTAAGTTCATTCTTAATTCTGTATATGATGTCCAAATAGCTAATTCCAGGCTTTACCATTATCATATCGGCCCCTTCAGCTATGTCCATTGATGCCTCCCTGATTGCTTCATCAGAATTCAATATATTCATCTGGTAAGTTTTTTTATCTGTCTTTAAATTCTTGGATGAGCCAACAGCATCTCTAAATGGCGCATACATGCTTGATGAATATTTTGCTGCATAAGACAAAATGAGAGTATCCACAAATTTATTTTTTTCTAATTCGTCTCTAATCATGCCAATCCTACCATCCATCATATCTGAAGGGGCAATTATATCTGCACCATGTTCAGCAAGCAGGATAGATTGTTTAACTAAAACACCATTAGTTTCGTCGTTTAGAATCTTACCTTCATCGCTTAATAATCCATCATGGCCATGATCTGTATATGGATCTAATGCAACATCACACATAATACCAAAGTCAGACTTATGACTTTTAAGCTTTTCAAGAGACCTACAAACTAAATTATCTGGATTTAGTGCTTCATCTCCATATTTTGTTTTTAGCTCCTGAGGCGTGAACGGAAATACAGCTATAAGATTTATTTTATGCTCACTAGCAATATCATAGACCTCATTTAAATTGTCTATCGAATACCTATAAACTTTAGGCATTGATTGAATTTCATCTTTGATATTGTTTCCTTCACATACAAAAATTGGCCATACTAAATCGTTTGAACTAAGCATACTTTCTTGAGTAAGGTTTCTAATCCATTTAGCTTGACGAGTTCGTCGCAACCTATTTTTTGGATATTTAAGTTCTGATACACTCATTTAGATTTTTTCTTTGGCAATATTATAAAAGAGCTAGTAGAGTTTATATACTCAGTATAACCATCCTTCTTTTTTGATAATCTATTTTCTAACATAGTCACACCAGAAACCCTAAGTAATAAGTAAGTCATTATTATTGGAGCAATAAAAATTAATAAATTGTTTGATAATGCAAAACAGTAAATTGTAATACCCCACCAAAATAGACTATCCCCGAAATAATTAGGGTGTCTTGAGTAATACCAAAGCCCATTATCCATAACTTTATTAATATTATTTTGATCTAATTTAAATTTGGATAATTGTATATCAGCTATCGTTTCAATAAGAATTCCTGAAAGTGCTATCAATATACCTACCCAATGGACAAAACTTAGATCAATACTAGTGTCTAAAATGCTGATCAGGGGCAATGATATAATTGGAATTAAAATTATTTGGATTAAGTAAGCTGTTAAATAAAGACCAATATCTCCTCTAGCTTCTCTAATTTTAACATATCTAATATCCTCAGTCTTATTAACATTTCT
>CACIWK010000017.1 GCA_902590345.1 uncultured Pelagibacteraceae bacterium | reverse complement strand
AATTTTTTAAAAAAATCTAAAACAGATTACTATGTTTTAACTGCATGTGACTCAATTTCGTGGGTGTTCAATATAAGATCAAATGATATTGAGTATACACCTATATTTCTATCTCAAGCAATTATTCATAAAACTGGAAAATGTTACATTTTTTCTGATTGCAAAAACAATTTAAAAAAGCAATTGAAAATTGATGTCTCTTTTAAAAAGCAAAAAGATATTTATCCATTCATCAAAAAGTGTGGAATTAATAAATCTTTCATATGTGACATTAATACGATTAATTTTAATCTGGCTAATGCAATTAAAAATTATGGGACATTAAAACTTCAAGGGGATGTCATACAGTTACTAAAGTCTAAAAAAAATAAAACTGAGCAAAAAGGTATGCTTAATTCGCATAAAAGAGATGGTGCATCATTAACAAAATTTATATTTTGGGCTAAAAACCAAGTACAAAATAAAAATATAACAGAAATGGATGCAATTAAATATTTAGATAATTTAAGAAAGAGTAATAAAAATTTCTTTTCACTCAGCTTTCCAACAATTGCGGGTACAGGCTCAAATGGAGCAATTGTTCACTATCGTGCAAATAAATTAACAAACAAAAAAATAAGAAAATCAGATTTATTTCTAGTTGATTCTGGCGCTCAGTACTTTGATGGAACGACGGATGTAACGAGAACAATAAGTTTTAATAAGCCACGAAAAGATCAAATAGATATGTATACTAGAGTCTTAAAAGGTCATATCGCGGTCGCATGTAGTAAATTTAAGTACGGAGAAAAAGGTAAAAAATTAGATAATCTTGCAAGAAAATATCTCAAAGAAATAAATTGTAATTTTGAACACGGAACTGGACATGGGGTCGGCTGTTTCTTGAATGTACACGAAAGTCCCCCTTCTATTTCACAATTTTCTAGAATATCTTTTGAAGAAGGTATGGTTGTTTCAAATGAACCTGGTTTCTATAAAAAAAATGACTACGGTATAAGGATTGAGAGCCTAATTATGTCTCAAATAAGTAAAGGTTATTTACATTTTAAAACATTAACAATGGCTCCGTTCGAGAGAGATTTAATAAATAAAAAAATGTTGAATAAAAAGGAAATTGAGTGGATTGATAAGTATCACTCAGATGTAAAATCAAATCTATTGCGATTTATGAATGAACAGGAGAAAAAATGGCTGATAAACCAAACTTCCCCCCTGATTAATTAGCTAAATTTGACCATTCTCTCTCATTCATTACCTTGACACCTAATTCTTTTGCTTTTTTTAACTTTGATCCAGAATTTTCACCTGTAACGAGTATATCTGTTGATTTACTTATTGATGAAACGACTTTTGCGCCGAGTTTCTCAGCTTTTGTTTTTGCCTCAGCCCTAGACATTGATGACAGTGTTCCAGTAAAAATTATCTTCTTTCCAGTTATTTTTGATTTAACGGTATCTATTTTTTTTACAAATAGATCAACCCTCTGGGTTAGTTTTAATATTTGTTTCTTATTAGATTTAATTGATGAGTATTCTATAAATGATTGAATAACTTTTGGACCCAGTCCATCTGTATTTTCAAGGGTGCTAAGTATATCGCTCTTTCCTTCAAAAAAACTTATAAAGCTCTTTATATTTGAAAAAGCTGATGCGATTAATTTTGCATTTATTTGCCCCACGAAACGAACTCCCAAGGAATAAATAAATTTTGATAACTCAATTTTTTTCTTTTGATCTATTGCATTTATTAAATTGTTAAACGAAAGTGTGCCCCATCCTTCTATATTAACAATTACATCTCTTTTTGTTTTAAGGTCAAAAATATCAGCGTAGTCCTCTATTAGTCCCTTATTATAAAATAGATTGATTTGTTTATCTCCCAAACCCTCAATATCTAGTGCACTTCTTGATACAAAATGTTTCAACCTGCCAATTTTTTGCGCATCACATACGTAAGTACCTGAACATCTGACAACAACTTCATCAGGGTCAATAACTATTGGTGATTTACATATTGGACAAAATTTAGGTGGTTTAAAAAGATTTGGTCTATTTTTTTTATTTTTAGATACAACTTCAAGAATATGAGGAATTACATCGCCTGCTCTTTCAACAATCACGGAGTCACCCTCACGAATATCTTTTTTTTCTATTTCTTCAAAATTATGCAATGTAGCGTTTGATACCAGTACACCGCCAATGTTAATTGATTTCAGTCTTGCGACAGGTGTTACCGATCCAGTTCTTCCAATCTGAATATCTATTTTTTTAATTTCAGTTTGTGCAGTTTCTGAAGTAAATTTATGGGCTATGGCCCATCGAGGGGATTTGCCCACAATGCCTAATCTATTTTGCAAAGATAAATTATTCACTTTGTATACAAGTCCATCAATATCATAGGGTATTTCTGCTCTTTTTTTGTTAACTTCATCATAAATCTTTATTAAATCTTTTAGGTTTTTGGCTTTTTTTAGGAATGGGCTGATTGGGATCCCCCACGATTTGAATTCAATTAATTGATCGTAATAACTACTCTTTTCTTCAGAAAATGATCCAAACCCATGAGCGATAAATTTGAGTGGACGCCTTGCGGTAACTTTTGAATCCAACTGTCGTAGACTCCCTGCCGCGGCGTTTCTTGGATTTGCAAATTTGTTATCTGTATTCAGCTTCATAAAATCATTTTTAGTGATGAATATTTCACCTCTAATTTCAATAGAAACTGGTGGAGAATTTGTTTTTAAGATTTTTGGTATATCCTTGATTGTAATTACATTGTCTGTAATATTTTCCCCAATTTGACCATCGCCTCTGGTAGCAGCTATTACAAGTTTTCCATTTTTATAAATTAAATTAACTGATAGACCATCAATTTTAGGTTCAGATGAAAATTCAAAATCAATACCCTTTTTGTTTAAGAAATTAGATATTTTTTTTTGAAAATTTTGCAGGTCTTCTTCTGACATTGCATTATCAAGAGATAGCATTCTTGTGGGATGATCAAATTTTGAGAATAAATCAGAGGCCCTACCTCCAATTTTGTTCAAAATATCAGATTGCATAGTTTCTTCAGGAAAAAGTTTTTTGATATTTTTGTAATCGTTTATCAGAGAGTCGTACTCTGCATCACTTATTTCAGGACTATCATTATTGTAGTAAAGATTGTTATGGTACTGGATATTCTTTATAAGTTCTTGAAACTTTTTTTTTGGAAATTTTTCCACTACTTTTATTTAACTTAAATCTTTGACTAACTCGTAACTTTTTGTGTACCAATCACTATCAGGAAAATTAAAACCTAGAGTTGATGCATATCTTTTTGCTTCTTCAATTAAACCAAGGGAGTAATAGATTTCAACAAGTCTATGTAATGCCTCCTCTGTATATACAGAAGTATCATAATCCTCTAAAATTTTATTATACCTGTTAATTGCTGATATCCATTGCTGTTTAAATTGATAATATCTCGCAATTTCAATTTCTTTAGCTGCTAATCGATCATTTATAATATCGATTTTAACATAAGCATCTTCAACAAACTCAGAATCAGGATATTTGTTTATAACCTCATAAAAGGCCTTTTTAGATTTTACCGTCATACTCTGATCTCTTTCTACATCTTTTATCTGCTCAAAGTAATTTAAAGCTCGTAGATAGTAAGCGTATGAAATTTTCTTGCTGCCAGGGTAAAGTGCAATAAATCTTTCTAGGGCATCAAGGCTTTCATCATGAAATTGTGTTTTATAATAACAGAACGCAGTCATTAATTGCGCCTGATTAGACCATTTAGAATACGGATATTGTCTTTCAATATCTTCAAAAAGTGTGGCTGCATCTACAAAATCTCTTTTTTTAACTAATTCCATAGCATTTGAGTAGAGTATTTGAAGTTTTTCACCCTCTGTTTCAGGTGTAACCAACTTTGTATCTGAACAACCGCTAAGAATAAAAGTTGCTAAAGTTAGAAAAATAAAGATTTTTATTAATTTCATAACCATAATTTTAATGATTATTTAAGAAGATTAAAGATGAATTTCTAAATTATAATGATGCAGCTACAGACTTCGTATAATAGGTTTTTTGATAATTTTTATCATTGAAATTATCTTCGTTTATAAGGCGCAAGTTTGAATGATCAGACATTATTGAATTCATAGTTTCATGAGTTAATCTGTGACCACCTTTATATATTTCAAACGCTCCTTTCACTGAATATCCTAAGAGATAAATATCACCAATGAAATCAAGTATTTTATGTTTAACAAATTCATTTTCTTGACGCAATTTATCATCATTCATAATTCCTTTCTCATCAAGAACAATTGCATTTTCTAGTGAACCTCCTGCAATTAGCCCTTTTTTTCTAAGAGAATCTACTTCTTCTTTAAAGCCAAAAGTTCTGCAGTTAGAAATAAGATTTTTAAACTGGTTTGAATCTTTAAACTCGTAATTAAATCTTTGTTCCTTTATGAGATTATGATCATAAGAAATTGTATAATCAATTTTTAAATTGTCAGAAGGTAAAACTTTCACATAAGAGTCATTCATACAAAACGCAATTGGCCGAAATATGCTTATATATTTTTTTTCTACATTTAAACTTTTAATACCAACCGCTTCAATTTTAAGTACATATTCTAGGGAGCTTCCATCGAGAATTGGTAATTCATCACAATCTACTTCAACAATAGCGTTATCAATTCCCATGCCATGTAAAGCTGACATCAAATGTTCAATTGTTGAAACTGATATTCCGTATTTATTAGTAATCTTTGTACATAGATCTGAGACGCTAACGTTATTAAACTTTGCTTCAATTAGTGATTCTTCATTAGAATTTTTAATATCAACTCTTCTAAATACGATGCCAGTGTTGGCAGTCGCTGGGTTAACAGACAAATTTGATTTTTCACCGCTGTGTAAAGTTACACCTTCAATATTGAATGATTTATTAATGGTTTTTTGCATCCTGCTATTTATAAATTGTTTAAAACCACAGGAAAAAACAAAGATTATTTCTTTTTGTTACTACTTAAAGGTTTCTAAAAAAATTATAAACCACTGAAAATACTGATTTTTTTTCTGATTTAGACTCATCCTTATCTCCCTCCATGTTATGGTTTGCGGCATAATTTAAAAGACCAAATGCTGATGCAAGAGACGGATTATCTAAATAAGTTTTTGATCCGTTAATTTTTTTTGTCGATCCTAAACGAAAATTACTATCACTCATTTGATTTTTGATGAATTTTTGCATAGTTAACGACTTTGCTCCATATCCAGTAAGCACAATATTATTAGATACTAAAGAGCTAAATTTTGATTTATAAATTATATTTTTTATTATATTTGATAATTCTTCTGCTCTTGATGAATATATTTCAAAATACTTTTCTAATTTTTTTTCATAAATTCTCTGACTATTCATTGTATCAATTTGCTTTCTAACTATTTCGGCCTCTTCTAGTGAAATTGATTTGACTTGTGATATATCATTTGAAAAATTATAAGTTCCAACTTTAACCGTATCATAGCCAATAAGTTGGTTGTCAAAGGTATAAGAAATAATTGTCTTGTTTTTTTGAATATCGATACTTACTGCTCCATTATCTGCTTCTTCATCTGATAACACTGCAAGACTGCTAGCATAGTGACTAGAAACTATCTGTTTGAGGCTTATGTCTTGATTATTTAATAAATCTAATATTTTACTTAGATAGTCTTTTGAAGTTGATATAACATGCCATTTTGTTTGAAGAGTTTCAGCTTTCACACCAATTGGATCTGATAAGCTTTTTTTATTATCTACTTTGTAACTTATTGGGAAGGAATGAAGTGGTTCATCAGTTTCAGTATATAGTCTTTTAAATTTTGTATCTTCAAAAAAAGATTTGATATCATTTTCTGTTATGATCCTACCTGAAATTTTATTTTCAAATTCAACATAATCTGATTTCATGTTTTCTGATATACTGACATAAACGTTACTAATCTTTATACCAGCATCTACTTCTGCTTTCGAAATAGCGGCATCAAGATGATTTTTAATTTCATCTGTTTCCAATGAAAAGGGCTTTAAACAATTGACTTTCAGTTTAGAAGTACCTATTCCAATAAGTTGAAGAATTTTCCCTTTGTCTAATATTTGTAATTCTTGAGCAATAAGGCAAATTACTTTGTCGGCTCTTATGTCAATCGCACTAATTATTTTTTGACCCATTAAATCTCATCAATACCATAATTTATTTTTCCATCTAAAACTTTGAGGGCTGCTCTTCCTTGAATTCTTAAATCTATTTCAATAATGTTACTTTCCATTACTTCTTGCTCCTCAAAAAGCTGTTTTAAATTTTTTAATGATTGTTGAATGTTTTCATCTGGTAATTTTACAAGCAATTTATTATTTAATTTTAGATTCCACCTTCTTTTTTCAATAAATTCAACTTCTTCCAGAGTTTGAGTTAAATTTGGAAACGCAATACTTATATCCCTGATTAATTGCTCTAGTAATTCTGGCGAGTTCTCACCCCTTACAAATAAGAGGTCATCTTCATAATTGTTTAAGTTAATTTCAGTAATGATTGATCCATCAAGATCTATAAGAAAAGATTTTCCTTCTTGAAAGTATATTGCATATGGATCGTTCTCAGTTACATTTATTTTTAAAGTTGATGGTAAAACTTTTTTTATAGACGCCCGCTTTACCCATTCACTTGACTCTACAATTTCCTTAATGGAATTAAAATTTAAGCCAATAAGATTACCTTTAAATTCAGTCACATTATTTTCAATCTCAGATATATTTGATTTTTCAGAACCTTCTATAATTACATTCTTAATTTGAAATGAATTATTTAGTAAACTTGGAAATTTTAAAAATACAAATATTGCAATAAGAGAAATGAATATTAAAGAGAAGGAAACAATATTTATTATTTTAATTTTGCGTTGCATCTAATAGGATCCAATTAATAAGATTATCAAAATTTATACCATTATAATTTGCAATTTCAGGGACTAATGAAGTTGGTGTCATGCCGGGTTGGGTATTAAGCTCTAATATATAAAATTTTTTTGTCACTTTATCTAATATAAATTCGGTTCGGCTGATTCCCTTACAACCCAATAATTTATGAGCATCTAAACCTAAACCTTCAACTTTTTTAATCAGGTCGCTCTCTAATCTTGGTGGAATTATATGTTTTGTTTTCCCTGCATCAAAGTACTTTGATTCGTAATCATAGAATTCATTTTTTGGATCAATTTCAATAGAACCAGTTTTATTTGTTCCTATAACAGCAACATTTATCTCAGGACCCTCTATAAATTGCTGAAGCAATAATTCATTTCGAAATTTATTCTCAGACAAGTATTTATTTAATTCCTCATGGTTTCTAATAATGCTAACTCCAACACTTGATCCTTCATTTCTAGGTTTTAAGACATAGGGAAAATCAAATATATTTTGATCTTTCACTTCCTCTATCTTCATCAATTTCGTTAAAGGATGATTGAACCCATTTTCAATAAATAGTTCAGCAGATTTGTATTTATCCATTGCTAATTTGGATGACTCAATTCCAGAATGAGTGTAAGGCACTCCATATTTTTCAAGTATTTCTTGCACACTTCCGTCTTCTCCCCATGTTCCGTGTAATCCATTGAATACTATGTCAGGTTTATGCAGTTCAAGGTCAGCTAACAGATTCTCATTTGCATCAATTTCTACAATGTTGTAGCCCATATTTTTAAGAGATTTGCTTATTTCTTTTGAGGTGATAATACTTATTTCTCTTTCTGCAGAAATGCCTCCATACAAAAGCATAATTTTTTTGTCTTTATTCATCTTTCACCAAATATCTTTATTTCCCAGTTTAAGCTTATTCCCAATTTTTTCTTTACATCAGACCTAACATATTCTCCGAAGTCTTCGATAAGGTTTGCTGATTTAGTTTGATTATT
>CACIWK010000016.1 GCA_902590345.1 uncultured Pelagibacteraceae bacterium | reverse complement strand
ATAATAAAACCATTACTATGAAAGCTGACAATTCACCAACAGATATATAATTGAGTTGGTAATTAAAATAGATAAATAAGTTTTTAAAAATAAATAATATTAATAATGCTATTATAAAAATTATAAATTTAATTTTTTGTTGTTCGAATAAACCATTAATTGAGATAATCTGACTTAGAACATAGAAATATAAAAAAATACTTCCAGAATAACCTAAATGCATTCCAAGCAAAATATCTTGAAAAATGCCCCAAGCAAAAAGAAGAAGAGGAACTAACCATTCGCTTTCGTTCCATTTTATTGAATACAACAAAATGGACAGTATTAAAGTTAAATCGATTAGATTAAAATTAAAAACATTGTTAAATGAAATAAAAAAAAGAAGAGATCCGTTTAATAGTAAATAACTTTTGAAACTTAGAGTCATTTTTAGTTTTCTTTAATTAGTTTATAATTTAATAATTTCACATGCGATAAAGTTGCTACATTTTCAAATATACTAATCTCGATTTCATTTGATTTTTTTCCAACTACTTGACCAATCAATTGAAATGGAGGAAAAATTCCACCTTTTCCTGATGTTGTGACTAAATCTCCAATGCTAATTTTTTCAATATGTTCAACAAATTCTATAATTGGGTTTTCTCGACCTTGACCTACTAGTATACCATGATAACCATCTTCAGAAATTATCACTGGAATTCTACTGTTAATGTTGCTTATTAAAAGTACGCGCGAGAGGCTTTCACCAACATGAGATATTCTACCAATTATTCCATTAGATCCTGAAACTGGCATATCCAATTTAATATTTTCTTCTTTTCCTGAATTAACAATTAAGGTGCCGTTAAAATTATTAGAAAAATCACCAACTATCCTTGAAGTTCTAAAATCATATTCAATATTATCTGATGCGTTTAATAGACTTTCATATTGAGCTATTTTTAGTTTCATAGAAACCATCTCTTGAAAACTAGCGGATTCAAGTAATTGCATTTCTTTGAATCTTTGATTTTCTTCATAAATATTTTGAATCTCGTAAATGCTTTCAAGTCCATTTTTAATTAAATTAATAGGACTGGAAACAATTGAAGTAATTGAGTAAACCGTATTAATACTTTTAGCTCTAAGTTCATTTGAGAGATAGCTATTGTCAAATCGTCCAAAATAAAAAATAAGGGAAAATATGATTAATCCTATAGGAATAAGAATAGACATGTAGCTATTCTTGTTAACATATCTTAAGTAAAAATTACGTGATGTCCTCACTGTCAGACTTTAATTAATAGGCAGAAGATAGAATAGGTTCAAAAGAACTTTCAGACTCAAGTGCTTTACCGCTTCCTAAAGCAACACATGACAATGCTTCATCTGCAATTGTAACAGGTAGTCCTGTTGCTTCTCTTATGGCTTCATCCATAGACTCTAATAGTGCTCCGCCTCCGGTCAAAACTACACCCATATCAACAAGATCTGCAGCCAGTTCAGGTGGTGTATCCTCTAGTGCAGATTTCACGCCCTCGATGATTGTTTGAATTGGCTCGGATAATGCTTCCGCAACTTGTGCTTGTGTTAGCTCTATCTCCTTAGGAACTCCCGAAGCTAAGTCTCTACCTTTGATATCAATTGTTTTTCCATCGCCAGTTTTTGGTGGAATTGCTATACCAACTTCTTTTTTTATCATTTCTGCTGAAGCCTCACCAATTAGTAGATTATATCTTTTTCGCATATAATTAATTAATGCGATATCCATTGCGTCACCGCCAATTCTTACTGAACGAGAATAAACTATTCCTCCAAGTGAAATAACAGCTATTTCAGATGTGCCACCACCAATATCTACTATCATTGAACCTCTAGGTTCACTTACAGGAAGTCCGGCGCCAATCGCAGCTGCCATTGGCTCTTCTATTAATGAAACTTTTCTCGCACCCGCGGCTAAAGCTGAATCATGTATTGCCCTTCTTTCAACTGGTGTTGAACCAGTTGGAACACAAATTATAATTCTTGGATTTGCAAATGTTTTTCTATTGTGAACTTTGCGAATAAAGTGTTTTATCATTTCTTCTGTAACAACAAAATCAGCAATTACTCCGTCTTTCATAGGTCTTATTGCCTGAATATGTCCCGGTGTTTTTCCTAACATACTTTTTGCTTCCTCCCCAACAGCAATAACTTTACTCTTACCGCCTTGATTTAATACAGCTACTACTGATGGCTCATTAAGTACAACCCCTCTATTTTTTACATAAACAAGAGTATTTGCAGTTCCTAAATCAATTGCCATATCAGAAGACCAAATTCCAATTAAATTATTAAACATTTTAACCTTTCCTAATCAAACTCCAGTGACACCTGTCATACTAGCTGGAGCTGACTTTTCTCTTTTAATTATTAATTTGTTTAGTGCGTTTATATATGCCTTGGCAGATGCAACAAGAGTATCTGTATGTGCACCAAGTCCAACAACAGTTTTACCATCTTCTGCCAATCTTACAGAAACTTCGGCTTGAGCATCCGTTCCTTCCGTAACAGCATGGACTTGATAGAGTAATAATTTTCCTTTATGAGGAACAAGTTGACTTAAACCATTAAAGATTGCATCAACAGGTCCATCTCCCGTAGAAGTTACTGTCTTTGGCTCATCATCAATTAAAAGACTGATCTCAGCTTTTTGAGGACCTTTTGTTCCAGCGACTACCTGTAAATCTTGAAGTAAAATAGAGTCATTAACTCTGATTACCTGGTCATCAATAATAGCAATGATGTCTTCATCATAAATGTTTTTCTTTTTGTCAGCTAAATTTTTAAAGTTTTCAAAGGCCTCTTCAATTACGTTGTCATTAATTGAGTAACCTAGTTCGATTATTTTTTGTTTGAATGCATGTCTACCAGAGTGCTTACCCATTACAAGATTTGACTCTGAAACTCCAACACTTTCTGGGGTCATAATTTCATACGTTTTATTATTTTTTAACATCCCATCCTGATGGATACCTGCTTCATGTGCAAAAGCATTCTTTCCAACGATTGCCTTATTAAATTGCACAGGAAAACCTGTCACTGCTGAGACAAGCTTAGAGGTTTTGGTTAGTTTTTCAGTCTGTATGTTTGTTTGAAAAGGCATCATATCATTTCTAGTTCTGATCGCCATTACAACTTCTTCCATTGCGGCGTTACCGGCTCTTTCACCCAAACCATTTATAGTGCACTCAATTTGCCTTGCACCAGCTCTCACACCTGCAAGGGAATTTGCTACCGCTAATCCAAGATCATTGTGACAATGTGTAGAAATTGTCACTTTATCAATATTTGGAACATTATTCATTAGATGGGTTATAATATTAGTAAATTCGTCAGGAATTGAATATCCGACTGTATCTGGAATATTTATTGTTGATGCACCGTTCTTAATCGCCGCTTCGACAGTTTTACACATAAAGTCTAAATCTGTCCTAGTTCCATCTTCACAAGACCACTCAACGTCATCACATAAATTCCGTGCAAAAGAAACACTATCAATTACCTTCTGGTAAACCTCATCGGAATTCAACTGTAACTTGTGTTTCATGTGAAGTTCACTTGTTGAAATAAATGTATGTATTCTTGGAGCCGCTGCATTTTTGAGAGCATCCGCAGCTGTCTGAATGTCATTTTTTGAAGCTCTGCTCAAAGCGCATATTGATGAATTTTTAATCTTTTTTGATATTTCAGAAACTGCTTCATAGTCTCCCTTTGATGCGGCAGGAAATCCTGCTTCAATTATATCAACTTTCAAATCTTCTAAGGCTTCTGCAATTTTTAATTTTTCTTCAATGTTCATTGAAGCGCCAGGAGACTGCTCTCCATCTCTTAATGTAGTATCAAAAATCTTTATATAATTATTTTCTTTGTTCATCTCTCATCCTCTTAATAAAATTAAATTGTGTTAAAATTAAGTACCCCCTGCAGTAATGTTATATTACCCAGGGGCTGCTAAGCAGATCTAACAGCAATAGAGATTGAGAAGTGCTATTCACAGTTAATTGATTTTCAAAATTATTATTCAATTTTATCACCCTGTTTTATTGCACTTTCTACTTATTTGAGATACTTCGATAATTATATGAAAATTCGTTATTTTTCAACGTATTAGTAAAAAAACCTAATTTTCTTCCATAAATCAAGGAAATTGCTGAACTGAAGTATTGCTGAACTAATTTTTTTCTTTATCAACCAATTTATTTTTTGAAATCCAGGGCATCATAGCTCTTAAATCTTTACCGACCTTTTCAATTTGGTGATTATCAATTTTACTTCTCATTGCTTCAAAATTTTTTGCGCCACTCTTATATTCTTCAATCCACTCTCTTGTAAATTCTCCAGACTGGATTTTTTCTAGAACCTTTTTCATTTTTGATTTTGTTTCTCCATCAACTATCTTTGGACCAGATACATACTCACCATATTCAGCAGTATTTGATATAGAGTAGTTCATATTTGCAATCCCACCCTCATAAATTAGATCAACAATAAGCTTTACTTCGTGTAAACATTCAAAGTATGCCATTTCAGGTGGATAACCTGCCTCGACTAAAGTTTCAAATCCATTTCTAATCAATTCAACGACGCCGCCACATAAAACAGTTTGTTCACCAAACAAATCTGTTTCACATTCGTCTTTAAATGTTGTTTCAATAATTCCAGCTTTACCGCCACCAATAGCTGATGCATATGACAATGCAATATCGAGAGCCTTTCCAGTTTTATCGCTATCTACTGCAACCAAACAAGGAACACCACCTCCTTTTTTAAATTCTGATCTAACAGTATGACCAGGTCCTTTAGGTGCAACCATAAATACATCCATATCTGGTCTTGCGTTTATAAGGTCAAAGTGAACATTTAAACCATGCGCAAACGCAAGTGCTGAACCTTCTTTAGCTCTTTGTTCAATATGGTTTTTCCAAACATCTGCCTGAAGTTCATCAGGTATTAACATCATCATTATATCAGCCCATTCAGCTGCATCAGACATAGACATTACTTTCAAACCTTCAGCTTCAGCTTTTTTTGCACTTGAAGAGCCCTCTCTTAAAGCCACTACAACATCGCTTGCACCGGAATCTTTTAAATTTAATGCATGGGCGTGACCCTGACTGCCATAACCATATACAGCAATTTTTTTGGTTTTTATTAAATCGAGGTCAGCATCTTTTTCGTAATATACTTTCATTCTTTTTCCTTACATCTTTTCTGTTCCACGTGCAATAGCTACTACGCCAGTTCTTGATACTTCAGAGAGACCTAATGGCTTCATTAAATCGATGAAAGCATCAATTTTTCTTGGAGAACCATTCAATTCGAAGACGAATGAATCGTGTGTTGTGTCTATAACTTTGGCTCTAAATACATCAGATAACCGCATTGACTCAACTCTTTTTTCTCCAGTTGAAATAATTTTGACTAAGGCCATCTCCCTTTCAATGCCTTGTTTTTCAAATGTGACGTTTACCGCTCTTTTTACAGGCACAATTCTCTGTAATTGGCTAATCATTTTATTTACTGTGTCTTCTGTACCTGGCGCCACAATTGTAATCCTAGAGATATGTTTTTCTGCGTCTACTTCAGCAACTGTAAGACTATCAATGTTGTAACCTCTACCTGAAATTAAACCTATTACTCGCGCAAGGACACCTGGCTCATTATCAACAAGAACTGATACTGTATGTTTTGAAATTAATTCACTCATTATACTAATACTTTTCCTTCATCTGAGATCTCTTCTTTTTCTGTTTCATCGCCAAGCAACATTTCATTGTGGGCCTTACCAGATGGTATCATTGGAAAAACATTTTCGTTTTCATCAACTACGCAGTCAAATATTACAGGGCCATCATATTCAATCATTTCATTTATTGCCTTGTCAAGTTCACTTGGACTTTGGGCTCTTATACCCTTAGCCCCGTAAGCTTCAGCAAGCTTTACAAAATTAGGTAAAGCATCTGTATAGCTGTGAGAGTATCTTTTGTCGTGAAGAAGTTCTTGCCACTGCCTTACCATTCCCATGTATTGATTATTAATAATAAAAATCTTCACAGGTAGTTTGTGTTGAATGGCTGTCGACATTTCTTGTATGCACATCAATATTGAAGCTTCTCCTGCAATATCAATTACTAGTTTATCGGGATGAGCAACTTGAGCACCTATCGCAGCAGGCAAGCCAAAGCCCATAGTACCTAAACCTCCTGATGTAATCCATCTATTAGGTCGATTAAATTTGTAATATTGCGCAGCCCACATTTGATGCTGACCAACCTCAGTGGTTACAAAGACATCTTTTTCTTTAGTCAGCTCATATAATCTTTGTATTGCATACTGCGGCTTAATTGTTTTTTTATCTTCATTAAACCCTAATGAGTCTACTTCTTTCCATTTATCTATTTGTTTCCACCAGTCTTTAATCTGAGATTTATTAACTTTGTAAACTTTTGATTTCCAAAGCTTAATGGCATCTTCAAGCACATGTGCAACGTCACCAACAAGAGCAACATCTACATCGACGACTTTATTTATTGATGATGGATCAATATCAATATGGATTTTTTTTGAATTAGGAGAAAACTCATCAATTTTTCCAGTGATTCTATCATCAAAGCGTGCACCGATGTTTATCATGAGGTCACATTTATTCATAGCCATGTTAGCTTCGTATGTACCGTGCATACCCAACATGCCAACAAATTGAGTGTCATCACCTGGAAAGGCACCAAGACCTTGCAGAGTAGATGTAATTGGAAAACCAGTGAGACGAACAAACTCTCTTAGTAGTTGAACGGCTGCATTTCCCGAATTGATTACTCCCCCTCCAGTGTAAAAGATTGGCTTTTCAGCTTCTGCGATTAACTTTAGAGCATCATCAATATTATCAATGTTCGCTTTTAATTTTGGCCTATAGGACTTATGTTTAATTGTATCAGGCCCAATATATGTTCCGGTTTGGAATTGAATATCTTTGGGTATATCTACAAGAACAGGTCCAGGTCTGCCGCTTGAAGCTACATAAAAAGCTTCGTGTAAAATTCGAGATAGATCATTTATATCCTTAACTAGCCAATTATGCTTAGTGCACGGACGAGTAATTCCAACCGCATCACATTCCTGAAATGCATCCGTTCCAATTAAGTGCGTAGGAACTTGTCCACTAATACAAACAAGAGGAATTGAATCCATCATAGCATCAGTTAATCCAGTCACTGCGTTAGTAACTCCGGGGCCAGAAGTAACTAACATTACTCCAACTTTACCACTTGACCTTGCATACCCTTCAGCAGCATGGGACGCACCTTGTTCATGCCTTACTAAAAAATGGCGTATTTGATGGTTTGTATCCTTAGTTTTTGCTAATTCATCATATATTGGCAAAACTGCGCCACCAGGATAGCCAAATATTGTATCAACTTGTTGATCTTCCAATGCCTTAAGAACCATTTGTGCACCAGTCATTTGCATATTAACCATAAATTATACCCCTAATAAGAAGTGACGTTTTATGGAGATTTACTTAATAAGTCAAATATTTTAAATATATGAAAAGAATATTTTATAGATAATTTATAAATATTTCTTTATATCAACATTTTGAGTAATATTATTACCTTTTATCCAAGTATCTTGTCTTTTGATATAGTTTCTCGTGTTTTTCTTCATTATGCTTTTGGCTTCATCTAAACTGACTTTTCCATCAATAAAGTTGGTTATTTCACGAACTCCAATTGCCTTCATAATAGATAATTCAGCGCTATAATTTTTCTCAATTAAAGATTGAACCTCATCGACAGCACCATCATGAAACATATTATCAACTCTTTGCTCAGCTGACTCATATAGCTTCTCACGTAAATTGCCAGTTAGGATCACTCTATAATTTACATTATCAATTTTTTTGTTTGGATTAAATTGCCATTCTTCTAAAACTTTTCCAGTCTGAAGCAGCAATGAATAACTACGCATTATTCTTTGTTTATCATTAGGATTAATTTTTGTGCCTTGGTATTTAATTAAGATTTTTTTGTATAAATGATCAAGACTATAGGTTTCTAAATCC
>CACIWK010000015.1 GCA_902590345.1 uncultured Pelagibacteraceae bacterium | reverse complement strand
CGAAATCAGGAATACACAGGCTAGTTTTAGCACTAGAAGAACGAGGGTTTGTGAAAAGATTAGCGCACAAAGCAAGAGCGCTTGAAATAATTAAAGACGGAATATCAAATATAAAAGTTTCTGAAAAAAGAAAAGATAACCTTGTGGTAGGCAATTTTATAAATAATTCAAATGAGGACAACCATAAATTAAGCACTCTTCCACTCTTAGGAAAAATTGCTGCTGGTACTCCAATTGAGGCTATTCAACAAAATGATACATCTGTTGATGTGCCAAAGGAGATGATGCCAATTGGTGAAAGTTATGCATTAACAGTTGAAGGTGACTCAATGATCAATGAAGGTATACATGATGGAGATACTGTCTTAATTAAAAAAACTAACTTAGCAGATAATGGCGAAATTGTTGTTGCCCTAATTGATGATAATGAGGCAACTTTAAAAAGAATTAGAAAAAAAGGCCAAAGCATTGCACTTGAAAGTGCTAACCCTATTTATGAAACACGAATCTTATCTGCCAATAGAGTAAAAATTCAAGGTAAATTAATAGGACTTCTTAGAAAATATTAATTTTATTTTTTCCCTTTAATTATTTGACAAATAGTTTAATTAGTACGTGAATGCCTAAAAATATAAGTACCTCTAAAATAAAATCTGCAAAGCTATCTATTAATAACAAAACTTTCGAACTACCAATATATAAATCCACCGAAGGTGAGTCTGTCATAGACATTTCTAAACTGCACTCAAAAGCAAATATATTCACCTATGATCCAGGTTTTACCTCTACAGCATCATGCGAGTCAAAAATTACTTTCATTGATGGTGATAAAGGAATTTTGAGATATCGTGGATATGATATCGAGGAATTAGCAAATAAAAGTGACTTCATAGAAGTTGTAAACTTATTAATTTACGGGGATTTGCCAAATAAGAAACAATTGATAAAATATAAAAAGCTTATTACTCGTCACACACTTTTGCATGAACAAATTATAAATTTTTTTCAAGGATTTAGGAGAGATGCTCATCCGATGGCGATGATGGTAGGTGTTATGGGAGCTTTATCCTCTTTTTACCAAGATAGTTTAGATATAAAGGATCCTCACCAAAGGCAAGAAGCTACAAGAAGAATTATTGCAAAATCAGCAACTATTGGTGCGATGGCTTATAAATATTCAATAGGACAAGCATTTGTGTCACCGAAAAATAATTTATCTTTTTCTGAAAACTTTTTACATATGTGTTTTAGTAATACTGCTGAAGAATATAAAATTACACCATTACTTGCTAGAGCAATGGATGTAATATTTATTTTGCATGCAGATCATGAACAAAATGCATCAACATCTACTGTACGACTTGCTGGCTCTTCTGGTGCAAATCCATTTGCTTGTATAGCGGCAGGCGTATCTTCACTCTGGGGTCCAGCACATGGTGGAGCGAACCAAGCTGCATTAGAAATGCTAGAGGAAATCGGTAAGTCAGGTAATATTAATAAATATATTAAAAAAGCAAAAAATAAAAAAGACCCTTTTAAATTAATGGGGTTTGGACATAGAGTTTACAAAAACTATGACCCAAGAGCTAAAATTCTAAAGAATATATGTAGAAAAGTTTTAAATCATGTAGGTATAAAAAATGATCCAATACTCAAACTTGCAATTGACCTCGAAAAGATTGCTTTAAATGATAAATATTTTATTGATAAAAAATTATACCCGAATGTAGATTTTTACTCAGGTATAATACTAAGAGCAATAGGTTTTCCACCAGATATGTTCACAGTTATATTCGCAATTGCTCGTACTGCAGGCTGGACAGCACAGTGGACTGAAATGATAGAGGATCCTATTCAGAAAATCGGTAGACCTAGACAATATTATACTGGAAATAAATATCTTAAATACGGACTCAAAAGATCCAAAAAGAATACTAGGTAAACAAATCAAATTTTATAAATATTTATTTTATTCTCTTTAGCAAATTTTAATAAATTATCTTTATTGTGCACGATGGTAAGTTGTGCATTAATTGCAATTCCCTTTAAATTAGCTTTTTTAACTAATTTAAGAGTCCTTAATCCAATTACAGGTAAATCTATTAATCTACTTTGGTTTTTCTTAGGTATTTTTACAAGCAAGCCTGCTTTATTATTTAATTGATTAATTTTTTTTCTGACTAGTGCAACTCTCTCAAGTAAATTATCTGTTCCCTCTGCTGCTTCTATAGCAATTATATAACCGTTTACAATAACTGCTGCCTGAGCATTATCATATTTTGATAGATCATTAAGTAAATTTATTGATTTATTTAAATCAATTTTATCTATATTTGAAATACTATTACACAATTCTGAATTATTAAAAAAAAAAGAATTTGAAACCTTTTTTGGTGATAATATTGTAAAGCCTTCTCTTTTAAATATTTCCAAAATACTATCTAGTATTTTACCATCGCCCTTCTTATATAATTTTAAAAACAATGGAATATACTTATCGATTAACCCATCACTCTTAAAGTCAGACAAATTGGGCCTTATGATTTTACCTAAAAAAAGTATTTTTTTTATGCTATGTTTTCTTAATATATTTAAGATTTCCTTTAACTCGAAAATCTTAAAATTAAATATTCCTTTGCCATTAATATTTTTTTCATTCAAATTAACAAAAATAGACTTATCATTTATTTGCTTAATCTTTAAAAAGAATGATTTTGAGATAGAGTCATAACCACCAATAATAGCAATGGGATAACTATTTTTCATATTTACATAAACCCCTTGAACTTTTTTTACCTAAAAAGTCTAGCAACTCATTAATCAAAGGACTTTTCGAGTTAGAAAAGCTCAAACTCTCTCTAGAAATAGAATTACTTGTAAATATTTTATTTAGAGCTTGTGAATATTCCCTTATTTGATCTTTAGAATAACCTGCTCTTTTTAGCCCAATAATGTTTATTCCTGTAATCTTTGCCCTATTTCCTATAGCTAAACTGTATGGAATTACATCATTTTCTACCGCAGACATTCCTCCGATCATTGACAAGGTTCCAATTTTGCAAAATTGATGTACTGCAGAAATACCTCCAATTACAGCTTTATTATCTACTATAACGTGTCCACCTAGAGTTGTTTGATTTGCAAATATCACTTCATTACCAATAATGCAGTCATGAGCAATATGAACTCCCACCATAAATAAGGAGCCATCACCTATAGCAGTAACCATATTGTCACCCTCTGTGCCCAAATTAGCATTACAATATTCTCTGAAAGTATTGTTTTTGCCGATGATAAGCTTACTTTTTTCACCATTATATTTTAAGTCCTGTGGTATTGAGCCAATCGAACAGAAAGAAAAAAAAGTATTACCTTCTCCTATATCTGTATTACCATCAATATTTACAGATGGATAAATAGTATTATTATTGGCTATTTTTACATTATCTCCAACTATTGAATAAGCACCTATTGATACGTTATCACCTATAATAGCACTGTCTGATATAATTGCAGTTTTATGTATTTTAGACATTTTTTTTATCCATTATCATTGCACTCCATGTAGCGTTACACACCTTTTCTTTTTTTTCATTAGTTGTTTCTCCTGCAAATCGCCATACTCTTCCTTTCGATCTTAATGCTTTCACATTCGCATATACTCGCTGATTTGGAAAAACAGGCTTTCTAAATTTTGTACTTTCAACATTCATCAAATATACAATTTTGTCAAAAGTTTGCTCACGAATACTAAATGCAATTAATGCTGCTGCGGTTTGTGCCAACATTTCAATTAAAATTACTCCAGGAACTACAGGGTGTTCTGGAAAATGACCATGAAAAAAAAAATCATCATTTGTAAATAATTTCACACCAGTTGCCTTATCAAGTTTTTTTATGTTTATTAATTTATCTATATATAAAAAAGGTTCTCTATGCGGTATGAGATTTTTTATTTCATTTGAGTCTATTTTATTATTTTCCATAATTTTTTTTATATGTTTTGATAAACTTATATTTATTAATTGCAGGGTTTCCCATAACTTGTTCGTTGTCTTTAAGGTTATTAAATACACCACTTTTTGCAGCTATTTGAACATTATTTCCTATTATGATATGACCAGCAATTCCGACCTGCCCACCTGCTAAAACATTATTACCAATTTTTGCACTTCCTGCTATCCCTGTCATCGCAGCAAATGTAGAATTTTCTCCAATATGAACATTATGAGCAATATGGCATAAATTATCGAGATAAGTGTTCTTCCCAATAATCGTATTATCAAAACTGCCTCTATCGATCGTGCAACCTGATCCAATTCTGACATTAGATTGGATAACTACATTACCATTATGATAAATTTCTATATTAGAATTTTTTTTCAAAAAAAAACCGAATCCAGTTTGCCCAATTGATGAATTTCTTCCTATTTTTACATTTTCACCAATAACAGTATTAGTAATGACTACATTTTCTTCTATTTTAGAATCATCTCCTATAATACAATTATGTCCAATGAATGCGTTAAACCCTATTCTCACATTATTGCCAATTATAGTGCCATTTTCTATTCGAGATTGCTCATTTACATTACAGTTATTACCAAAATTAGGATTGGGTAATTTTAAAATTTCTTCCTTGGTGAGGTTTCTATAAAATAAGTTAGATACAATTGCTACAGCCTCTTGTGTATTGTTAACAATTAGTGCTTTTTGATTTATATTGTTTAATTGCTGGTATTTTTTTTCAGTGCAAATAATAGTGGTGTCACTTCTTTGCATTTCAGATGGCTCATTATTATGCAAAAATGTAAGCGACTTTGAATTTATATTTTCTATCCCTACAAAATCTTTGAATATTTCATTATCAGCTATATTTATTGTTTTACATTCTATATGCTGTTTGATGATATCAATATTTATAGGTCCTAGGTTTTTCGAAAAACTAGGGAACATTTAGTTATTCTTGATTAACTTTTATTTTAGGCAGCTGCTTATCTAACATTTGTATTGCTTCGTTCGTAATATCCATATTTTCTGCATTTAATAAAACTGAATTTTTTTCTAATAGTATTGTAATCCCCTTTTCATTAGATATTTCCTCTAGAATTGGTCTTAATGCATCTAAAACACTGTTTCTTGAGTCGTTAACCATTTTATCTATTGATAATAATTTATCTTGCCTAGAAACATTATAGTTTTGAACTTTTTTTTCATATTCAATTCTTTTTTCTTCAAAAGCATCAGGTGCCATAATTGACTGTGATTCTATGAGTTTATTTTGCTCATCAATTAATTCTTGATCACTTGTTGCTATTTCTTTTTCTACTTTAATAGCTATATCCTCAATTTGCTTTGCAGCATCTTTAGCTGATTTAGACTCAGACAAAATATAGTTTAAATCTATAACTCCTATTGAGGTAGATGGGTATTCAGCATAAGATGATCCTATAAATAAAAATATAAGAACCAAACCTAGTGAATAATATTTTTTTAATTTTAAAAGCTTATACATTAAAAATTGTATCCTATATCAAAATATAAGTTATCAGTGGTGTCAGTTGTTTCATTTTCTAAAATCTCTGCATAAATTATATTTATCGGTCCAATAGCAGAGTCCCAATTAAAGTTAACTCCAATTGATGATCTAATTTTATGGTCATCATCTATTGCTGAATAAGCTGGATTCTCTAAACCCCACACACTTCCAGCGTCAATAAACAATGTACTAGTAATATCAAAAGCATCTAACTTAAAATCAATATTTGTTTCAAGAGATGTCAAATAATAATACTGACCCCCCGTATAAGAGTTGCCAGTTCTAGGTCCCATTTTACCTGGTTTAAAGCCTCTTAATTTTTTACCGCCAAGTTTAAAATTTGATGATAATGGCGCATATTTACTATTATAGCCTACAGAATTTCCAGCCTGAAATTTAAATGATCCAATTAGTTCCTCCGTAAGCCTTCTATATGTATTATATTCAATTTTATTTTTCATATAGTATGTAGTACCACCTAAGCCAGCAAGATCTTGTGTTAAGGCCAAATTAAAACCCTTTGACGGTTTATATCTGCTGTCTCTTCGATCAAAAAAGAGTGAGTAACCTATCATTGAGTTAGTATCAGTACCGGCTAGTAACTGCTCATACGCAGTCGCATTACTATCCGCTTTTACTTTTGAAGTGAAAAGTGAATATCTTAATTCGATTGATCTATCAGTTGAAAGAGGGAACCTTGAATTAAAACCTAATCCTAAATCTTCTGTTTCATAATTTACCGATGCTGGATCAGTAAAATCACTATAAATAAGTGCAGTTAGAGATAATTGCTTATTATTAAAATAAGGCTCAGTTAATGAAATATCATAAGTATTTCTTGTATTTGAAAAACTTGTTGTTGCATTAACTTTTTGTCCTTTTCCTAAAAAATTTGTTTCTTTCAAGCCTAAGTTTAGCGTAGTTGAAGTTGAGCTTGAATATCCTGCACCTAATGATGCTTCACCAGTATTTTTTTCCTCCACTTCTATAAGAATATCTAGTTTATCATCATATTCAGTTCTAGTTTCTTTTATTTTAACATCCGAAAAGTAATTTAGAGCTCTGATTGAATCTTTAGAATAATTAATTGCAAATTTATTGTATGCATCACCTTCAGATATAGAAAATTCACGTCTTATTACTTTATCAATTGTCCTTGTGTTTCCTTCTATGTCTATATTACTTACATATACTCTCGGTCCTTCATTTAACATTATATTAATATTAATTAAATTTTCTAACTGATCTCTATCTAATACTGGATCAATCTCTATAAATGAATAGCCTTTTAATTCTGCTAAACTTTTAATATCTTGAACACTCTCTTTAATTTTACTTGAGTCAAAAATATCACCAGAAGCAAATGGAAGTGCGTTTTCAATTGCAGCCACATTAAGCTTCTTTAACTGGCTAGTGACAATTATTTCTCCAAATAAAAACTTATTTCCTTCTTCCACATTTAAAATAATTTCAAAATCATTTTCATTTAATGATAACTGAGCAATTGAACTTGTAAATTTAAAGTCTGGATAACCGTTGTTATTATAAAATTCTGTTATTAATTGCTTATCATATTCTAATTTATCAGGATCATATCTATCTGCTGAGGTTAAAAACCTTAATAACTTCTTTTCTTTAGTTTTCATTAAAGATTTTAACTTTGAGGAATTGTATACTTTGTTACCTAAAAAAATAATTTTTGAAACTTCCGCTACATCTGACTCTTCTATTTCATAAATCACATTAATTCTGTTGTTATCAAGCAGCTCTACAACTGGTACTATTTCTGTAGAAAGTCGCCCCGCTCTTTGATAAAGCGTTAGCATTCTCTCTATATCTCTTTTAACTTTATTTCTCGAATATACTGATCTTTCTTTTAAAGATATTTCAATCATTAAATCTTCATCATTAATTTTGCTATTACCTTTAAATTTTACTAAGTTTATTGTTGGATTTTCCTTAACAACTATAAATAGTGTATTTTCCTCAAAAGTGATTTCAATATTAGAAAATAAGTTTGTATTAAATAGATCTTTCAGTACTTTATTACCGAGATCTTCATTATAACTGTCACCAATTTCAACTTTTGAATATGAAATTACTGTTTCTATGTCAATTCTTTGAGTTCCATTAACCTCAAGTGCAAGAATTTTGCTATCATCAGCATATACTGATATACAGGATATAAATAAAATAAATAATACAACTATTTTTTTTATCATTTTATTTTCTTATCAATTAACAAATTATTATCAATCCAATTATTAATGTTTTTAATATCATTATACTTTGGATTTAATATATTTGCATTCTTATTGAAGATATTCTCCATATTTATTTCATTTAATCTCACAATATCTGTAAAATTAATCTTTTCTTGTATAAATAAATTAACTAATAATTCATTTAAGTAATTAAAAACATGAGGCATTAGTCCACCTTTTTTCATAACGTATCTTCCAAGTCTCATAGCTGGGTATTTTGAATTGTCGATTTTATTAAATTCTAAGGTAGGATGATTTATGAGATCTAAATGATTTTTTTTTGAATATTTGTGATCAAATTTAAAAAAAATTGATGATATCGGAATTTTCATATCTGGCACATTTAATATAGCAGTGCTTATACCATTTTCATAATTTACCAAGGCATGAATTATTGCCTGAGGATGTATAATTGCATCAATTTCATTATCTTTTAAGTCAAACAAATACTTTGCTTCAATAATTTCTAGTGCTTTGTTCATCATCGTAGCTGAATCTATTGATATTTTTTTTCCCATGTTCCAGATTGGATGCTTAATTGCGTCATTAACTGATATTTTTAGCATTTGCTTTTTTTTAAAATTAAGAAACGGCCCACCACTTGCAGTTATTGTAATTGATTTGTATTTTCCATAATCCTGTTTAATAAGATGATAAATCGAGTTATGTTCAGAATCTAAAGGGACAATTTCAGTTTTATATTTTTTTGATAAATAATTGAATTTACCACCAAGTGTAATTATGCACTCTTTATTAGCGATCCCAATTTTCTTACCTGTTTTTAAAAGTTTTAACAGCAAATCCAATGATGACAATCCACTTATTGCAAATATTATAATATCTGTATTTTTAGAAATCATATTATGAAATTCTGAAATATCATCAAAAGCTTTATAACTGTTTAAGTTAAGTTTATCTAATTTTTTAATTGATTTTTCATTAAATCCTATTTTTTTTACATGAAACTTTTGTGCAATTTGAATTAGACTTTTTATATTACTGTCACATGTAATA
>CACIWK010000014.1 GCA_902590345.1 uncultured Pelagibacteraceae bacterium | reverse complement strand
TTAATGGCAATCATTATTGGCGGTATTGGTGGTGCACTAGTATTTGCCGGTACTGAATTACTCACAGCCATGAAAATTGACGATGTTGTGGGAGCGATTCCAGTTCACCTTATCGCAGGTGTATGGGGTACTCTTGCTGTACCAATTACTAATCCAGATACTAGCTTTGGAACCCAATTCCTTGGCACAGCATCAATTTGTGTGTTCGTATTCGTAGTGTCCATAATTATATGGTCAATTATGAAAGCCACAATCGGTATAAGGATTAGCGAAGAAGCTGAAAAAGAAGGAACAGACGTAGCTGAGACAGGTGTTATCGCCTACTCAATTAGAGACTAAGTTCACTCTTTTAAACTAATAAAAAGGGTCCACTTTTTTCCCCAATGATTATTCAAGTGGACCCTTTTTTACATTTGTATTCGTATTCTATTTCCTTTAATCTCTCCCCGTTATGTCCGACAATATAAATCCATTTGAAAAGAAAAAACAAGGTGTCTTCTTCTTCAAGTCATCTAATCCATATGAGTTTTATGATCTTCTAAATGGTAAGAACATGGATGATAAACAAGATGTTTGGGGTACACTAATTTTTCCTGAAAATGCAAAGAAGCCATGTCCTCTAATAATACCAATTCATGGCAGCGCAGGGTTAAGAGAAGGTCATCACACTCACATGGTCAATTTATTAGATGCTGGGTTTGCTATTTTTAGGATTCATCATTTTGAATCTAGAGGAGTTATTTCAATCGTTGAAAATCAAACAGAAGTAACCCTTGCTTCGATGATTACTGATGCCTTTCGTGCATTAACATTAGTTTCTAAACATCCTGATGTTGATAGTGATAAAATAGGTATCATGGGGTGGAGTCTTGGCGGTAGCACAGCTTTTTATGCAGCCTGGCAACCTATTATTGATACTCTCACTCAGAATGGCGAAAAGTTTGCTGCTCATTTACCTATTTACCCTGGTACGTTACTTAAGCCTGAGGATAATCGTTGGTCAGATGCTCCTATGCATGTTCTTTTTGGAGAAGATGACGATTATACTCCTTTAAGTCTTTGTAAGAAAATGATTGAGTATATGAAGCCAGTTCGTAGTGTAGAGCTTACAACTTATCCAAACGCTCATCATTCCTTTGACTCTATCGATCCTGTTGAATTTATTCCTTATGCTATTAGGCTGAAGGATATGTTCATTGATTTAAAAATGGATGGACGGCAAATTTTTACTGATGAAAACAATAATACTTTTCATTTAGACTCACTTGAAGAAAGAATGCGTCTGTTAAAAGAAACGCCAGATATTCTTGGAGCTCATGCAGGGGGCAACTGGGCAGCTCGTAAGCAATGTCATAAGGACACTGTCTCATTTTTTCAAAAACAATTTTTTTCATAAAAATTCACTGAGCAGTATTGACTCTTACCTCCACTAGTGCAATAATTAGAACAAAACAAGAACAAAACAGAATTTATCCAATGTTTTTAACATTTTATAAAGAAGCGGTAGAATGCGGTTTTCCTTCTCCAGCGAGAGATTTTACGGAGGGGACGATTGATCTAAATGAGGAACTTATTCCACATCCAAATGCGACTTTCATAGTCCGGGCACGCGGTGACTCTATGATTGGTTCAGGTATTTATCCAGGAGATCTTCTCATTGTTGATCGGAGCATTAAGCCTCAAAATAACTCTATAATCATAGCAGTTTTAGATGGGGAACTGAGTGTTAAAATTTTAAAAATGGAAAATAAACAAGTTTGTTTATCATCATCTAATAAGAACTATATTGATGTTTTAGTCTCTGAAGAAATGGATTTTACCATATGGGGAGTATGCACAAACGTTGTTCATAGTTTAAGTCCAAAGAATAGATAATTAATGAGAGACAAAGTTTTTGCACTAATCGATTGCAATGCATTTTATGTTTCATGTGAACGTGTTTTTAATCCGAAACTTAACAATAGACCAGTCGTAGCTCTATCAAATAATGATGGCTGCATAATATCACGTTCCAAAGAAGCAAAGGCTCTTGGAATAAAAATGGGTGTTCCACTTTTTAAGGTGAAAGATATTGTAGAAAAAGAAAAGGTAGTTGTATTTTCTTCAAATTACACATTGTATGCAGACATGTCGCGCCGAGTAATGAATATTATTTCTAGTTCTTCTCCGTATACAGAAATATATTCAATTGATGAAGCATTTGTAGAGTTGAGCAGTTTACCAATTGATTATGAGTCTTATGCCCATCAACTGAGACAAACTATTTTACAGCATACAGGAATTCCAGTCAGCATAGGTATTGCCTCAACAAAAACTCTTGCAAAAGTTGCAAACCATAAGGCTAAAAAAGATGATTCTTTGAACGGTGTATGTTCACTTGTGAATTATAATAATATTGACCAAATACTTGAACTAACTGAAGTGGGTGATGTATGGGGAGTAGGAAGACGTTTATCAAAAAAATTAATTAACCATGGAATACATAATGCAAAACTACTAAAGAATTGCAGTGACTCATGGATAAGAAAAATGATGAGCGTTAATGGCTTGAAAACAATTACAGAGTTAAGAGGGATTTCTTGTATTCCCCTTGAAGAATACTCAATGACAAGAAAAAGCTGTTGCACCACGAGATCATTTGGAAAACTTCTAACAAATTTAGAAGACATAGAGCAGGCTGTCACAACTTTTGCGCGAAGAGCAGCTGAACGTATACGCTCTGAAAGCCTTGCGGCGTCTTGTGTTTCAGTCTTTGTAAGAACTAATCCTTTTGATAAAAAGAGTGCTTATTATTCAAACGGGGCATCAAGAACGCTTTCTCATCCAACTCACGATAGCATAACAATTATTGAAACAGCTTTATTGCTTACAAAGAGAATTTTTAAAAATAACTACCAGTATAAAAAAGCAGGTGTGCTTCTTAGTGGTTTGTGTGATGAGTCAGAAATTCAAGAGACATTATTTGAAAAAAATTATAATCAAAATTCTGATCTTATGTCAGCAATCGATGCTATTAACTATCGTTATGGTCGGGATACACTTCAGATGGCATCAGAATGTAAAGTTGGCAATTGGAAACAAAAAAGAGAAAACTGTACAAGAAACTATACAACGCAGATTGATAGACTGCTCTTAGTTTAAATTCTTATTAAGAAAGTCAGTAAATATATTATTGAGTTCATCAATAATAAATCCACCGCCACCGTGACCACCTGTAAAAACAAAACTTTCAGCCCTTGGAATTAAGTTTAAAACCTGTTCGACAGTTTTCGAATCAATTTCATCATCATCACTTGCATAGGCTACATGAATAGGAATATCAAACTGTGAGAATTTTTTATACTCAGGAATAAAGTTAGTATTTACAATATTACGTATTGAAGAAAGTAGTGATTGCTCTGTTCCAGGTAGTGTAAGTTGAGCAATATATCTGTCAACCAAATCTCTCTGCTCAGGATTATCCGTTACCCATTGATCAGCTCTATTTTTTAAAAATGGAATTCCCAAAACTCTTAAAACAAAATTTCCCAAGATTGGAGTTTTAAGAATACTAAGTATTTTACTATTACTGTTTACTAGAGGAACTTGTAAACCAATAGCAGATACTTGATTTGGAAATTTGTTAGCGTAACTGATTGCAATTGGGGCTCCCATGGATGAACCATGTAAAATAGATTTCTTTATTTCTAAATAACTCAACAGCTCGTAAAGTTGATCCAAATAAAATTCCATGTTGTAATCAGAAACTGGTCTGTCAGAGTAACCTCTTCCATATTGATCATAACAGATTACTCTATAGCCTTTTAGACTTAATCCCTCACAGAAACCAACATATCCTTCTGAAGGTAAAGTTGCCCCATGAATAATAATTATTGCAGGATCATTTTTATTTCCATAATCCTTATAGGCTGTTTGCCCTTTAGAAAGATTGACAAAATTATAGTCTGATTTCTCTTGATAAGATTTTAAGTCCCCTTTTTCAAAGCTGCTAAATGCATAAATAACTGTGAGAATAATTATGATGATTAGAAGTACAAGAAGTGTAATCGTAGATATACTCTGCAAAATATTCATTTTTATCAACTATAATTACTTAATAAATAAAATCAAAGTTGATCCTAATTAGCTGATTTGCTAGCATAAAGGCCAATTAAAATGGGAGATTATTAATGAAAAAAACGATATTCAGTTTAATCGCAGGGGTGTTGGTCTTAGGACTGTTCTATGGTTGTGACAGACAGTCAGATCAAGCATCTACTGACGAAATAAAAATCGGAGTAATTCTTGGATTTACAGGCCCAATTGAGTCACTCACACCAACGATGGCCAGCTCAGCTGAACTCGCAATGAAAGAGGCAAGTGACTCTGGATTACTTTTAGGCGGAGCAACAGTAAGCTCAGTCCGTGCTGACTCAACATGTGTTGATGCCGGTGCGGCAACTTCAGCTGCGGAGAGACTGGTAACTTCTGATAATGTTGCTGCAATAATGGGAGCAGATTGTTCAGGTGTTACAACTGCAATTGCAAATAATGTAGCAGTACCTAATGGGGTAACAATGATTTCTCCATCAGCTACTTCACCAGCATTAACGGACATCGATGATAAAGGTTACTTCTTTAGAACTGCACCGTCAGATGCAAGACAAGGTCAAGTATTGGCTCAAGTAGTTATGGATAGAGGTATTAACGAAGTAGCTGTTACTTATACTAACAATGACTACGGTAAAGGACTGTCCGATAGTTTTGTAAATGCATTTAAAGCGATGGGTGGATCTGTTACTACTGAAGTACCTCATGAAGATGGCAAAGGTGATTACTCAGCAGAAGTATCAACACTATCAGCGTCAGGAGCTTCAGAAGTTGCTGTTCTTGGTTATGTAGACCAAGGCGGTCGAGGAATCATTCAGAACTCAATGGAGACTGGAGCATTTTCAAGATTTATACTTGCCGATGGAATGATTGGTGACAGTCTAATTGAAAATGTAGATGGTGATTTGACAGGAACTTTTGGAACTTTACCAGGATCTGAATCAGAGGGAGCAAATATGTTTAAATCAATTGCATCTTCAAACGGTATCCCAGGTGATGGACCATTCGAACCAGAGTCCTATGATGCAGCTGCTTTAATATTGCTTGCAATACAAGCAGGTAATTCTGCGGATAGATCTTCAATCGCTCAAAATGTAATGGGAGTTGCAAATGCTCCTGGAACAGAAATTTTTCCAGGTGAATTAGGCAAAGCATTACAAATTTTAAAAGATGGAGGCCAAGTTAACTATCAAGGCGCAACAAATGTTGAGTTCTCTGATGTTGGTGAAGCTTCTGGTTCTTATAAAGAGCTTGAAATAGGTAATGGTAAATTTAATACAGTTACAGTTCGTTAAGATCTTAACATTTTAATCAATAGGGGCCGATTTTGGCCCCTATTTTTTTTGGATTTTCTCGGGTATCACCCCTTTTGGCATAAACCTCAGCGCCAATAAAAGCAATAAACCCATTATAAATAATCTAAGATGTGCTGCGCTTCCCAGCAGATGCATTCTAAGAGGATTGTCGTATTCGAGCCCACCAGCCAACATGTTCATGAAACCAATGGACAATGGTTCTGCTTCAATCCAAATAAACCAAATAAAGAATCCTCCAAAAATTGATCCTAAGTTATTACCCGATCCACCAATGATAACCATTAGCCAGATAATAAATGTAAATCTTAATGGACGATAAGACCCGGGTGTAAACTGGCCATCTAAGGTAGTGAGCATCGCTCCCGCTATACCAATAATTGCTGAGCCAATAATAAAAATTTGTAAATGTTGTGCAAAAATATTTTTACCCATTGCACTAGCTGCTTCTTCGTTATCTCTTATGGCTCTTAACATTCTTCCCCATGGTGAGTTTAAAGCAAGTTGACTTAGATAGAAGATTAACAAAAGAACAGAAAAAAATAATCCTGCATAACAGAGTTTTACAAATATTCCTGAACTATCAATAACAAGATCGTTCAGCAAATCTTGTCTTGATGAAAGAGATTGTATAGCTTCTAGTTTTGAAAAGTTTATTCTCTCAATTAGATTAAGGAACCATTCAGATTGCTGAAGTTCAATTTCATATGGAACAGGTCTATCTAAACCTGAAACATTTTTAACTCCTCGAGATAACCAATCTTCATGTTTAACTACTGCAATTACAATTTCTGAAATTCCAAGAGTTGCGATAGCCAAATAGTCTGACCGTAATCGGAGAGTAATTTTTCCTATTACCCATGCAACAAGTCCAGCGACTACTGCAGCAATCAGCCAAGAGAAAATAATTGGTAATCCCAAACCTCCAAGAAAACCTGTTTTAGCAGGATTAATCGACTCGATAATATCTATTGAAGGTCCATAAAAATTATTAATACCAATTAAACCAAAAACAATTATTAAGATTATAAGAGTGTTTCTTATTTGTTTATTTTCAATATTTCTGAATACAAACAAGAGTGCAGTGATTGATAATACAAATATAATTGTACTAATGACAATTCCGACACCTGCTTTATCCCATGCTTCATAAATTGGATCGTGTGAAACCAATACTGCTGTCAAACCTCCAAGCGCAGTAAAACCCATTACTCCTGCATTAAACAAACCCCCGTATCCCCATTGCAAATTGACCCCAATCGCCATGATTGAAGAAATAATACAGAGATTAATAACACTAAGAGACACAGACCATGACTGAGTAAAGCCGACAATTGCAAGCAAAATCCCCATTATTGCGAAAGCAATTGGAGCTCTTAATTCGTCGTTCATATTATTTTGCCCCTTACAATTCCTGTTGGCCTGACGATCAGCACAATCACTAAAATAATGAAAGAAATGGCAAACTTATAATCTGTTGAGAGAACTTGCATCAATCCTGACGGTTCTAAACTTTCTGGAAGAAGATACACAAAGAATTTTTTGTAAGCATAGGTTAATGTAATTTCAGAGAACGCAATAACATAACCTCCAATTACCGCTCCTATTGGGGATCCGATTCCACCTACAATCGCAGCTGCAAACATTGGTAATAGCAAATTAAAATATGTAAATGGTTTAAAACTTTTATCTAGCCCATAGAGAACCCCAGCTGTAGTAATCAATATTGAAGATATAATCCAAGTAACAATCACTATTTTTTCAGGATTAATTCCTGATAATAGTGCCAGGTCTTCATTATTTGAGTACGCTCTCATTGATTTACCCAGTTTAGTCTTCTGTAAGAAATAGAATAAACTTATCATCGCAACTAGAGCTACAACGACTGTGATTAATTGAGTTGATTTGATTGTTAATCCTTCTTCTAATCCAAAGTAATTTTTAAAGTCCAGTGCATGTACTATATACTTTTCACCATCAAAAAACTTTCTATCATTTGGTCCTATAATAAATCTGACAACTGCCTGCAGAATAAACATAACTCCTACGGAAACGATCATGAGCACTATAGGTTGACTTTTTTGTTTACGATAAAAACTATAAACTGACCGATCAATTAAAAGACAAAACAAAGCTGTTACTATTATAGCAAAAGGTAGAGCAAGTAATGCGGTAGGAAGAATTCCAGCACTTATTCCTGCGCTCTGAAATAACCATGTAAATAAAATTGTTGCCATCGTTCCAAATGACATCCAATCAGCTTGAGCAAAATTTGAAAATCTTAATACACCATAAATAATTGTTAAACTTAATGTAGCCAATGCCAGTTGACTTCCATATGACAAAGCTGGGACAATTACAAAATTTGCCAACAGGACCATTGCATTAATAAATTCAAAATCTTCCAACTTATCCTCCCAAAAAACTCTTTCTTACTTCTTGATTATTTAATAGCGCTTGTCCTTCGCCACTAAACTTGTTTTCTCCTCCGACCAAAACATAACCAAAATCTGCAATATTTAATGCTTGTTTGGCATTTTGCTCGACGATCACAATTGCAACTCCTGAGTTCTTAATAGTTATAATTCTCTCAAAAATTTCCTTCATAACTATTGGTGAAACACCCGCTGTTGGCTCATCGAGCATGAGAACCTTAGGTCTTGTCATTAATGCTCGACTAACTGCAACTTGTTGTCTTTGCCCACCAGATAATTCACCTGCAAGCTGATTTCTCTTATCTTTCATTGCTGGAAATAAGTTGTAAATTTCCTCAATTGTTTCCTTAACACTATCTTCTCTAAGAAAAGCACCCATTTCTAAATTTTCTTCAACTGTAAGCTCGCTAAAAATGTTCATTGTTTGTGGTACAAAAGCAATACCAGCCGCAACTCGATCTTGAGGTGTTAATTTTGAAATATCTGAGCTATCTAATATCAAACTACCTTCTTTTAAAGAAATCATGCCAAGCATTGCTTTCATGGCAGTTGACTTACCCGCACCATTTGGACCTACGATTACAACTATTTGATTTCTATCTACTTCGATATCACAACCATGAATAATATCTTCACCACCGTATCCACCTGTCATATTTGTGCAACTTAAGAACTTAGTCATTGATTATCATCTCTACCCAAATAGGCTTCTATTACTTTTTCATTTTTTTTTATTTCTTCAATATTACCTTCTACGAGAACAGACCCTTCAGTCATTACAATTACCTTATCGCAGAGTTGACTTAAAAAATTCATATCATGCTCGATCATAAAAAACGTATAATTTTTTTCAGTATTTAATTTTTTAATTGTATCTGCAATATCATTTAATAAAGTTCTATTAACACCTGCACCAACTTCATCCAATAACACTATCTTTGCATCAACCATCATAGTGCGGCCAAGCTCTAGTAATTTTTTTTGTCCACCCGATAAGTTACCTGCTAATTCAAAAGTCAAATGCTCTAATTTAAGAAAATTTATAACTTCAATTGCTTTCTCTCTAATAATTGATTCTTCTTCTTCAATAATTTTTCTTTTAAACCATGTATTAAGTATTCTTTCACCTGATTGAGATCCTGGAACAACCATTAAATTTTCAAGCACAGTCATGTTTGAGAATTCATGTGCTAATTGAAATGTTCTTAATATTCCTTCATCAAATAGCTCATGTGATTGAAGTCCTGTAATATTTTTTTTATCCAAAAATACAGTTCCATTTGTTGGTGCAATATTACCCGCTATGATATTAAAAAGAGTAGTTTTGCCAGCTCCATTTGGGCCGATTAAGCCAGTAATTTTTCCTTTTTCAACTTCCATAGTTGCATTATTTACTGCCTTAATGCCCCCAAAATTTACTGA
>CACIWK010000013.1 GCA_902590345.1 uncultured Pelagibacteraceae bacterium | reverse complement strand
AAGACTTAATTATCAAGATGGTGGAAAAGAAATCTATTATACTAGATTTAAAAATACTGATCAAAAAAAGGGAGAAACGAAAACAAAAAGATATATTAAAAATCAATTAGATCAATACCAATATAATGTATACAATGAAATTTCGAATTTTTTAAATGGTAAAAAATATTTATTATGCAATGGTAAGGAAGCTCTTCAGACAGCAAGATACTTATCTTTAATAAAGAATGGTTAACAGGATGATAGATAATAAATTAGCAATACATGGTGGAGATAAAATAATAAAAAATCCTTTCATTAAATATAATTCTCTTGGCTCTGAAGAAGTTGAAGCGGCAAAAAAAGTTGTTGAGTCTGGTGTTCTCTCTCAATTTATAGGCGCAGATGATAGAGATTTCTTGGGAGGAGAAAAGGTAAAAGAATTTGAGGAACTATGTAAAAATTATTTTAATGTTAAGCATGTAATTAGTGTAAATTCTTGGACATCTGGACTAATTGCTGCTGTTGGTGCAATTGGAATTGAACCTGGGGACGAAGTTATCGTTCCTACATGGACGATGTGTGCCTGTCCTACTTCAATAATTCATTGGAACGCAATTCCAGTATTCGCAGATATTGAATCTGAAACATTTAATATTGATCCAGACTCGATTATAAAAAATATAACTCATAAAACTAAAGCAATTATGGCCGTAGATATATTTGGTCATCCTTCAAATATGAATGTTATACGAGAAATAGCTGATAAACATAATCTGAAAGTAATATCAGACGCAGCTCAATCTCCAGGTTCAAAATATTTTAATAGCTACACTGGTACCCTTGGAGATATAGGCGGATATAGTTTGAATTACCACAAGCATATACATACTGGAGAAGGTGGCATATTAGTGACAAATGATGACCTATTGGCTGAAAAATTAAGACTAATTCGCAATCATGGCGAAGCAGCTGTTAAGGGATATAATATTAAAAATATTGAAAATATTATTGGATACAACTTTAGATTAGGTGAAATAGAATGTGCAATAGGAATTGAACAATTGAAGAAATTAAAAGATCTGGTTGATTCAAGAATAAAAATTGCTAATACCATCACATCAGAACTCAATTATCTTGATGGCCTGCAACTCCCAATTGTAAAAGAAAATTGTACTCATGTTTATTATAGTTATTCTATGAAGATTAATACAACAGAAATTGGTGTAGAAAGATCTCAAATTGCCAATGCATTAGCTGCCGAAGGCTTGGAGGGTGTTGCTGAAGGATATGCTAATCTTCATTTGTTGCCTATGTACCAAAAAAAAATAGCTTATGGATCTTCAGGTTTTCCATGGAATTCAGAATATGCTCGTAAAAATATCAATTATAATAAAGGTATATGCCCTGTTGCAGAGAACTTACACGACAATTCATTACTAAGCATAGAAATGTGTATGCATCAACTTCATGACCATGACTTGGAGCTGCTTATAAAAGCATTTAAAAAAGTTTGGAATAATTTAGATAAATTAAAATAACATGAATTTTGCACTTTTGGTTGGAAAGAATGATCCATTAAGTGGATACTTTTATGAATATTTAGAGAAACTTAAATTGTATCCTTCAGCAATTATCATAGATAAAAAAGAACTATCATCAAAGGACACCTATATCATAAAAAAAAGAGTAGGAAATTTATTATACACAAATCCCATCGAAAAACTAAATACAAGATCAGAAATTTTCATTGTAGATAATCATAACAATTTAGAAACAATTAATATTATTAATAATTTGAAAATAGATTTTCTGATTAATGGGGGTACTCCAAGAATAATAAAAAAAGAACTTATAAATCATTTAAAAATCGGAATATTGAATGCTCACCCTGGAATATTACCATATTATCGAGGATGCAGTTGCGTTGAGTGGTCAATTTTAAATAATCACCCTGTTGGTGTAACAGTTCATCTTATGGATCATGCTATTGATGAAGGTAATATTATTGAGAAAAAAGTTGTTGATGTATCAAAATGTAAAACATATCAGGAAATAAGAACTGAGGTTTACAAAAGTTCATTTGAATTAATTAGCATAGTAAGCAAAAAAATTTGTGAAAATAAAATCTTAGAGGATACTTTTCTTCGACAATATGAAGGTAAATACTGGGAACCTATGAATAGTATGAAAGAAAAAGAAGTGATTAAATTAGTAGAAAATAAAAAATATAAATATTTATTTAAAATTAATATGAATAATATTAATGTAGATTATATACTTAATAAGTCGATTAAATTACAATAGAAATAAATATGAAAAAAAAATTTGATAGACTTAAGTACTTTATTTTAAGCTTAGAATATTTGATCTCAAAAACTTTCTTTTATTCACAAAGTAGATTTTCTCAAATATTAAAGGATATATTTTATTCAAAATTATTTAGTCTCAAAAATAATTTTGATACTTTGAGTGGAAAATCAACATCTGAATTACCGATAATTGACAATGAAATATTGAAGCAGCGAAACCGATTTAACTCTCAAGCTGTTTTTTCATCCTATTACGACTTTGACGAAGTTCCAAAAGTATTTCATTCTATAATAAATGATAATAAAGAAAAAATAGAAAAGTATCTTGGAAAAAAATTTGTATTTAAAAAACCAATGGCTTTTAGAAATTATAATATTCCAAAAGAATTTGGTAATTTTGATATCTATTCTAACCTATGGCATCAAGACTCACATGATGGCAATCGTATGCTCACAATATTTGTATTATGTCATTCAGTATCTTTAGATGAAGGCCCTCTATATTATTTAGATTTTGATAATGTAAAAAAAAATTGGCCGAAATTAAGAGAAAGATGGAGTTGGGAAGTCTGGAAAGAAGTTATAAATTTTAAAGATCAAAAAAAGTTTACTGGTGAAAAAGGTGACTACATTATAATAGACAATTCTCGATGTATGCATAGAGCCTCTATACCTTCAAACTATCGAGATATGATATTAATTAATTTATTTCCTAAGTGGAGAAAGAATTCCAATAGATCGACCTATGTTTAATCATTGCTTATAAAATTTTGCTTTATTAAAATAAATTTATTTATTTATTTCTAATTATAATAATTATTCTCACCATGCAGTTCTACCACCGTCAACTGGTATTATGGCTCCATTTAAATAACTTGATGAGTCACTTAGCATCCAAACAAGCGTGCTTTGGTACTCATTTGGGTTAGCAAGTCTTTTTAGAGGTATTCTCTCATAAATCTTCTCTAAGAAATCATTTTTTTGATCATTTAACACTCCACCTGGACATAAAACATTACATCTCACATTACTTTCTGCCCAGTAAGTCGATATATATTTAGTTAATCCAATCATGCCAGACTTAATCACAGAATATGTCACTGGTTTTACGGGTTGCTTATTTTTCGAAATATTTTTTTTTGAATAAAGGTTTTGATCTGGAGCAATTAGACCTAGATCGGAAGATATATTTATTATTGACCCTCCTTTCTTATTTATTGATATATAATATCCATAATATTTTGTGCATAAAAATGCTCCAGTAAGACCAACGTCAATTTCTTTTTGCCAAGTTGAAAGTTTAAAATTTTCTAATCTTGAAAAATTAGTATTTTTTGAATTTGTTACATGTGGATTAATAGCAGCATTATTTACGAGTCCATCAATTTTTTTATATTTTTTAAATATTTGCCTTGCATTCTTTTTTAACTCATTTTCATTTGTAATATCAATAACATGTACTTCACATGAAATATTATAGATTTTCTCTATTTCCTCATTTAATTCAAGCAAGCCTTTCTTATTTATATCTATTAGTACTGGTATACCGCCATGTGCCGCAACTGCGTGAGTATGATTTCGTCCTAATAATCCGGCTGCTCCTGTAATTACAATTATTTTTTTATCTAAATTAAACATTTTTACTTGATCTAAATTCATTTGTGATTATTTTAAACCAATTATTAAATAGAGCTATCATAATATATTTTCGCACTTTAATTGTTACTTATTAATAAAATGTATCTTGAGGCCAGGAGTTAAAAATGGACCCTAAATGGACAAAAGGCAATGAATTAAAGTATCTAAAACAAATACTTGAAAACAGTGATGAAGCAAGAAAGCAATCCTTCACTGACAAATTAGAGTCTGAATTTAAAAAAAAATATGGTGTGAAATTTGCAATAGCACTTAACTCAGGCGCTTCGGGACTTCATGCTGCAATGCACGCCGTTGGCGTTAAACCTGGTGACGAAGTAATTACTTCACCTTTTTCAGTGCTTTGGGATGCCTCAATAGCAATTATCATGGGTGCCAAAGTTAAATTTGCAGATATCAAATACGGTACACACAACATTGACCCTGAAAAAATTGAGGAGCAAATTACAGAAAAAACGAAAGCAATAATTCCAGTTTCTTATCATGGTCTTCCTTGTGATATCGACGAGATTGTAGCTATTGGGAAAAAACATAATATACCTGTAATTGAAGATAATGCTCAAACAATGCTTGGTTCTTATAAAGGTCGGTATGTGGGAACTGATACAGATATAGCAATGTTTTCTTTTGAAAGAACAAAACATATAACATGTCATGAAGGTGGGATATTATTAACTAATAACGAAGGTCTTGCAGAAAAAGCGAGAAAGTTTGCTGGAGGTGGATTTAAAAATCTTACATCTGATAAAAGTAAACTAGCAGCAATCATTCCTGAAGAGTTTCAATCACCAGACTTTATTAGACATGACGCACTTGGCTTGAACTACAGGATACCTGAATTTTGTGCAGCTGTAGCACTTGCTCAATTCGAAATGGTCGAAGAAAAAGTTAAAATTAGGAGAGATATTGCTAAATTATACGATGAAGTTTTTTCAAACTATAATTCATTCTCCCCTCAGGAGGTGCCTGAGGGTTATGGACATTCGTATTTTACCTATTCTGTTAAATCACCTTTTTCAAAGCTGGCTGAGTGGAAGAGTTTCTATAAAAACCATGTAAGTAATGGTGGGGATACATTTTACGCTATGATGGCCACAGTTTATAATGAGGGAATCATGAGAGAACTTGGTTATTCTGACGAATATCATGGTAAATGTCCAATTACAGAAGAAGTTCAACCAACCTGTATGCTTTTCAAAACAAATTATAGATCTATTGAAGAAGCTGAAAAGAACATATCCGTTCTTAAGGATAGTTTAAAGAAATTCTTATAAATCTAATATAATCGTTTAACTATCTCTAAGTCCTCCTTTTCATCAATTTCGAATATCGAATTCTTTTTCATTACATGTAATCCTATGTTTCCATGAAGTCTATTTTCGTATTTTAAAAAATTTTTTCGCGAAAAAATATAAAATGAACCGTTTTCAATATACTCTTTACTTTTGATATCTTGGCTTCTTGGTCTTTTTCTATAATCGTAGTTATACGATACATTCTTATTTTTAATTCGCTTCCAAATTAAATACTTTGATTCAACAACTGAAAGTAATGAATCATATGTATTTTTTTTGTTTAAAATCTTTTTTATTGCAGAGTCCAGATCATTCTTAGTTAAAAAGAGGTTGGTCGCTTGTATTAAAATACAATAATCACAGTCATATTTTGTTAAGAATTCTTTTATCACAAGTTCAGTTGGTGCTTTCTTTGAAGTGCTTTTTTTTGATCTTTTAAATACCTGTATCTTACTACTAGTTGGCAACTTAATTTTATCAATATCTGTTGCGATAAAGACCTTGGAGATATATTTGCATTTTACTGCTTCGTCACTTGCATGACGAAACATCGGCTTATTTTTTATTCGCAATATATTTTTATTTTTTATTCTTTGGCTGTCTTTTCGAAGTGGAATAATAGCTAGTATTTTCATATAAGTAAGTTTATTTAATTATTTTAGAATGTATATTTAGAAAAATGATATAGTATTGTAACTTCATGAAGTTAAATATCAATAATATTGAAATGTTTATTTTTGATTTTGATGGTGTATTGACTAATAATTTAGTATTTGTAGATGAAAACGGGAAAGAAAGTATCTCATGTAATAGGGCCGATGGAATTGCTTTTGAGGCGTTAAGGAAATTGAATAAAACTGTTTATATATTGTCTACAGAGAAAAATAAAGTGGTTCTTGCTAGGGCAAATAAATTAAAAATTAAAGCAATCAATAAGTTAAAAAATAAAGAAGATACACTAAAAAAAATTTCTAAAAAACATAAAATTCCATTTAAAAATATTTTATATGTAGGGAATGATATAAATGATTTAATTGCAATGCAAATGTGTAAATTTAGAGCATGCCCTAGTGACAGTCACAAACAAATAAGGAAGATATCTAATATTATTATAAAACGAAAAGGTGGAGATGGTGTTGCCAGAGAACTTTTGGAAAACAATTTATCAATTGACCTAAATAAAATATTGTATAATGTTCGCTCATGAGCATCTTCGTTGTCGCTGAAATTGGGATTAACCATAATGGTGATCTTAAGTTATGCAAGGAACTAATAGATGTTGCAGTAGTTTCAGGTTGCAATGCTGTTAAATTTCAAAAAAGAAACATTGATGAGGTTTATACTCAGGAATTTTTGAATGCGCCAAGAGAAAGTCCGTGGGGTAAAACTCAAAGAGATCAAAAAAAAGGTTTGGAATTTGGAAAAGAAGAATACGACCAAATTGATAAATATTGTAAAGAAAAAAAAATAGAATGGTTTGCATCAGCATGGGATAAAAGTAGTCAACTTTTTTTGAGAGAGTATAACTGTAACTATAATAAAGTAGCTTCTGCAATGATAGTTTATGAAGATCTTCTTAAAATGATAGCAGAAGAAAAAAAGCATACATTTATATCAACTGGAATGTCTGAGATAGGTGATATTGAAAAAGCAGTAAAAATATTTAGGGACAACGATTGTCCATTTGAACTAATGCATACGGTTTCAACATACCCAATGAAAGATGAAAATGCTAATTTAAATTTAATAAAAACTCTCAGAGATAAGTTCAATTGTGATGTTGGATATAGTGGTCATGAACCTGGTATTGTAATTTCCCTTGCGGCAGCAAGTATGGGAATTACATCATTAGAAAGACATATAACTCTGGGCAGACATTTATATGGTTCAGACCAATCGGCGTCTGTTGAGCCGAATGGTCTTAGAAACTTAGTTGCTTCAGTTAGAAAAATAGAGTCTGCAATGGGCGATGGAATTAAAACGATTATTCCTGATGAAATACCTATTGCTGAGAAATTAAGGGAACATATAAATAATTCTTCAAACTAATGCATGGCTAAAGCTGATAAAAATCTAAAAGAATTCTATAATTCTAAAGGATGGCATAAAAAAAATAATGATGCTCACTATCAAGACTCCGTTTTGTGGGAAGATAATAGGGAAGCAGCAAAAGAATATGTATCAAAGTGTCGTCTAAGGTTAGCTAATAAAATTAACAAAAACGAAAAATATTGCGACTATAGTTTATCTTTAGACGTCGGCTGTGGACCTATTCAATATGAGGAATATAAACAATATTATAATGGATTTACTGAAAATCATTTTTTAGATATTTCTCAAAAAGCCTTAGACGAAGCGAGAAATAATGCTCGACCAAATTCGAAATTTATTTGTCAAAGCGCTGTAAAATTTAATGAGAAAAATAAATATGATTTAATATTGTGTAATCATGCACTTTATCACATGGACAAGTTTGATCAAAAACAAGTTGTTCGTAATATGATCTCTGGCCTTAAGAGCAAAAGTAAATTGTATATTACTTATACTAATAGATATTCCATTTGGAATTTTATATTTTTTTTACCCCAAAAAATATTTAATTTTTTTAAAAGTGAGAACAGAAGAATTTATTTTTATACACATCCAATTTCGTGGTGGAAGCAATTTAGTAAAGAATATAATTTGAAAATTTACCCTTTACGCACGATATCAAGCAGAGAATCAAAGCTTCTAATACCTGACAATTCAATCGGTAAAAAAATTTTTACTTACCTGTATTATTTTGAGGATAAATATCCAGAATTATCTCTCTACCTTGGTACCTACTATATCGTCGAAATCAAAAAAGAATAATTACACTAAAAATTTTTTTGATGGTAGACTTGTTGAACAATATAAAACACTAGAGTCTAAACTATCTGTATAATGATCAAACCATAAATTATATTCTGGGTTAATGGATTTGACAAACTCAGGTATTAAATACATATGATCATTCTTATGGTAAATACTTATCGCAAGATCTGGAAGAAATTTAGAAATTGAATTAGTTGCTCCTTTTAAAGCCATATAATCTGAGCCCTCAATATCTGTTTTTATATAAGATATACTAGTAATATCGTTTTCTTTTACCCAGTCATCAATTGTTGTTGTTTCAACCAAATAAGAATCACCAGATTGTCTATTCTCAGACAAATAATTAGCTCCACCCAAATAAGTTGGCATTTCTCGAAAATACATTTTAGATTTCTTATCTAAGAATGCTGCCTTAATATAAAATATTTTTTTATTTATATAAGTTCTTTTTACTAATTTATCTCCCAATGGATCAAAAGAGTAGATGTTAGCTTTCTCATTGAGTTTATGAAATAAGTGGGCATGAAATCCATCAAAAGTACCACAATCAAAAATATTTATATAATCTGTGAAATTAAAACCCTTTAAATATTCATCAATCAAATTTATTTTTCTATTGCTATTATATCTCTTAACTCCTTCCCAATTGCGGGATTGCCTTGCATCTATAACCTTTTGAAAAATCTCTTTTCCATAGAACAATTTATCTTTAATTTTATCTAATCTAAGTAACTCGTCATTATTATAGGCTTTATTTTCATCAAAAGCTGAATGTAAAATAATATTTTCTTTTTTTACTCCAAGGTTATTAAGAGTTTTTTTTATTTCATCAATAAATTCTGCTGTAATTACCGATATTATAACTGTATAGTTGCTCTCATTAATCAATATTTCTGGATCGCAAATTTTAATTCCACAACATTTTTTTTGGTGTAACTCTTTAGAGGTATCTAGAAATGCTTTCACTCTTTTATCAAGACCAAGTTTTTTTAATTTCTCAAATAAGTGAGCGCCAGTATAACCTGATCCATAAATAATAAGATGAGTGTTTAATTTAATATCCATTATTTTAATTATTTTGGATTTATTAATATCATTATATGTACAAAAAAAAAAATAAATTTAGTTTAGTCTCTTTAAACTCATAATTGACATAATGCTTTAATGTAGTTAGATTAAAAAGCTTTATTTTTAGATTGAAAATTATAGCGCGGGGTGGAGCAGTCTGGTAGCTCGTCAGGCTCATAACCTGAAGGTCGTAGGTTCAAATCCTACCCCCGCAACCAATATTTAGTTGCAGCCCTTTATCACTTCATCTTTTATCAAACTTACAAATTTTTTTGCTCCATCTTCAGAAAAATGAGCAAAATCAAGAAAATCAGTTTCGTCAAAACTTTCAATTTCTGGGGAAAAATAGTAAGCTTTTTTACCTTTTATGAACTTCATTACTTTCTTATTAAATTCATATTGAATATTCCATACATCCTTTCCTTTAATAAAAGGAAGCCAATCAATACTTTTCTCAGAGTCTTCAATGAGTTTTTTGTTTAATATTTGACCTATAAATACTGTCTTAATACCTCTTCCTGAATTAAGAGAGATAATTGAATTTAGGTGTGAGGAGATAATATCAAAATGTTCATTATTTTTTGAACCTTCATGGTCTTCATTAATATTTGGAAAAGGTAACTCATTTCTTCCAAGATAGGTTAATATCAAATTAAAAATAGGTGATGGTGTATTTGGAGTATATCTTACGTTTAAATTTCCATATTGTGATAGGAGATGAAAATCTGAGTAACCATCATCAATTTTTTTTAGACCATAATTCCTTATGTCATTTGTCCCAAAATAATAAATTGCACAAAAGGGCTTGGTTCCTGCTCTATCTAAATAAAATGCAGTTTGAATTAAGTGTTCAACAATTGAGTATCCGGGTACTCCATTATTAGAAATACTATAGTCCTCAATTTGTGCATCTAGTATACTAATCCAAGTATTTTGATCACTTAAACCAACGTCATAAGCTGATGATCCACCAAAAATTGCGATATGTGGTTTGTTAGTATCAAACTCATTTTTATTTACCCTGATTCCATTATCACTATGATTAAACTTTTTTGACCTAAATTCTGGATTTGGGATTCCCATTAATGTAGGGTGAAATATAAATTGATTGAGATTATTTTTTGGAAGATACGTTTTGATGGTAACTAAGTTCATAATATCGAGTGCTTTTGGAGCTATACCAAATAATAATTCCAAAGAAATTAAAAAAACTAAGAATATGGATATATTTTTTCTTTTAAGAAATACTAACAGTAATATTGAAAGTAAAATTAAATAAACATAAAAACTTAGCGAAACATAAATCCCAACACCGTGAGTCCTAAGATATA
>CACIWK010000012.1 GCA_902590345.1 uncultured Pelagibacteraceae bacterium | reverse complement strand
TGAAGCCTAATATAGTTATAAAATTAAATAACATAATTCAGTATATATATGTCTTTTAAATTTTTAGACAATTATAATTTTATTCCATTTGCACATCGTGGCGGTTCCTATGATTTTTGTGAAAATACTTTAGATGCATTCAATAATTCAATTAATTTAGGATATCGGCACATCGAAACAGATGTGAGGCATACAAAAGATAATAAATTGATAATATTTCATGATCCAGATTTAAAAAGAATACGTGGCCTAGATGCGAAAATAGAAAATTTAAATTATGAAGAGTTAAAAAATATAAAAATTTTTGAGACACATACAATCCCATTACTTGACGAGGTCTTATCTTCTTGGCCAGAGATCAATTTTAATATTGAGCCCAAAAGTTTAGAGTCTGCATACTTATTGAAAGATAAATTAAAATCTATGAAAAATATTGACAGGATATGTATTGGTTCATTTAGTAATACTAAGATAGATATTTTGAGAAATGAGTTTAAAGATAATCTATGTTCATCCATGACTAAGAGTGAGACCATATTATTTTTTCTTAATAGATTTTTTTCTATCTATGATAATAGTATTCCATGTCTTCAAATACCTATGACATATATGGGCTTGAGAATTGTTACTAGTGATCTAGTCGAGCATGTTCATAGTCTTGGAAAAAAAATACATGTCTGGACAATTAATGATGAAAACCAGATGATAGATCTAATAAATATAAATGTTGACGGTATAATGACAGATAAACCGACAACTTTAAAAAAAGTCTTACAAAAAAAGTCTCTTTGGAATTAATTATTGTATATTTTTATATACAAGATTTAGTATAATTAGTTTAATAATATCCTATATGAGTGAACAAACTAAAGTATCTATTGCTTCAGACCACGCAGGTTTTGATCTAAAAGATCAAATAATTAAACGCCTTTTAGATTGTGGAGTTGATGTTATTGATAGAGGACCAGATAAAAAAGATCCAGTAGATTATCCTGACTACGCTTCAAAAGTTACAAATGATATTTTAAATGAAAAAGCTCATAAGGGTGTATTAGTTTGTGGAACTGGCCAAGGGATGGCAATGGCAGCAAATAAAAAACCTGGGATTAGAGCTGCTCTTTGTTATAGCAGTGAGGTTACAAAATTAGCTAGGGAACATAATGATGCAAATATTTTGACTTTAGGCGCCCGTGTTATAGATGAAGCTACAGCCTTAAGTCTAGTTGAAACATTCTTAAATACGGACTTTGAAGGCAGCCGACACGCTGTTAGAATAAATAAAATAGGATAATTATATGACTTTTTTTTCATCTCCACTTCAAGAAATCGATAACGAAATTCATGAAGCAATAAACAAAGAACTTTCAAGACAACAAAATCAGATTGAGTTAATTGCATCAGAAAATATAGTTTCAAAAGCCGTATTAGAAGCTCAAGGGTCTGTATTAACAAATAAATATGCAGAAGGGTATACGGCTGCCCGTTATTATGGAGGCTGTGAATTTGTTGATATTGCTGAGGACCTTGCAATTCAGAGACTAAAAAAACTCTATAAATGCGAATATGCAAATGTGCAGCCCCATTCAGGAGCGCAGGCTAATGGTGCGGTTATGTTAGCTCTAATAAAACCAGGAGATACAATTTTAGGTATGAGCTTGGATGCTGGTGGACATTTAACTCATGGGTCAGCACCATCCATGTCAGGAAAATGGTTTAATGCAGTTCAGTATGGTTTAGATGACGAAGGATTGATTAATTATGATGAAGTTGAGTCGCTTGCAAAAGAACATAAACCCAAAATAATAATTGCAGGAGGAAGCGCTTACTCGAGAATTATAGACTTCAAAAGATTTCGTGAAATTTGTGACTTGGTAGGAGCATATCTGCATGTGGATATGGCTCACTTTTCAGGATTAGTTGCAGCAGAAGAGTACCCTAATCCTATAGAATTTGCAGATGTTGTTACTTCGACAACTCACAAAACTATAAGAGGTGCTAGAGGTGGTATGATACTTTCTAATAATAAAGACTTAGGCAAAAAATTTAATTCAGCTGTATTCCCAGGGTATCAAGGTGGACCTCTAATGCATGTAATAGCAGGCAAAGCTGTTGCCTTTGGTGAAGCACTAAAACCAGAATTTAAAGAATATATAAAACAAGTTATTAAAAATGCTCAAACTCTCAGTCAAACACTAGTAGATGGTGGTCTCAAAATTGTTTCTGGAGGTACAGACACGCATCTAATATTGGTTGATTTAACCCCAATGGACCTAACAGGCGATGCTGCTTCAACAAGTCTTGAGGAAGCGCACATTACATGTAATAAAAATGGAATACCAAAGGATCCAAAGCCTCCAAAAATAACATCAGGAATCAGATTAGGAACTCCGGCTGCAACTACAAGAGGTTTTAAGGAAAAGGAATTTAAAACTGTTGGAAATTTAATACTTGAAACTTTATCGGGCTTAAAACGAAACCCGGTTGATAATAGTAAAGTTGAAAAAATAGTAAAAGAGAAAGTCCTAAATCTTTGTAATCAATTTCCGATTTATAACTAGGTGATAATATGAAATGTCCATTTTGCGGTAATAATGATACTCAAGTTAAAGATTCTCGTGCCACAGAAGATAATAGTGCGATAAGAAGAAGAAGATTTTGTTCAGCTTGTGGAGCAAGATTTACAACATTTGAACGTATTCAATTACGAGAACTGACTGTTCTTAAAAAATCTGGAAAAAAAGTCCCTTTTGATCGTGACAAACTGGAAAGATCAGTACAAATAGCTCTAAGAAAAAGACCTGTTGATAATGAAAGGGTTAATAGAATGATCAGTGGTATTGTAAGAAGAGTTGAAAGTCTTGGTGAAACAGAAGTCTCATCAGACGTAATAGGCGAAATTGTTATGGAGGGATTGCAAAGCATTGACTCAGTAGCCTACGTTCGATTTGCATCTGTCTATAAAAATTTCCGTGAGGCAAAAGATTTTGAAGAGTTTTTAGGTGTGATTTCTTCGACTGAAGAATAGGTTAGAACTTGAGTGAAAAAAATTACCTCAGAATTACAGAAAGAATGGCCCTTAGAGCTGTTGGATCTACATATCCAAATCCCCCTGTTGGCGCAATAATTGTTAAGAACGGTTTTATTATGTCAAGGGGTTGGACCCAGCCAGCAGGTACCCCTCACGCTGAAATTCACGCAATAAATCAAATTAAAAATAAGAAAGATATTAAAGGCGCCCATTTATATTGCACACTTGAACCATGTTCACATAAAGGTAAAACAGCACCATGCGTCAATAAAATTATAGAGTTGAAATTTTCAAAAGTTATTATTTCTCAAATAGATAAAAATCCTCTGGTAAACAGCAATTCAGTAAAGAAACTAAGATCAGCTGGCATTGAGGTAGTAATTAAAAATTTTAGCAGCGAATTAAAGGAATTAAATAATATTTTTTTTAATTCTATTAGAGATAATAAGCCATTCATAACACTCAAAATTGCATCAACAGCTGATGGTAAAATTGCAACAAATCAATACGAAAGTAAATGGATTACCAACTCAACTTCGAGAATGGTCGGTCATAAATTACGCTCATTAAATGAATGTATGATTGTAGGAACTGGTACAATTAGAAAAGATAATCCTATATTAGATTGTCGGCTTGAAGGGTTGAGTAATTTATCTCCTGATATCTTTATCTTAGATAGAAAAGTTAATTTAAAGAAAAATTTAAAAATATTTGGTAACAAAAATCGCAAAATTTATGTTTTTTATTCAGACAAAGTTAAAAAAAGAATTCTTAAATCTAAGAATATAAAGTATATAAAAATCAGAGAGGTTAACAACGAATTAGATATAAAAACTGTCGTCAAAACTGTATCTCAACTGGGATATATGAGAATATTAGTTGAAGGAGGCGCTAAATTGTCTGCTTCACTTTTAAACGAAAATTTAATTGATGAAATTTTTTGGTTTAGGTCAAGTAAAATTATGGGAAATAATGGAATAAATGCTATCTCAAATTTAGATATAAACAAAGTTGACCATTTAAAAAAATTTAATTTAACTAACACAAAAACAATTGATAATGACCAATTATCTATTTACAAAAAAAAATAATTTATGTTTTCAGGAATTATAGAAAATACAGGTATTGTAAAAGTGTTTAAAAAATATAAAGACTATAGGCTTATACTTGATACTGATCTTAAATTCAAAGATATAAAAAAAGGAAGTTCTGTTTGTTGTAATGGAGTATGTTTAACCGTTATATCAAAGAAAAAATTTTTAAAAAAGACAAAACTTAGTTTTGACGTTTCAAAGGAAACAGTAAGCTGTACAAATTTTGATCAATTAAAAATAGGCGATTTGATTAATATTGAAAAATCACTCAAAGTTGGCGATGAGATTAGTGGACATTTTGTTTTTGGTCATGTAGATGAAACAGCTGCATTAATTTCATCAAAAAAAATTGGTGGCTCATATGAGTTAAAATTCAAAATTTCCAAAAAAATAAAAAAACTTATTGCTAAAAAAGGTTCTATTTCGATTAATGGTATTTCTTTAACAATTAATAATATAAACAGAGATGTAATTAGTCTAAATATCATACCCTATACATGGAATAGAACTAACTTACACAAATTAAAAATAGGTAATCGAATAAATCTTGAAGTTGATATGCTGGCAAGATATGTTACGTAATGTCTTTGAAGCATATTATTTATGATTAGTGAATTTATATCATCCATTGAGGAAATCATTGAAGACCAAAAATTAGGTAAAATGGTAATCATGGTTGACGATGAAAATCGTGAAAATGAAGGTGACTTAATTATTCCTGCAGCAAAAGTAGACCATAAAGCAATTAATTTTATGGCAACTCATGGAAGAGGTTTAATTTGCTTATCCCTAACTGAGGATCGAGTAAAGGAGCTCGATTTGCCTTTAATGTCACAAAATAACGATGCGCGAGACTCAACAGCATTTACAATATCTATCGAGGCAAAAGAAGGTGTTACAACTGGTATATCTGCACATGACAGAGCTGTAACAATACAAACTGCAATTGATCAGAAAAGGACGAAGAACGACTTAATAAGTCCAGGACATGTTTTTCCTTTGGTTGCCAAAGACGGCGGAGTATTAATGAGAGCTGGACATACTGAAGCTTCAGTTGATTTAGCTAGGCTAAGTGGTCACACGCCCGCAGGCGTTATCTGTGAAATTATGAATGATGACGGTACTATGGCGAGAGTACCTGATCTTATAGAATTTTCAAAAAAACATAATATCAAAATTGGTAGAATCGTCGATTTAATCTCTCATAGAAGAGACAAAGACAAGTTCATTAAAAAATCTTATGACTCAGAAATAAACTTAGCAACAGGAGAAAAATTTAATATAAAAATATATGAGACGCTATACGATGGTACTGAACAAATTGTTTTATCAAAAGGAAATGTGAATGATGGTGAACCAATTTTAGTCAGAGTACATGTAACAGATTACTTCGATAATTTATTTGGCAATTATGGAAGCAATGATGCATCTTTGCATAAGGCAATAAAGTTAATTGAAAAAGAACAAAGAGGTATAATTATATTAATAAGGGATACTGGCAGATCTATAATTAATACCTTGATCACAAAACAATCGAACAAATACAACCAATATCAATCTAGTAGTGATGAATTGCGAATTTATGGTATGGGTGCACAAATTTTATCTGAAATTGGGGTAAAAAAAATGATACTCCTTACTAATACAGAGTGGAAATTTATTGGTCTCGAAGCTTTTGATATAGAAATAATTGAGACAAAATTTTTAAGTAGCATAGATGAGTAAAAAATATAAATTTCTGATTGTAGCTTCGAATTTTTATCCAAAAATAACAAATGGTCTTTTAAGTGGCGCAATATCAGAGTTAAAAAAACATAAATGCATTTACGATTTATATAAAGTAAATGGATCATTAGAAATTCCTGTTCAAGTATCTATTCTTCTTAAGAAAAAAAAGTATGATGCAGTCATTGCAGTTGGTTGTATTATAAAAGGCAAAACAGACCATTACGAGTTTATTGCTCAAGCAATAACAAATTCACTCTTATCAATTTCTATTGATAAAAGAATACCAGTTTCAAATACTGTCCTAACTTGTAGCAGTCTTAAACAAGCTATTGATAGGTCTTCAAAAAAACTTAACAGGGCAAAAGAGGCAGTTTTGGCAGCCATATCAGTTTTAAATAATTAAATTTTAATGTCTGATATTAAATCATATCAAAGACTCTTAGCTGTTCAGGCTCTCTATGAAAATTCAATCAATATTAGAGTAATAGATCTTCCTTTTGACGAATTGATCTCTCATATTATTGAAAATGCTGATTTTAAAAATAAACTAGATGGCGTGAAATTATTGCTTACTAAGGAAATATATAATGGGGTATATTTTAATCTTAAAAAAATAGACCTAATATTAAAAAAGTCTTTAAATAATCAGGATAAGATCCATTCTTTTGATAAGTTATTATTATCTATATTTAGATGTGCGATATATGAAATTACAGTAAAAAACCAGATATCAAAGAAAATACTTATTTCTGAGTATTTGTTGATATCAAATCATTTTTTTGGAAATAAAGAGGCTGCGCTTTTAAATGGAGTACTTGATAATCTTAAAGAAATATAGAATAAAATAAAAGTTGCATATTTATGTAATTTTTGGCATTTTCTCCACCAGAAACAAATAACCAAGGACACATCACATGAGTATATTAAACCTAGTAATTTTCTCTGGTATTCTATCAATCATCTATGGATTTTGGGCTGGAAATTCAGTTTTGAAATCAGATGCTGGAAGCGAAAAAATGCAAGAAATTTCATCAGCAATTCAAGTAGGTGCCCAAGCATACCTTAATAGACAATATACTACCATCGCTATTGTTGGCGCAGTAATTTGTGTCCTGTTATATTTATTTTTCAGAGATTTCTGGGTGGTTGGTGGCTACTTAATTGGAGCAATCCTCTCGGGTGCTGCTGGTTATATTGGAATGATAATTTCTGTCAGAGCTAATGTAAGAACAGCACAAGCTGCGAGCGAGAGTTTAGGCAAAGGATTAAATGTTGCCTTTAAAGCTGGCGCGGTTACAGGCATGTTAGTTGCTGGTTTGGCACTATTATCTATTTCTGTGTACTATGCAATTTTAGACTCATACTCTGTTTCAGAGGAAACACTCAAGCATGCTCTTGTCGCTTTAGGTTTTGGAGCTTCGCTCATTTCCATCTTTGCAAGATTGGGCGGTGGGATTTTTACTAAAGGGGCTGATGTTGGCGCTGATTTAGTTGGAAAGGTTGAAGCAGGTATTCCTGAAGATGACCCCAGAAATCCTGCCGTGATTGCTGATAATGTGGGTGATAACGTTGGTGATTGTGCAGGAATGGCAGCTGATTTATTTGAAACTTATGCTGTTACAATCGTAGCTACAATGGTTTTGGCAACAATCTTCTTTTCAGGTGAAACTGCTTATATGATGACCATTTATCCAATGGCTATTGGAGGAAGCTGTTTAGTGGCTTCAATAATAGGTACTTTTTTTGTAAGATTAGGCTCTTCCCAAAGCATCATGGGGGCATTGTACAAAGGATTCATTGCATCTGCTATTTTATCCTTAATATTTATTTATCCAATAACTCAATTTGTATTAGGAGATATGTCAAAAGAATTTACATTTGGCGATACAACTTTCTCTGGTACCTCACTATATTTATGTTCAATCATTGGAATTGTGATAACTGGACTTTTAATTTGGATTACAGAATATTATACAGGCACAAATTACCGACCAGTGCAAAGTGTGGCTAAGGCGTCAACGACTGGCCATGGAACAAATGTCATACAGGGGCTTGCTGTGTCGATGGAGGCAACTGCTCTTCCAGCATTGGTTATAGTAATAGGTATAGTTATGACTTTTCAGTTAGCTGGCTTATTTGGAATAGCAATTGCAGTTACTGCTATGCTTGCTCTTGCTGGAATGGTTGTTGCATTAGATGCTTATGGCCCAGTTACTGATAATGCTGGTGGAATTGCAGAAATGTCAAATTTAGACGAAAATGTTAGAAAAACTACCGATGCGCTTGATGCAGTTGGCAACACTACAAAAGCAGTTACTAAAGGATATGCAATTGGTTCCGCTGGTTTAGGAGCTTTAGTCTTGTTTGCTGCATATGTAGAAGATCTAAAATTAATTGAAAATTTGACACCAAATTTTAGCCTTGAAAATCCGTACGTAGTTGTTGGATTACTAATTGGTGGCTTGCTACCATATTTATTCGCCTCAATGGGAATGATGGCTGTTGGACGCGCTGGTGGTGCTGTTGTTGAGGAAGTCAGAAAGCAATTCGCTGATAATCCTGGTATTATGACAGGTGAGTCAAAACCAGATTATTCTAGATCTGTTGATATGCTTACACGCTCAGCAATAAAAGAAATGATTATTCCTTCAATGCTACCTGTACTGTCTCCAATTGTGCTCTTTTTAATTGTATCTATAGTCGCTGACCAAAATGCAGCTGTTTCATCTGTTGGCGCCATGTTACTTGGTGTAATTGTAACAGGGATATTTGTCGCAATTTCTATGACAGCAGGTGGAGGCGCTTGGGACAACGCAAAAAAATATGTTGAGGATGGCAATTTTGGCGGAAAAGGTTCGGAAGCACATAAGGCAGCAGTCACAGGAGACACTGTTGGAGATCCCTATAAAGATACCGCGGGTCCAGCAGTAAATCCAATGATTAAAATAACCAACATAGTTGCGTTGTTGCTGCTTGCAGCTCTATAATTATTGTCCTCTAGTGAATGCGTCATATAGTTGGTCTGTTATACCATAGGCATCTCGTCTAACTCGTGTCTGTTCGCTAGAAAAAGCAATCTTATTGAAATTTTCTTTTGTCAATATTGTTTTGTTAGTCAAAATTCCTTCATTATTAAAGGAAAACCTATATATATTTTGAAATAGCATATCATCATCCTCAAACACATTATTCTGTTTAACAGAAATAAGGTAAATCCAAACATCATCTACATCAAATATTTCTATTGAAGGCGATCCCATTGCTTCATATATTTGATTTCTTGTTGTATTATTAATTTTAAACTCTGATATTTTATCCGATGATGTTAATAAATCATCCATTAAATATCCATGCTGTTTTTTAATTGGAGAGCAACTCAAAAGAAAAAAAAGAACTATATTTAATATAATGTATCTACTCATTACTTATGATATTTCAGAAAAAAAATAATAAAGTAGAGAAAATTTATCAGAATATTGTAAAAATATCGAGATCAAAGTTTTTCTATCTTGAACTAGATTTAGAAGATAGCTTTGAAACTCGATTTGACCTCATAATTCTTCATGCATTTATTATATTTTACTTCTTTAAAACTAATAGTAACTCCAAGTCTGAAATATCACAAAATCTTTTTGACCATATGTTTGCTGACTTTGAAAATAATTTACGTGAGTTAGGTTTTGGAGATATAGCTGTAAATAAGAAAATGAAAATATTTGTAAGAGCATTCTACGGAAGACTTGCTCAATATAGTAAGAGCATTGAATTATTAAGAAATAAAGGAGATAATTCATTGCTTCAAAAAACACTTTTAAATAATATTTATAAAGGCAGCAACATCAACAAAGAAAAAACTTTATGGTTTGTTAATTATATGGAGGAAAATTTAAATAATTTTATTAATCTTTCAGAAGCTGAAAATATTAATAATAATTTTCAATTTTTAAATTTTAAAGTGCAGTTTTGAAAAGATTTTATACATTATCTATTGATATGTTGGGAAGTGAGACAAATACCAACGAAATTTTAAAAGGATTAAACATATCTCTTTTAAGGAATATTAATGTTAAATTTTTATTATTTGGGGACAAAAAAGTAATAAGTAAAAATATTAAGAAATATAAAGAATTGCAGAGTGCAGTAAATATAGTTGATTGTAAAACTTTTATATCAATGGATGATAAACCTTCTGAAATTTTAAAGATAAAAACTTCATCAAGTATGCATCAGGCAATAAATTCTGTAAAAAACAAAGTGTCAGACGCCGTGCTCTCATTTGGTAATACGGGAGCATTAATGTCGCTTTCATTATTAAACATAAAAACATTATCAGAAATTAAAAGACCAGCAATTGCATCTATATGGCCTAATTTGAAAGGTGAGTCTATAGTTCTAGATTTAGGCGCAAACACCAAATTAAGTTCTCGATATCTAATTGATAATGCTATTCTTGGTTCTAGTTTAGCTTCAATATTATTTAAAATAGATAAACCTACTGTAGGTATTTTAAATGTAGGCAAGGAGGATATAAAAGGCAGTGAGGAAATCAGAATCGCATCTGATCAACTAAAAAGATTGAATGACTCAGATGCTATTAAATACATTGGGTACATTGAGGGCAATGATATTTCAATCGGTAAAACTAATGTTGTAGTCACTGATGGATTCACTGGCAATATTGCATTGAAAACAGCTGAGGGAACAGCAAAATTATTTCAAAGCCATCTAAAAGATGCGTTTAAAAGTTCTTTAATCTCGCGATTAGGTTATTTTTTGGCATCAATTCAAATGAGATCAGTAAAAGAAAGACTTGATCCAAGAGTGCACAACTGCGGCATCTTTATGGGACTTAATTCACTGGTTATTAAATGTCATGGCCAGTCTGAATATCGTGGTGTTTCATATGCTGCGGATATAATGTTTTCGCTATTAGCGAACCAAGTTGATCAAAAAATAAAGAAATATATCCTGAAAATTCAGGATAAAATAGCAGTATAAATTTCAAAATAAATAATTAATCTATTGTTATAACTATTTAATTTTATATAATTTTTTATGATGGATAAGACTACTACAAGATCTACTCTTAGTGAGGCTGTATTTAAAAATGTTGGACTTTCAAGAAATGAATCAGCAACGCTAGTAGACTCTGTTTTTGGTGAAATCTTAAAAAGTCTAATACAGGGTAACGATGTCAAGATTTCATCTTTTGGAACATTTGTTGTGAGGCAGAAGAAAGAAAGGATTGGTAGAAATCCAAAAACTGGACAGGAAGTCCCTATTACAGCAAGAAGTGTAGTAACTTTTAGGGCATCGAATGTTCTTAAATCTAAAGTTAATACGAAAAACAAATTAAATGTTGAGGGATAATAATTTTAAATGAATATAAAATCACCAGAAGCTTTTAGAACTATAAGTGAAGTTTCAAAAGATTTATCATTACCTCAACATGTATTGAGATTTTGGGAAACTAAATTTATCCAAATTAAACCTATTAAAAGAGGCGGAGGAAGAAGATATTATAGACCGGAAGATGTAAAATTGTTAAAGGGTATTAAAAGTTTACTTTACAATGATGGATATACGATCAGGGGTGTACAGAAAGTAATTAAAGAAAATGGAACAAGGCAATTGTTAGAACTTAACCAAAAAAGTAATAGCTTTACAGATGATAAAAAAAATATTAAAAATTCATCTAATCAAAATCATTTAAGTCAACATAATTTAAGCGACATAAAAAGGAAAAAATTAATTAATGTCCTTGATGATTTGGTTCAGCTTAAAAAAAAATTAGATACTTGATAATCAGATGGCAAAGAAATCAACGGTAAAAGTAAGACTGGTTCCGGAAGAAAAAACTGATAGTAAGTTTTATTACTATGCAAAAAAACCTACTTCAGGTTTGAAAGCCAAAGATAAATTAAGAATGAAAAAATACAACCCTTCAACTAAAAAACATGAATGGTTTGTAGAAAAGAAACTACCACCCCACAGCAAATAATTATTTATTAAAATTCCTTTTTTCGAAATCAATAAAATTTTCTATAATAGAAACCCAAATTTTACTTATAAGCTTTGGGTTGCCACCCAGTTTTTTTGATTGAAGTGCAACTTTTCTTTTGATTTGTTCAATTCTTTTTGTATCGACAATTTCTGATTTTTTTGTTTTTAAATCAAGAGCCTTACCTACTAGAATTGATCTTTTAACCATTAATGGCAGGATCTTTGAATCAACTTCATCAATTCTTTTTCTTATCTCTCTCATCTGAATTGAGTTATTTTTTCTTTTTATCATTTTTTTTTAAATGGTCTTAAAATGTACATTGACGGGAAAACCCATAAAATCCCCAAAACAAAATAAACAAAAAATTCAACTAACCCGTTATTAAAGTTGATTTTGACTAAAAAAGCCATAACTAATAAGCAATATAAAAACATCATTAGTATAAAAACGATAATACTTAGTAATTTTTTTGCCTTTAACATGATAAATATTTAATAATTATGACGTTGAAAATCAATATATTTTCACTTTGGCTATTATCTCTGACAATTTCAATTTGCACAATAATACTTATTGGAGGATATACTAGAATATCTGACTCAGGTCTATCAATAACAGAATGGTTACCAATTTCTGGCGTAATGTATCCGATTAATGAAATGCAATGGCAATTAGAATTCGAAAAATACAAAAAAATTGATGAATTCATGTTGGTGAATAGTGCGATGACACTGAATGAATTTAAATTTATATATTTTTGGGAGTGGTTCCATAGATTTTTTGCACGTTTTATTGGTGTACTTTATTTAATCCCATTGATGTACCTGATAATTCAGAAACAAATAAAAAAAAGGTATTTTACGAGGTTATTTTTAATCGGCTTTTTTTTAGGAGTACAAGCTATTATTGGCTGGTACATGGTTAAAAGTGGTTTAGTAGGAAGAATAGATGTCAGTCAATATCGCCTTGCGATGCACTTAACTATGGCATTCATTATTTTAGGTATTACTTATCAGACTTTCTTAGACTCAAGTATGAGGAGACAAGACAATAAAAATTTGTATTTAAGATCAAATATTGAATATTTATTAATATTATTATTCTTACTTATTTTTATTCAAATTGCATATGGAGCTTTTGTATCCGGAACTCACTCAGGATTGTTATATAATACTTGGCCATTGTATGATGGAAATATTTTTCCCTTAGTAGAAAATAACAAATTGACAGGCATAATTAATTTATTTGAAACCGAAGAATACATAATATTTGCACATCGATCTTTCGCATTAATTCTATTTGCATTGGTAATTTATATAAATTATATTTTTTTCAAAAATAATTCGATAAAAAAAAATTATCTACTTTTAATATTTAATTTAACTTTTATCATTCAGATTTTACTTGGTGTTTTGATGACATTTCAAAATATACCATGGCATTTAGCTCTTGCTCACCAAGGTAACTCAATTATATTATTTTTAATTTCAATTACAATGTGGATGAATAGTCAAAAGTCTCTTCAAACAAATTTGTCTTAAAGAGACTTTTAACTAAAAATTATGCCGCATCTAAAGCATTTTTGAGATCTTCGATAATATCATCAATATGTTCAATGCCTATAGACAGCCTAACATAACTCGGGTTTACGCCAGCTGACTCCATATCCTCATCGGATAATTGAGAGTGAGTCGTTGAAGCTGGATGTATCGCAAGGCTTCGTGCATCACCAATGTTCGCAACATGATAAAACATATTTAAGTTATTAATAAACTTTTCACCACTCGCTTTACCTCCTTTGAGTTCAATACCACATAGCGCACCGTGACCTCCTTTAAGATATTTATTAGCTCTTTCACCTGCTTCTCCTTCATCAAGACCAGCATATATAACTCGTGAAACCTTGTTATGATTTGACAGAAATTCAGCGACTTTCGCTGCATTAGAACAGTGTTTTTCCATTCTCAAGGATACAGTTTCTAAGCCTTGAATTATTTGAAAAGCACTTTGAGGAGGAAGTGCTGGACCTAAGTCTCTTAGACCAACAAATCTGGCTCTAACAATATAAGCAATAGGACCAACAGCTTTAGCAAACTCAGTCCATATCATACCGTGATAACTTGGATCAGGATTATTTAACATTGGTTGTCTTTTGGGATCTTTAGCCCAATCAAACTTACCACTGTCAACAATTATCCCACCAATTGTTGTACCATGACCACCTATGAATTTTGTAAGTGAGTGCACAACAATAGTTGCACCATGCTCAATTGGTTTACAAATTACAGGAGCCGCAGTGTTGTCAACAATAAGAGGTATATTATATTCATCTCCAATATCGGCCACTTCTCTAATTGGAAAGACTTTAAGTTTTGGATTAGGTAGAGTTTCTGCATAATAAGCACGAGTATTATCATCCGTCATTTTTCTAAAACTCTCAGGATCTGTGGGATCTGCAAATCTCACTTCGATACCTAAATCTTTCATTGTATTTGCAAATAAGTTCCATGTACCTCCATATAAGTCTGTAGAGCTGACAATATTATCTCCAGCTTTTACTAAGTTTTGAATACTTAACATTGAAGCTGATTGACCTGAGCTTACGCACAACGCACCAACACCACCCTCCATTGCTGCGACTCTTTTTTCGAGTACGTCAACTGTAGGATTCATTATTCTTGTATAAATATTACCAAAATCTTTTGCGCCAAATAAGTTAGCTGCATGTTCAGTATTGTGAAACTGATATGACGTTGTTTGGTAGATTGGGACAGCCACTGACGTTGTCGAAGGGTCACTTCTGTAATCACCTCCATGCAATGCTATTGTTTCAGGATTTACAGAATCTGCTGGATTAAATTTGTTTTTTGCCATTTTTTTTCCTCTAGTTATGTTTACTTCGAGTTTTACAACAAACAAAAAAACCGCATCATAATACTATGTGCGGCTGGTGGCTTAGCTGTATAAGTCCGCAAGCTGCATTAAAACTCGACAATATATTGAATAACACTCTTAGACTTATGTAAAGCGTAATAATTTAAAAAGTATTATAATACCAGTAATTAAATATATGAATTTATTATATAAATATATGTTGTTGACATATTTTACTGTATTCTCTAATAAGCAACAATATGACTACATCAAAGATATTAAAGCAAACAGCGTCTTTAAGAAAAGAGGACATTAAGAAAGATTGGCTCTTGATCGATGCAAAAGACATAGTCTTGGGCAGACTGGCTACAAATGTCTCAAATATTTTAAGAGGAAAGCATAAGCCCACGTATACGCCACATGTGGATTGTGGTGACAACGTTGTTATAATTAATGCTGAAAAAATTAAGCTAACGGGCAAAAAACTCGATGACAAAACTTATTATAGACACACTGGATATCCTGGAGGCATTAAGAGCATCAATGCTAGAAAGATATTAGAGGGAAAATTTCCAGACCGGCTTGTCAGATTAGCTGTTAAGAGAATGATTCCTAAAGGGCCACTAGGAAGAAAGCAGCTATCTAATATGAAAGTATATGTAGGAGATAAGCATCCACACGAGGCTCAAAATCCTAAAACATATAACATACAGGATGTAGTTAAATGAACGAAACTATTAATAACAATACTGAAGAAAATTTGGCTAAACCTGTATTAGATAATTTAGGCAGATCTTATGCAACAGGTAAAAGAAAGAATGCTGTAGCAAGAGTATGGATAAAAGATGGATCTGGAAAAATTGTAATAAACGGTAAGGATGTAGATAAATACTTTTTAAGACCTGTTTTAAATATGTTAGTTAATCAGCCGCTAGAACTTACGAACAAAAAAATGAATGTTGACACAACAGTTACAGTTAGCGGTGGTGGAATGTCTGGTCAGGCTGGTGCTGTCAGACACGGAATTTCAAAAGCTTTAACTTTGCTAGATCCAAACTTAAGACCAATCCTTAAAACTGAAGGTTTACTTACTAGAGACTCTCGAATTGTTGAAAGAAAAAAATATGGTAGACGTAAAGCGCGAAGACGTTTCCAATTCTCAAAAAGATAATTTTTTTCAAACTTCTATTTTAAAATTAAAAATTAATTATGAAAAACGTAGCTATATTAGGTGCTAGTGGTTTTGTAGGACAAGAAATAATAAAAATTTGCCGCAACCACCCCCATGTAAAGATTGTTGCTTTATCTGCAAACAAGTCTGCAGGTGAGACAGTTCAAATCCATGACTCTGTTGGTATACAAACATCACTCAAATACAAAAACTATGAAGACATAAATTTTAGTAGCATTGATTATGTATTTAATTGCTTGCCAAATGAAAATCTTCACAAAAGAAGCGATCTATTGAAATCAGATGTCAGTATAATTGACCTTTCAGTTGATTTTAGACTTGATGATAAAAATGATTATGAGAACTGGTATGGCTTTAAACACAGCAACTTTGAGGTAAACAATGAATTCCAATATGGCTTAACAGAGTTTAATAGAAATAAGATAAAAAAATGTAAGCATATTGCAAACCCTGGCTGCTATGCAACTAGCATCTTAATCCCACTAATTGAATTGATAAAACAAAATGCAATTAAAACCGACGATATCGTTATTGACTCAAAATCAGGTTACTCAGGTGCAGGCAAAACAAAGGGAAAAAAAGAGTTAATTAAGGAAGTAAATGAAAATATCAGAACCTATGGTATTGGTGATCACAAACACATTGCTGAAATAAACCAAGAACTAAGTAAAATCAAAAATATTCAAACTGAAGTTTTCTTTGCGGCTAATATATTACCTGTTGAAAGAGGTATTTTGAGTAACATATATATTGACACAAATGAGGTATCTCAAAATGATATTTACGGTATATTACAAAAAAGATTTAATGATGAGCACTTTATACAATTGCTACCAATGAACGAAATTCCTTCCTCTAGGGAAGTAGTTGGTACCAATAACTTAGTCATAGGATTAAAAAAAGGATACAAAGAAAATAAATTATGTATTGTTAGTGTTTTAGACAATTTGGTAAAAGGTGCTGCTGGACAAGCAGTTCAAAATTTTAATCTTATGAATGATTATGATGAGAGGTTAGGACTAGAATGAGAAAAAAAATAATAATTATTTTTAATTTATTTTTATTTTTATTTACTTTCAATGCCTGCTCATCAGCAAAAAATTTTTCTTTTTACGAGTTTTTTATCAACCCAAATGCTGCAGAATTAATTTTAGATGATCAAGAAAATGCTCAGAAACCAGATTTAGAGAGCGTACCAGAAAAGGTTGAAATCGATGAGTAAAACTTATGGTGTCGGAATCGCAGGACTTGGAACAGTTGGAACGGGATTTCTCAAACAATTAAAAAATTTTAAAATACCCTCTCAAAAAACTGCAAATATCAATGTAATTAAAATTGCTGTTAAGAACTTAAGAAAAAAAAGAAGTTTATCAGTTAAGTCTCTACCGCTAACAACTGATACAATATCATTAGCAACAAATGACAATGTAGATATTTTAATTGAGCTCATTGGGGGCTCAAAGGGAATAGCATATAAAGTTGTTAAAAAAGCACTCCAAAATAAAAAACATGTAATTACCGCTAATAAAGCTTTGCTTGCGGTACATGGAAATGAGTTATCTAAAATTGCTGAACAAAATAATGTTTGTCTCAATTATGAAGCAGCTATTGCTGGTGGTATACCAATTGTAAAAGCTGTAAGAGAAAATTTGCGACTTAATAAAATAAACAAAATTTATGGTATTTTGAATGGTACTTGTAATTACATTTTAACAAAGATGGAAAATAATGCAGGAGATTTTAAAAATGTATTAAATGATGCTCAAAAAAAAGGTTTTGCTGAGTTAGATCCAACATTTGATATTCAGGGTATTGATGCAGCTCATAAGATCACATTGTTATCAAGTATTGCTTTTGACATTCCTGTAAATTTTAAAGCTACTTTTATAGAAGGTATTACTAAGATTGATAAATATGATTTTGTTTTTGCAAAAGAATTAGGATACTCAATAAAATTGTTATCAGTTGCTTCTAAAAAATTAAGTAAGATCGAACAAAGAGTTCATCCTTGTTTTGTTAAATTAAAATCAGATATTGCAAAAGTGAGTAACGAGATTAATGCTGTTGTTGTAAATGACTCAGTAATTGGAAAAAATATTTTTGAAGGCCCTGGTGCTGGAGCTGGACCAACGGGAGCCTCTGTTATGTCAGATCTCATGGACATTATAAGAGGTACTTATAATTATCCGTTGGGCGTATCAATGAAAAAGAAAAAGAAGTTAAAAATCCAGAAAATTGACAATTTGTCATTCCCATATTATTTGAGAATCACAGCCAAAGATAAAGCCGGGGTAATGGCAAAAATTTCAAAAGCTCTATCCAAAAGAAAAATTTCGATTGAAAGTATAATTCAAAAGCCATCGAAAAGGTCAAATTTTGCTGAAATTATTTTGATAACTCACACAGTTAAAGAATCTTCGCTTTTATCATCTATTAAGCAGATAAAAAGATTACCAGAAGTAAGCTCATCTGTTAAATTTATCAGAATTGAAGATTCGTTATGACCGTAATATCAACTCAATATGCATCAGGAATTGTAGCTGCAACTGAAAAGGCTGCAATTGCATCGTCTAAATTAATAGGTCTTGGTGACGAAAAAGCAGCAGATCAAGTTGCTGTAGACGCAATGAGAACAGCTTTAAACGCAATTGATTTTGATGGCAGAATTGTTATTGGTGAAGGTGAGAGAGATGAAGCGCCAATGCTTTATATTGGCGAGGAAGTAGGAACTGGCAAAAATCACGAAGTTGATATTGCGTTAGATCCTCTAGAAGGAACCACTATAACAGCTAAGGGTATGCCAAATTCATTATCTGTAGTAGCTGCAGCTCAAAAAGGAGGGTTGCTCTATGCACCAGACACTTACATGAATAAGATTGCAGTTGGCAGTAGTCTTCCAAAAGATGTAATAGATCTTGATGCAGCTGTCAAAGATAACATAAAAAGTATCGCGGAAGCTAAAAAAGTTAAAATTAGTGAAGTTACTGCCTGTGTATTAGAAAGACCCAGACACGATGATATAATTGAGTCTTTAAGAACAATTGGCTCAAAAATTGTTCTTATTCCTGACGGCGATGTAGCAGGAGTAATTATGACAACACAAGAACATAATCCAGTTGATATTTACCTTGGCATCGGCGGAGCTCCTGAAGGAGTTTTAGCTGCTGCAGCATTGCAATGCATTGGCGGTCAAATGCAAACTAGACTTGTAATCAATAATGACGATGAAAAAAACAGAGCTAAAAAAATTGGTATTAAAGACCTTGAAAAAAAATATAATCTTAATGAACTTGCACACGGCGATATTATCTTTTCTGCTACAGGTGTAACAGAAGGTACTATGGTTAGAGGAGTAAGATCTGACA
>CACIWK010000011.1 GCA_902590345.1 uncultured Pelagibacteraceae bacterium | reverse complement strand
CATTTTTGCTTGCATTTTTTTTTTGCATATATATATCGCAGATAATCATATCTTGAGGTATATTACTTTCCCTATAAGAAAATAATTCCTTCGAATTGCGTATTTCTGAGGCTTGCCCCCTATAATCAACACACTTTGCTTTAATAAAAACATCTTTTGTTTCAGAATTATAACAACCGGCGTTCATACGAACTGCACCACCAAGTGTTCCCGGAATTCCAGAATAAAACTCCATTCCGCCTATTTCATTTTTCTGACAATAATTCGATAATACTCTATCGTAGGTTGCAGCTCCAACTTCAATACAATCATTATGTAATTTAATTTGACTAAATTCTTTTCCTAATTTTATTATAAGACCAAATATTCCACCATCTCTTATAATGATATTCGATCCAGCTCCAATCACCGTTACTGGTAATTTATCTCTGTTGATTTCTAAAACTTTTGCTAATTCTTCAAAATTTGCGGGCATATAAAATATCTCAGCGTTGCCTGCTACCCCAAACCAGGTATATTTTGATAAATTATGATTTATTTGAATTTTTCCAATAACATTGTTTTTTTTACAATTTTCTAAAAATTCCCTTTGATTTTCATTCATAAATTTTTTTTAACTCTTTAGCAAAATTTTGAGCCCAATCTGTAACTGTCCCAGCTCCTAAAAATAAAAAGATTATTTTTGATCTATTCTTCTTTGTTAATTCAAATAGTTGATCATTTTTAACAAAATATTCAGCTTTGATTTTAGAATTTTTTGCAATGTTACTGATAAAATTATTTAAATCGAAATTTTTTGGTTTTTTCTCACCCGCTCCATAAACATCCGAAACAAATACACATTCACTATTTTTAAAACATGTCGTGAATTTGCTTTTCAAATCTAAAACTCTTGAGAATCTATGAGGCTGGAAAATAGTTATTATTCTATTTTTTTTGTCTGCATCAACCAATCCTTTTAATACATTACTTATTTCGGTCGGATGATGGGCATAATCATCAACAACTCTTATATTATTATTACTCCATAATTCAGTAAGTCTTCTTTGGACACCCTTAAAAGAATTTAGAGACTTCTTAATTATTTCTGGTTTTACATTTAATTGAAGACCAACTGCAATAGCAGCTAATGCATTATTTACATTATACGCCCCATGAAGTGGTAACTTAATATTTTTAATAGTTTGATTTTTCTCTTTTACTAAAACATCAAATATTGTTTCATTGGCTTTATGTCTTAATTTAATACATTTGATGTCACTTTCTCTGTGAAAACCGGTTCTAATAATTTTTGTAGTACTTATATTTGCAGCTAACTTACGTAGCTCATTATCATCTATACATATAACTGCGAAACCATAAAAAGGAACTTGTGTTATAAACTTTTTGAAATAGTTTTTTAGATTTTGAAAATTTGAATAGTAATCAAGATGTTCTTTATCAATATTAGTTACCACAGAAATTGAGGCTGGAAGTTTCACAAAAGTACCGTCAGATTCATCAGCTTCAACTACTAACCAATCACCTGATCCTAATTTTGTATTTGTTCCAAACTGATTTATTATCCCGCCATTGATTACAGTGGGTTTCATTCTTGCCCCATTTAAAACTGCTGAAATTAGAGATGTCGTAGTAGTTTTCCCATGAGACCCAGATATAGCTATAGTTTTTTTTAGTTTTACAATTTGAGATAATATTTCAGCTCTTGAAATTGAAGGAATTTTAATTTTTTTGGAATGTTCAAGTTCAATATTGTTTTTACTTATTGCAGATGAATAAACAACTAAGCTTACATTTTTTAAATTTGACTGTTTATGTGAATTGAAAGTTTTTATTTTCTTTTTATTTAATCGAACAGTGTTTGCGTTAATTTTTACGTCACTTCCTTGAACTTGATATCCCATTTCTGATAAAATTTCTGCAATTCCACTCATCCCAATTCCACCAACTCCTACAATATGTATTAATTTATTTTTATTTAATTGCATCGACTTGCTTCTATATGTTTAAAAATTCTTTCAACAGGATTGTTTATATACTCTTTTTTTAAAGTTTCTTTAATAGACTCTCTTCTTTGCGGGTTGTTGATTATTTTATTTATCAGACTTGATAATAAGTGAGTATTTATATCTTTGTCCTTAATTATTTCAGCACAATTAAGGCTTTTAAGAACTGATGCATTATAATATTGATGGTTGTCGGCAGCATATGGATAAGGAATCAAAATTGAGGGAATTCCAAAGCAAATAATTTCATTTACAGTCGATGAGCCAGCTCGTGAAATAATTAAATTTGTATTCTCTAAAATATCTGTGACATTGCTGAAGTATACATTTACATAGCACTCAATACTATTTTCTCTATAAAGTTTTTCTACTAAGTTTACATCTTCTTTCCTACATTGATGGTAGACAATAAATTCTTTCTTACATTCATTCTTAGATTTTATGATCGAATGAGCGATATTATCTGAAAGGTTTTTTGCACCTTGGCTACCACCAAGAATACATATTTTAAGCTGATTTTTTTTATTAGTTTCTTTGTTTTCTAAGTTTTTACTACTCCTAGTTGGTAAACCAACTCTGAATGAATTTTTATTTTGAATTAGCTTTTCACCATGTGTTTCGTTGAAAGTTGTAAAGATATTACCTACAAATTTAAATAATAATTTATTCGCTTTTCCAATAAATGCATTGCCCTCATGAAGAAAAATTTTTTTTCTCATTATTAAACTAGCGAAAAGAACAGGTATTGTGAAAAATCCACCAAAACCCATAGTGTAATCGGGTTTGATTTTAAAAGAGTATAATATTGATTGAATAAATAAGAACGGAGAATTTATAATATTTGCTAGTCTTGATTGAGATGAAATAAGATCTCTAAGTATAATTACATTATTTGAGTCTATATTATCGAAATATTTCTTGCCTCTGTTATCGGTTAAAATAAAGCATTTAAAATTTTTAGGTGCCTCCGAATAAACTACATTTATTGGTATACAGTGGCCACCAGTACCTCCACCTACTAAAAAAAGTTTTTTCATAAAGTTAGTCTATTCACGAATATGTCGATTCTTTGAAAATAATAAAATTAATCCCGCTGCAATTGACATGCCAAGGACCGATGAGCCTCCATAGCTGATAAACGGTAGGGTAATTCCAGTTGTTGGTATCAACCTTATATTTACCCCTATGTGGATTAAGGCCTGTAAGCATACGTATAAAATAAGGGTAAATAAACAGATTTGAATAAAGTGATCATTGTTTCCGTAAATTTTTTTGAAACCTTGATATGATATTATAAAGAAGATTAATAATATAAGTGTACAACCTATGAGACCATACTCCTCTGCAACCACAGAAAAAATATAATCTGAATTAGCTTCAGGAATTTTATTTTTTAAAAGACCATTACCCGGTCCTACACCAATAATACCTCCTTGTTTAATTGCTTGAAGAGAAATTTCAGTTTGACTTACGTCATATTCATTTGGAAATAAAAATGAATTTATTCTATTTTGAACATTAAAATTGAGCAAATATATCATCACAAAACTTAGAATTCCAAAAACCACAATTACAGTGAGTATTATAATACTGAAACCACTCATAAGCACTGAACCAAAATAAATAGCTGATAATAAAACAAATTGACTAATATCAGGCTGCAAAACGAGTATACTTGCAACTGAAATATAGACTAAAGCACTAAGAGAGTGAGATGATATTTTTGTGCCTTGGTATTGATTATTTAATATAAGAGCCAGTACAACGCAAAATACTGGCTTTACTAATTCTATTGGCATGAGAGAAAAAGATCCAAAACTTATCCATCTTCTTGAACCTTTGATTTCATCCCCAAATAATAGAGTAAGAGCAAGTAAAGCAAAAAATACTGTAAATAATATCACACTAAATAATTTTATGTATTTTGTCTCAATCAGTGAAATAGAAATAAATACTAAAAAACCTATTACTAGGTACAAAGCCTGTATATTAAAAAATGCAAATAAATTGTTATTGAGATACCTGCTTGTACCAGGGTTTATAGTTAAACTTATTAATAGACCAAAAGTTATTAATACTGTTATACAAAAAAAAATTGGCTTATTTATTTCAGTAATCCAGTTTGTAATTATTGACTGTTCATAAGTTCTTTTATTCATTATTTGCTAAGTTTACTTATAAGTTTATTAAAATGTCTTCCACGTTCTTCAAAGTTATTATATTGGTCAAATGAAGCAGCGCCTGGACTAAATAAAAAAGTATTGAAATCTGTATTGGTCTTCATAAATTTACTCATTTCGACCACTGCTTTATCTAAGCTGTGAACATAAACTGTGGTAACTTTACTCTGAAAGTATTTGTGAAAAGTATTAGATTCCTCTCCAATAATTATTACTTTTTTAATATTGCCAAGACTGTCATCTAATATACTGATATTATTGCTTTTTATCTGACCGCCACATATCAAGATGATATCTTTATATTTTTTTAGCGCAGCAATTAGAGAATGATAATTTGTTGATTTGGAATCATTTATAATAAGTTTCCTTTTGTCTGAAAAAATTATTTGCTGTCTAAACTCAAGCCCTCTAAATGATTTAAATGCATTGAAGATTTTATTACTGCTTAGGCCCACTTCTTTCAAAATTTCATATGAGAAGCGGTAGTTTTGGTCGTTACTCAGTAAATTATATTGATTTATATTTAATTTTTTAGTGGAGTTTCTTTTATTTTTATTAATCTGCTTTAAATTTTTCATTTTATTTAAATGATTATTCTTTTTAATTAATTTTTTTATAATTGAATCATTATTAAAAAAACCTTTTTGTGAGCTATTTATATTTTTAAAAATATTTAATTTAGCATTACCATAATTGGACATTGTATTATGTCTCGCCAAATGATCTGGAGTTAAATTAAGTATACAGGCAATATCAGGTTGAAATATTTTGGAGCTCTCTAATTGATAAGATGACAATTCTAAAACATAAAAACCTTTTTTAATCATCTTTGTTTTGAAGATCGGGTTACCTATATTCCCCGCAAGCTCTGTGTTAAATTTATTTTTTTTAAGAATATGATGAATAAGCGATACTGTTGTTGATTTTCCGTTTGTGCCTGTAACCGCAATTATTTTAATCTGGTTTCTTATATTTAAATTATCCAGGTATATTTGAAATAAATCTAATTCACTTATCAGTTTAGTATTTTTTGAAGTTAATTTTTTTATCAGTTTATGTGCTGACTTTCCTTTTGTAGCAATTCCAGGGCTAGGTATAACATAGTCTATTTGACTTATTTTAGAAGAATACTTTTTATATCCTTTATTTAATATTTTTTTTGAATGTTTGGGATTATCTTCCCAAAAATATACTACGGCTCCACTATTTATAAGAGATTTATAAATTGAACATCCTGTTTTTCCCATGCCAATGACTACATAGCTTTTCTTTGAAAAACATTTTGACTTCAACATTTAGTTACCTAATCTTAAGTGTTGCGAGTCCAATCAAAGCAAGAATTAAAGCGATTATCCAAAAACGAATTACTATTTTTGATTCTGCAATGCCATTCTTCTCAAAATGATGGTGTAAGGGAGCCATTTTGAATATTCGTTTGCCGGTTAACTTATATGATCCAACCTGAAGAATTACTGACACCGCTTCTGCGACGAATATTCCTCCAACTATTGCTAATACAATTTCTTGCTTGATTAGAACACTTATACCCCCCAATGCAGCACCTAATGATAAAGAGCCTGTATCGCCCATAAAGACCATTGCAGGAGGCGCGTTGTACCATAAAAAGCCAAGAGCGGATCCAATTATGGCAGCGCATAGCACGGTTAATTCACCTGCTCCAGGTAAATAATTAATGTAAAGATAATTCGAAAAAATCATATTTCCTGCCAAGTAGCAGATCACAGCAAAAGTCGCAGAGACAATCATAATGGGAACGATTGCTAGCCCATCAAGACCGTCTGTAAGATTAACCGCATTTGCTGATCCTAGAATTACCAATATAACGAATGGAATTGAAAATAAACCTAAGTTTAGAAATATATCCTTGAGAAAAGGTAAGGATAATAACTGAATATCAATTTCATTATAAGTTGTTATCCAATAAATAAATATCAACGATATTATTATTTGAAAAAAAATTCTTATTTTCGCAGAAATTCCATTACTTGATTTTTTCTTAACTTTACTAAAATCATCCGCAAAACCAACCAATCCAAAAGATATTAGAAGGAATATAATTGGCCAAGATATATAGCTATCAGGATTGACCCATAGAATCATTGATCCAACTATAGAAATCAAAATTATAATTCCTCCCATTGTTGGAGTCCCTTTTTTAGCTACTAAGTGAGACTCAGGGCCGTCTTCTCTAATAGGCTGACCAATTGATTGGTATGATCCAATTCTTTTAATTAAAGATGGGCCAAAAAAGAGAATAAAAAAAAATGAAGTAAACAACGCCAGACCTGTTCTAACTGTTAAATAATTTAAAAAATTATTTAGGGCACCAAAATTTAAATACTCAATTAAATATAAGATCATAGTTAACTTATTAAATGATTTGACAACTTTCGTAAATTGATTGAATTTGAACCTTTTAGAAATACCTTGCTATTCCTATTAAATATTTTTTCTGCATTACTTATAACACTATCTATATTCTCATAATATTCAAACTGAAGTCTTTTGTATCTTTTTCTAAGCGAGTAAAGTTTTGACCCAACAAAAATTACTTTTTTAGCCTTAATCAGTATTAGATATTTAATTAAATCCATATGAAATTTTTTAGATTTATTTCCAAGCTCATTCATATCACCTATGACATAAACTAAATGTTTATTTTTAAACTTATTAAAAATATCGATTGTTTCTCTCATAGAAACAGGACTAGCATTATAAGAATGGTCATGTACTTCTAATTTATTTCCCTTATATTTTGATTTTAGTATTTTGCCTCTTCCTTCTGTAAAAGGAACATTTTTGAATTGATTGATTAGTTTTAAATTTAAACCTAGCATATAAAAGCAAGTAATAATGGCCAATGCATTAAAAATAAGATTTTTTTGATTTTTTCTTAGAGAAAAATCAAGTTTACTGGCATCAGGTAGAATTACTTGGTATTTAATAATTTTCGTAATATTTGTCTCTTTTTTAAGATATACTTTTGATGATTTAACTTTTCCAATGTCTAAGCAAGTACTGATCTTTGATTTTTTAAATAACATATATAGCAATTTATAAAAATTAGAATTTCTATTAATAATTAAGTTTTCAATACTTTTTGTTGAAGTGAATATTTCTGATTTTGCTAATGCAATTTCTTTTAAAGATTTAAAATTACCAAGGTGAACATTTTCAACATTTAAAATAATAGCTGTTTGTGGCTGCAATACCTTTACTAATCTTTTTATTTCTCCTGAATGATTCATGCCTATTTCAAAAAATCCATACTTCGTATACCGTGGCATATTTAGTAATTCGAGAGGCAGGCCATATTGATTGTTAAATGATTTACGCGAACAGAAAACATTTTCCTCATTTCTAAGCAAATAATTTATTGCATCCTTTGTCCCAGTCTTCCCAATACTACCTGTAATACCCACAATTTGTGTTTTTAGCTGCGCTCTGTACTTTGTTGCGAGCTTAAGGAGTGCTTTAGACGTATCTTTAACATTAATTTGAGGTATTTTTATGCCTCTCACTTTTTTATGAACAAAAGCAATAGATGCACCTTTTTTTTCTGCTTCAACTAAATATCTGTGACCATCTGTATTTAAGCCTTTAATTGCAAAAAAAATATTACCTTTTCTTAATGACCGTGTGTCGATAGATACACCCGTTATTCTTTTACAAACAATATTGGACTCAAATAATTCGTTTATTTCAGTGGTTGTAATGAATTTTTTCATTTTTTTTGTAGATATTTTTTAGCAATTTTAACATCGTCAAAAGGAATATTTTTTCCCATGATGGATTGAAATTTTTCGTGACCTTTACCGGCAATAAGAAGCAAATCGCCTCTTTTTAATTCGCTAATAGCTTTTTTTATGGCTAGTTTTCTATTACCAATTTCAGATATGTTTTTTAAATTTCCTATCACTTCCTTTCTAATCCTTGCTGGATTTTCATATCTTGGATTATCATCTGTGACTATTGCTTTATCAGCATATTTTGAAGCTATTTTACCCATTAGTGGTCTTTTTTTTCTATCTCTATTTCCACCGCAACCAAATAAAACAAGTACGTTTGATGTCTCAAACTTTTTTGACTCTACAATTGAATTTTTAAGAGCGTCAGGAGTGTGTGCAAAATCAACGTAAACTTTTCCACCTGTTTTTGTTCTTCCAACATATTCCATTCTTCCTAATACTGAAGGGCAATTAAGACTGCTTTTTGATAGCTTTAAAGGATCAAATCCAATTAAATTCAAAATTGAAATTGCAAATATAAAATTTTCAATCTGAAAATTTGGAAAATTTTTAAACTTTAAAAGAATTCGCTTACTGCCCACTATTGCTTTTACATGTTGAATATCATTTTTTTTGAGGATTTTTATAATTTTATAATCTTTATTTGCTTGAAAATATAATGGCTTAACGGATTTATTTTTTTTTAAAATTGATCTTATTTTTTTAATGTATTTCGTTTTTGAATTAATAATTAATTTACTATCTTTATGTATATAATCTTTGAAAAGGATCATTTTACTTTTTATGTAATTATTTATAGTTTTATGATAATCAAGGTGATCATGTGATATATTTGTTAATGCACAAACATCAAAATTTATTCCATAAAATCTGCTTTGATGTAAGCCATGACTTGATGCTTCCATAACTAAATATTTTATTTTTTTTTGACCTATCTTTTTTAATTGCTTTGAAAGATCAGTCGGTTCGGGTGAAGTAAGGTTATATTTATTTCTCTTTAATACAGAGTTTCCTAAAGTACCTATAGTAGCTACGCTCTTTCCTGAAATTCTCAGTAAATAACTTAAAAAATATGCAACAGATGTTTTTCCATTAGTTCCAGTTATTGCAATTTTTGTTTCAATATTATTTTTATTTATTTCAAATGCTAATAGCGATAGTGATTTTCTAATATCTTTAGCCTTTATCACTGTCGTATTCTTGGGATATCTTTTTTTACTATATGATGGAACAACAATAGCTGCAGCACCCTTTTTAATTGCTTGATTTACGAACCTAGATCCATCTATTTCATTTCCAGGGATTGCAAAAAAAATATTTCCTTTTTTTATCGATCTCGAGTCTGATGAGACTCCATTAAATTTTATCTTCTTTGAATTAATTTCTTCTAGAAGGGAGTGATTTGGCATTTATCAAAGAGAGGTATTAATGAGCATGTTTTCATTAGGTATGTATCTTGCCTTTATGTCCAAAATAGGACTTACTCTATCAATAATTTGTCTTGAAACTCTTGCCGCATTCCACCCAGCATCACTCCAGTTCCAGGTATTATATGGCTGTCCATATTCTCTATTAATCCCTTTCGGGTCGTCTAATGAGATAAGAACTACATACTTTGGCTTATGTATGGGTAGTACCGATATAAAAGTAGTTAACTTTTCTCTTGTGTAGGATTTTTTGTCTATCTTGTGAGATGTGCCTGTCTTACCTCCAACCAAATATTTAAACTCGCCATCTTCTGTGTATGCTTTATCAGCATCCTTGTTAAAGGCTTCTTTGGCAGTCCCTTTTGCAACAACTTGGCTTAAAAGGTAACGCATAATTTCACTGGTCTCTTCTGAAAAAATTTGATTTTCATATCGTTTATCATCTCCTAATTTTGTTAGAGATGGCTTAATTAAATATCCTCCATTTACTACAGCTGATGTAGCTACAGCCAAATGCAATGGTGATACTGAAAGCCCATAACCGTAAGAGATTGACTCTGTATTAACTGTTCTCCATGGGTCAGGAACAATTGGAATTGCTTTTTCTGGTATTTCAATATTTACTTGACGAAGTAATCCAAGTTGAGACAAATATTCTTGCTGTAATTCCTTACCAATATTTCTAATCATTTTAATCGTTCCAATATTTGATGACTCAACAAATATTTCTTCAACAGAGCACATTTTAATCTCACAAGGCCTGTGAACATCCTCTACACGGTGCTTTCCAATATAAATGTGATTTTCTATCTCGTACTTTGTATTTGGCTGAAAGATTTTTTCCTCAATTCCCATTGCTGCAGTAAATATTTTCATCACTGAACCAAACTCATATACGCCTAATGTGTTTTTGTTGAACTTATCTTTGTCATTCGCATTTTTAGTATTGGGATCAAAATCTGGGAGTGATGTCATGGCAAGAATTTCTCCATTATTGACATTCATTATGAGACCTGAGCCACCAGTTGCTTTATATAGTTTCATAGCAGCTAATATTTCATCACGAACAATGTGTTGTATTCGTGTATCTAAAGATAATATCAAATCATTATTTTCTTCATTTTGAAGAAACTTATTAAAAGATTTTTCTAGTCCAGATACGCCTGTATTATCAATGTCAACTTTTCCAACTAAATGACTAAAAAGTTCACTGTGAAGATATTTTCTTTTATAAGCATCTCTGAATTCAATTCCAGTTTCTCCCAAATCTATATACTTTTGCAATTCTAATGGTTCAACATTTCGATCAAGCCAGAAGAATTTCTTTTCAGATACCAATTTATCAAGATCGGTTTTGGAAAACATATTATTTATTGCTGAGACTTTACTAATAAATTTTTTCTTATCGTATACAGCTTTTGGATTTACAGATATATGAGATGTTAATAAATTTGCTGTAAGAGAGGTATTATTTCTATCTAGAATATTTCCCCTTTTTGTCTTAACATTCTCAACAAAATAATTTCCCTTTTCGATATAAAGTAAATTAATTTCTATCATCTTGATTGTTACTGCCAAAAACAAACTACTAAAAACAATCGCTGACAATATTAAACGATTATTTATTTTAAGGGCAAAATTACTCTTTAAAGACTTTAATCTTTCAAAAGCAAACTTTTCTTTATTGTATCTGTGTGTAAATGAAAAACTTTTTTGATATATATCAATTTTCTTTCGGCCAGTATTCCGCTTTTTTTTCACGGAATTTACCTTGCCAAATTTTGATTAATTGTTGATGTATCATAAACTTCAATAACATCACTAAATAATTCATTATTTTCTTCAATATCTTCATTATCTAATACAACAAAATACTTTTCGTAATCATTAGTAATAATCATTTCTGAAATTTTTTTAATATTCATTGGCGAAACCAAATGGTCCCATTCAATTTTATAAAGCTCATTTATCTTTTGTTCTTCTCGAAGTGTTAATTCAAGTTCATTAATATACTTTTGTTTTTCGGCTGAAATGTTTTTTATAACCATAATTGCAAGTAGTCCGGTTAACAAAACAGCAACGGACAGTATTTTAAAGAAAGTACTTATCATAATTTAAATCCTAACTCAGATATCGGAATATAATTAAAGTTTAATCGATCACGCTTAATGACTCTAAGCTTTGCCGAACGAGATCTTGGGTTACTTAATATTTCCTTGGAAGATGGTTTTATTAATTTGGTCTTTTTATTTCTTAAACAAACTCTATTTGTAAAATTCTTTACCAACCTGTCCTCAATTGAATGAAATGTGACCACGCATATCTTCCCATTCGCTCTTAGTAAATTAAAAGCTTGGTTGAGACCAGCATGAAGCTCTTGTATTTCATTATTAATAAAAATTCTAATAGCCTGGAATGTTTTCGTTGCAGGGTGTTTTTTGTAATATTTTGAAGGAAACGATTTTTTAATTATTTCTGCAAGCTCAATCGTACTCTCAATTTTTTTTTGAGTTCTGTTCTTCTCTATGTTTCTTGCAATTTTTCTTGAATTTCTCTCATCTCCGTAATGATAGATGATATCAGCAAGCTCATCTTTGTCCTTTTTATTTATTAAGTCTGAAGCTGTTTGGCCATCCTGACTCATTCTCATATCTAGGGGGCCATCTTGCATGAATGAAAACCCTCTATTTGCATCATCTAGTTGCATTGATGAAACTCCTATATCAAATACGAAACCGTTAATTTCTTTTTCTTTTGTTTCTTTGAAAATTTTATCAATCTGACTAAATTTAGAATGTACAAAAGAAAACCGACTGCCGAATTTTTTTTTAAATCTTTCAGCTTGTTTTTTGACTGTTGGATCTCTGTCGATTGCAATGACTTTACATTCACAGCTTTGAAGGATTCTCTCTGTATATCCTCCATATCCAAATGTTGCATCCATGTATGTTTCATTGTCTTTTGGCCCTAATTGTTCAATAACCTCTTCAATAAGAACTGGCCTGTGGCCAAGTTCTTTATTTGTCATTTACTCTGTCTTCTCAAGAAAGATGGGATTTCAAGTAAATCTTGATCGGTTTCTAATTCTTCATCAGCCTCAATAGAATTATGTGTTTCTTCATCCAGTTGATGCACGTTTTGGTCACTAAATAAGTCAGGCGTTTCGCTATCTGAATTTTCCCTATTTGCATGTATTAAATCCATAATACTTTGAGAAGACTCTTCCTGCTCCATTACTGCCTCTTCGATTGATTCTGGTTCAACTTCAGGCTCAGCAATCATTTCTGGTTCAGAAACTGGCTCTGATTCCATTTCTGGCTCAGCAATTGCCTCTTCTTCAGCAACTTCCATTTCTGGTTGTTCGATTGGTTCTGGTTCAACTTCAAGCTCAGCAATCATTTCTGGTTCAGAAGTTTCCTCTTCAACAATTGTTGTTTCATCATTCATTGAACCTAAGTCCTTTTCATCTGAGCTATCCATGTACATATATGGATCAGAATTTTTGTGGATTTCATCTTCTTGATTAGCTGAAGCATGAATAGATCCTGTTCCATTCACTTGAGCCGCTGGAATTGATGAAACTGTTGAACTATTATCTACTTGTAAATCAATTATTCTCTTTGATGGCTTGTCATTAGGTTCTAACCCAGTTGCAACAACAGAAACTCTAGCTTTACCCTCAAGATTTTCGTCAAAGATTGATCCAACAATTACATCTGCATCAGGGTGGACTTGTTCTCTTATCTCATTTGTAATTTTATCAACCTCATGCAATGTTAAGTCAGTTCCACCAGTTATGTTGATTAATAATCCTTTGGCTCCGTCCAAAGAGTAGTCATCAAGCAGTGGATTTGTAACTGCATTGTGAGCACATTCTATTGCTCTATTATCACCAGACGCTTCACCTGTGCCCATCATTGCGCGTCCCATATTATTCATGATTGTCTTTACATCAGCAAAGTCTAAGTTGATTAATCCTGGTACGACCATCAAATCGGTAATACTTCTTACTCCTGCATGCAAAACATCATCCGCCATTGAAAATGCATCGGCAAATGTTGTTTTCTCATCAGCAACTTTAAATAAATTTTGGTTTGGAATAACAATTGTTGTATCTACTAAATGCTCTAACTCTTTTAGCCCTTGCTCAGCAATTCTCATTCTTCCAGCACCTTCGAATTGAAATGGTTTAGTAACAACTGCTACAGTAAGTATACCCAATTCTCTAGCAACACGCGCTATCACTGGAGCAGCGCCTGTACCAGTTCCACCACCCATACCAGCGGTAATGAAAAGCATGTTTGTACCTTCAAGTCTTTCCATTATTTCGTGTTTAGTTTCATCGGCTGAGGATTTACCGATATCAGGATGAGAACCAGCTCCCAATCCCTTTGTAACCTGAACACCCAATTGCATTTTTGAATCGCTTAACGATTTAGACAGAGCTTGTGCATCTGTATTGGCTGCAACAAATTCAACTCCTGATAATCCGGACTGAATCATATTGTTAATCGCATTACCGCCCGCACCACCGACTCCAAATACAGTTATCTTTGGTTTAAGCTCTTTTAGTTCTGGAACACTTAAATTTAAAACCATGAAATTATCCTCCTATTTTCATTAGTTATTCATTTTTCCATTTGAGATTTGCTAAATTATTTTTTGCATTATCACTTTTTTCTTTTTTGAAGGAATCATAAGTATCAGGATTCCACATTTGGAATGTTTCACCCATACCTACGAAAGAAACTTGGTCAATAATACCTGCAATAGAGATTAATCCATCAGGTATGATGACTCTGCCTTCTTGATCAAAATGAATTTGATGACTGTCAGCAAAAATAGAAGTTGAAAAAGTATTTCTTTCCTCACTGAAGGGACCGGATGCTTCTATCGCATCACTAATCTTTTGCATTCTATTAGCAGTACATCCTTCAATTGACTTCAGAGTCGGTGAAGGATAACAAATCATGCCCTTCAATCCGTTTTGTTCTAAGACACTTCTAAAAGAAGATGGAACAGAAACACGACCTTTTTTGTCAATGCGATTGATGTATGTAGATAGAAACAATGCCATTTTTAAAAAAAAGTTAGTTACTAAAATAATCAACAAAATTACCTCATTTGGGTTAAATTGGGATTACTTGGGATAGTATGGGATTATATGGTTTATGTCTATACCTATTTATGATATTTCTTTTATAATCAATTATTTAACTAATATTATACATTAGCCTGTATTTATAAACTATTGAAAATAAATGAGAAATTTTGCCAGATAATTTATAAGCCGGGTTCTGTGATTTTTTTACAAAAAACCGATAACTATTCATCTAGCTCAATTGTTACCAATTGAGTCGTGCGATCAACCCGGTTACAGCCAAGACAAGCCAATGTAACCCTATTTGATCTTGCTCCCAGTGGGGTTTACCATGCCTTTTTTGTTACCAAAAAAGCGGTGAGCTCTTACCTCACCTTTTCACCCTTACCCTTAAAATTGCAATTAGGGCGGTTTATTTTCTGCGGCACTTTCCCTAGAGTTGCCTCCGCCGGGTGTTACCCGGCACTGTTGCCTTGTGGAGCCCGGACTTTCCTCTTGATCAAGCCAAGCAGTTATCCAATTATCTGGCTGAAAGGGTTTATCCTCTTAAAAGATATTGGTCAAGCCTCTCTTTGAAGAGATATAAGTTCTCTCAGATATCCCAACAATTTGCGCTTAACTGTAAAATCCTCTAACTCTTCGGGGCAATAGTGACTTTCAAAAGCGTAAATAACTTGCAGTGTTTCTTTATCCATTAAACTCGATAAAGAAATTTTATAGCCAAAATCTCTTAGTAATTGTTGTAAAGATTTAATCTCTGAAGCTCTGAGCGGCGTTTTTGAATTATTTTTCTTTGGTAGAATTACTAAGTCTTTTGCAGCCAACCTATGCCAAGGGAATAAATATCCTGGATCTATCTTTCGCAGCGGAGCAATATCTGAGTGGCCCAAAATATCACTTTTTTTTATTTTGTACTTTGTCTTTAGACTTTCGATTAATGATATAAGTGATTTTATCTGAGATAACTTGAATTTGTGATATCCAAATTCTTTACCTTTATTTTGTAACTCTATGCCTATAGACTTTGAGTTTAAATTTGTATCTTTTTTCCAATTAGATATACCTGCGTGCCAAGCAATATCTTTATCATTCACGAGTTGGGTAATTTTTCCTCTTTCATTAATAAAATAATGTGAGCTCACTTTATGTTTTTTTGATCTAAGTCTTTTAATTGACTCCTGGGCTGTTTTCATTCCTGTATAATGTATGATTATATATTTAATATTTCTTCTTTTTACTTGTTCAAAATTTGGGGATTTTAGATATTCAATTTTCATGGTGAACTTGATACCTTTTCCTCTTCTGGTTCTCTCATCATTACAATAGCAACTCCCGTGAATGACATGGTTGCACCAAAGATAATTTTAAATGTAAGCACTTCATTAAATCCCTCATAAAGAGAAAAATAAGAAATGATCAATGCATTTATTATCGCAAGTACCGGAGCAAGAAGGGTTAAAGGTGTAATTTTTGATAATTCATATTTTGTTATTAAGTAATAAAAACCTGCATGGCCGATAGCAGTTGCGGCAAATGCAGTAAACAATATAGCTCCCCAACCAATTATGGATGCATTTAAAATTAAGTCTAATTGATTTTCTTCAACTAAAAATGAAATCGTTGCCAAGAATAAAAAGCTTATAAAAGCAATCCAAGCTTGTAGATCAAACACTTTAACATCTTTTAACTTTTTCATAAAAAGAAGGCTGATCGCAATAGATAAAGCTGCTAATAACGCATAATAAACGCCGCCGAGATCAGAAAATATTGTAGGCTCAAAAATTAAAATAATGACTCCCCCAAATGCAAGTGCTATTCCAAGAATACGCCTCCACTTTATCACCTCACCTAAAAATATAACGGATAATATAGTTGCAAATGGTACACCTAATTGAAGAACCACAGCAACAGAGGAAATAAATTGAGAATTATCGAGAGCAAGATAGAAAAACGCAAAATGAATACCTCCTCCCAATATAGAAATAATTAAAATATTAGTCATTTGGCCGCGGTGAATTTTCAAAAAGGGTATTAATAAAACTGCAATGATTAAAAATCTCATTGTCGTAAATAAAAATGGTGGAAATTCATTTACACCGATTTTTGCAGAAATAAATGCCAGTCCCCACGCTAGATTAATGGATAGTACAATGAATATGTCTATTGTTCTCAATACTGCCTCATTTCTGCATTATTTTCTATTTATAATACGATTACACTAAAATATTAATTTGATTAGAAAATTCATATAGAATAGCATTATTTCAATGAAATATAGAATATTAATAGTTTTATTTCTAAGTTCTGTTCTTGTGTTGCAAGGATGTGCTTCAAAAGAAGCCACGGTGAACTATAACAATTCTGAAACTGAAATAGTTAGCGTTAATGACCCACTTGAAAAAGTAAATCGTGTGGTTTTTCAATTTAATATTATTTTTGATAAGCTTATCTTAAGGCCAATTGCTGTTACGTACAGAGCCATTGTTCCAGAATTTGTTCGAAACAGAGTTACATACTCGTTAAATAATTTAGGTATGCCAATCACGGCTGTGAATAATGTATTGCAAGGCGAGTTAAGAAAAGCCGGAGTATCAACATCTAGATTTATTATTAACTCAACTGTTGGAATACTTGGATTCTTTGACCCAGCAGCAAGTATGGGTCTTGTATCTGAAAACGAAGACTTTGGACAAACTTTGAGTGTATGGGGTGTTGAGTCTGGTCCATACTTAGTTTTACCTTTCTTAGGACCTTCCACACCAAGAGACTTTGCAGGCATGCTATCAACATCACTATTGGATCCAATGTATCAAGTGGGAGGTGGGTCTGCTCCTGACTCTCTAAGAACTTACAGAATGGGCACTGGCGCGGTCGACTTTAGATCTCAAAATATAGAAATTCTTGATGATCTGCAAAACAATTCAATTGATTACTATGCAGCAGTAAGAAGCTTTTATTCGCAAGGAAGAGAAAGTCAGGCCTCAAATAACTTAGAAATAAATACTCAAGATCAAGAAAATGATATTTTTGATGACTTTGATATTGATGAAAGTTATGTAGGACCAGATATTGAGATTATTTATGATTAAAATAAAAAATTATAGCTGGATTTTAATTTTTTTGCTTTCTTTCGCGGCTTACGCCCAAAGCTCAGAGTTCGCTCAAGAAGAGGAGTTTGTTTCAAACTTTGCAGACCAAGCGATTGAGATTTTAAGTGACGAGAGTATTAGTGAAAATGATAAAACATCTCGTTTCACCAATGTTGTAATGAACGCAATTGACCTAAATTTAATTTCAAAATTCGTGCTCTCTAAAACTTGGAAAAATTCAACAGATGAACAAAAAGAAAGATATTTGATTGCATTTAAAGATTATTTCATTAACTCCTATGCAAATAAGCTTGATCAATACTCTGGGGAGCAAGTTCAAATTGTCGGGTCTGAAGCTGCAGGAAAATACGTAATTGTTGAAAGTAATATTGTACGAGAAGGAACTGATACTTTAAAAATAAATTTAAAGTGGAGACTGATTAATAGAGACGGTGATATAAAAATAATTGATCTAAATATTGAAGGTATCAGTCTTGTAATTGCACAAAGAGAAGAGTTTCAGTCATTTCTAGCAAATAACGATAATGATATAGAGAAATTAATCGATAAGATTATTACTGTTTCAAATTAATTCTTCAAAATTATTTTGACGGCAAGCCACTTGGTTTCCAGCCAATAACGAATCCATCTTCAACATTGTAAAGATTGTTATAACCATTTGACTCTAATATTAAAGCAGCATGCATAGACCTTGCCCCTGACTTACAAATAAAGAAAATTTCAGAATTTTTTGACACTCCATAAGAATTGAATTGATCCAAAAAATTAGTGTTTTCATCACCCTCTTCATTAACGAGAGTTAATTCTATATATTGAGCATCAAAAGAGCCTTCATCCACTCTTCCAAATGTTTCCCATTCGTAAGGTGTCCGTACATCAACTAGATATGCATCTTTATTTTGTTTAATTGTGCTATAACAGTTTTCTGCTGATATATTTTTTATATTACTCATTGCTATGATTTCTGATTAGATGACTTAAATCGATCTGAAATTGGATTAATCTTAGTTTTTCTTCCCCTTACTCGCTTTCTCCACATTAAAAAAGAGGACCTTTTCATATTCTCTTTCATTAATTTAATAACTTCCTTCTCTTGTATTCCAAATTGTTTCCTAATATCAGCGAAAGTTGTTCTATCTTCCCAAGCCATTTCTATAACGCGATCGATATCTGACTGCGATAGTTTATTATTCATTTTAGGTTGAAATTTTTACAGCTTGAAAATTGCCAGGGCGATGTTCCCCCTTTTCCACAACGCCAAGAAGTTTTTCCCAAATTTCCAGTGCACCGTCTGCCTCTACTTTTCCTATTAGATTTACAACATCATCATAAAGTGGCCCTTTTATATCTGATATTTCTGTCTTAACTTTTTCGAGATACCATTTATTACGATCATTTAATGAGAGAACTTTAAATCCTGTTTCTTTTAAAAGACTTTCGTATTTTTCTAATGAGCACATGAACATATCGAGGCCTTCTGCAGCAATATATTCTTTCATCTGCTCCGATGGTTCGTTGTCATCATTTCTCATCCAATCTCCAACCGCAAGAATACCATCATCAGCTAAAATCTCGTTTATCTCTTTGAGCAAGGTTTTTTTATCAATAATATGTAAAAATGCTTCTTTACTAAATACTGCCTCAAAACTTTTATTTTCAAATTTATATTCACCTGGCTTTGTACAAATAAATTTTGCTTTATCAGATAAATTTTTCTTTAACGCTAAATTATTTGCGGTTTCAATTACTAGCGGTTCAGGATCTATTCCAATTACTTCCTTTGCACCATATTTTTCAATCATATGAAAAACTGCACCGCCCGTTCCGCATCCAATATCCAGAACTTTTTTATTTTTTAGATTTAATCCTTTTAAAATCTGATCAATTTCTTCTGTCCCACCAGGTGATAGAAAACCTTCACCCCAAACAGTTTTGAGCATATTTAGTTGTTTGGGGCCGTAATGTCCTTCATCGGTTAAGCTCATATTATTAATGATATGTTTTAGATGATCTAATTGTTTTGTTTAAGTCAATTAAACTTAGATTACATTTTCTTTTGATAACTAGCTTAATTACAGGTGGAAGTAAATTTTTAAACTTTACTCGCCTTACTAAAATATCTTGCTGCTTCATCATACGACCTATTTGCATAAAATTTAGAAATACATAAAAGTGTTAAGTGCAAAGGTATGCCAAATAACAGCTCCAGTAGATCTAAATGCATAGAAAGATTTTAACCTGATTTATCAGCTATAATCAAGAACAACTGTTCCTGAAACAGGATCAGTTACACCTAATTCAGGAGATAATTCCTCCAGTAAGTGTCTAACTTTATCCAAGTTTCCTATCATATTTTCTCTTTGCGCAGCAATGGCCTCCTCGGATTCCCAAATACCAATAAAACAATATGTACGATCCCCTGTTTTAAAGAGACGACTCATTTTCTGACCTGGTAAATTTTCAAAACTTTTGTTTATTTCTAGGTATTCTTCTTCACAACCTTCTTTAACTTTAAACCTCACAGCATTACAAAATTCCATATTATTACTCCTTTATTTTTTCATTCATTGGATTATACATAAATTTCGTTTTCAAAAGCAACAACCATTTCATGCCATTCTTTATCATTATAGGGATAGAAGTTAGAAAAGATCAAGGCTCCCTTCTGTTTTTCTAAATTAAAACTAAAAAATGTGCATGCAGCACCTCCATGAGCAATAGATCCAACAGGCCTTGAGTCATTTGGATCGAAAGAAATTGTTAAACCTAACCCATATCTATTCATTTTATTTTTTAATCTTCCATTTTCACCCATTATGAAATTATAATTATCATCCCTCTCAAACATTTGATCAAATTTTCCTGGCTTTATCATTTCATTAAAACTTGACTCAGAAATAATTTGCTTATTGTTATAGCTGCCTTTGTTCATTAAACATTTCACAAAATTTGCGTAGTCATTAGGTGAACTAAATATTTCAGTTCCCCCATAATAAGATTTTCTCCAAAACCTGAGATAAGGCTGACCTTTGAAAGGCATTTTTCTTATCACTTTAGATTTTTTTCCCTGTCTAATGCCTAAAGGTACAATTTTATCTCTTTTTTCTCTAGGGATGGTAAAAAATGTATTTTTCATATCCAATGGATTAAAAATATTTTCTTTGCAATATTCTTCTAACGACTGACCTGTAACTTTTTCAATCATCATACCTACAAAACCAAGACCAGTTCCATATTTAAAATCTGTTCCTGCTTCGAAGAGTCTTGGTCCTTTTGAAAAAGGGTAAATGTATGTAATTATACCTTTTAAAAATAATAATATTTTCATAGAAATTGATAAATCTTTTATTTTCTTAGAAGTAATCATCATCAGTGAATTATAAGCGAAACCTGATGTATGCGACATTAGATGACGTAATGTTATTGATTTAGATTGCTTAACCAATTTACTATCAGCGTTTAGTACTGGTATTTCTTTAATCTCTGGAAGAACCTCTTCAACAGGCGAGTCTAAATTTAACTTACCTTTTTCTACTAATTGCATTGCGGCCAAAGCTGTAATCGGCTTACTCATCGACATCAACCTAAATATATAGTCACCATTTAAATCCTGGTTATTGTTCCAATGAGATTTACCTAAAGAAATAGAATTACTCTCAAATTCGTTACCATTTTTTTTCAGATATATAAAATGACAATTCTTTACTGAATTTTCATTGAATAGTTTTTGAACTTTCTCAAACATTCAAAAATTTTACAAAAATAGTTGTTTTTTGAAAGGATAAATATTCAGTCTAATTTATTTCCATGATACGCGAGCAAATGTTCTTGTTGAGCAATAAAAAATATCATTCTTTAAGCCTGGCGTTAAAAACATGCCATTGGCGAGAGGTGAATTGAGTGCAACCTTTGAGAGTATTTCTCCGCTAGATAGGTCTATTACCACTAAGTGATCGTCATTATTTTCGAAACTATTAATTACTAACTCTTTGCTTTCAGGAAACACAACTGGTTGCATTGTTGGTCTAAGACTATCAATCTTCCATGATGTTTTTAACGAGTTATTTGATGTATCAATACCTGCTATGCCACCATTAATACTATCCCAGCATACACAGATATTACATTCGGGAATATTTACGGGTGGTGCAATAATACCCCCTCCATGATGTTCAAATGGTTCGATATATTCAAATTGTTCTGACATTAAATCAAATCTATAAAGCCTTTGCTTACATGACCAAGGAGCAGGACGTCTCCAACTTAATTCTTTTGGTGCAGTTTTAAATCTACCATTTGGATGAGTTGAATAAATCGCTCTTAATGAGTCGATGTCACCATTATTCATCAGCCAGAGTGATCCATCTGATATACATCCATCCCATGATAATCCTTGATCATCATTTGATTTCCTATAATTAGGTGACCATTCTGAAGTAACTTCTAGATCGTTAGGTAGAGCTTTTATTTTCCATATTTTTTCGATACCTGGAATAAAAATGAACTCACCATCTTCTGTTTTGTCTGAGGCAATTCTTCCCATAGATCCTTCAGGCAATTGTATGGGTTCATGTAAAACTTCTAGATTTTGATCTAATCTTGTAATTGTGGAACAACCTTGACCTTCTAAACGCAAATCTTTAGTTACGATTGTTCCATCTGATAATACTAGTAAACCGTTATGTGCCTGATTAATGGGTAATTTTGTTTCTTTAATCACTTCGCAATCTTTTGAAATAGTATGCATGTAGTTTCCATTAACCTTGATGATATTGCCATTTTGATGTGCTGCGATAGCGCCACACCAGACGTGATCACCACATGGTAATTTTGGTGTTTCACCTAATATTTCCAAAGACTCAGGTTCAATTTTTTGAAGCCATCCAAATGGTTCTGGACCGGTAAAGCTTGGCATCGTACCGCCTAAAAAAATTTCATTATTATCGCGATAAATTGTCATAACATTCCACCGTTCATTTCGTATGCTTTGTACAACAGCTTTTTTTTCACAGGCGTTTAATGATCCTTTGGTTGCCTTTTGGCGTCGATTTCCACCACATTCAACAGGCCAATGAGATTTATAGTATCCCTCAAGTATGGATGATCTGTCTTGGGCAGTCATTATTTTGAAAGCAGAGCTTTAATTGACTTTCCGCTTAAAGATGTTGATGTCTTAGCGTAAAGCCTAATTAGCTTTAGAGGTAACGGATCATTAACCTCTTTAAAAAATTCTTTTCGAGAATAAAGTTCAAGAAACCATGCAGATATTTTTGGATAGCGGTCTTTAAATGGAAATCCTGAGACATAAAGCCTATATGTATAAATAAACCAGGCAAGGTCGAGCATTGAAAGATCACTGCCCATTAAGTATTTTTGCTTATTTAAAAGTGATTCGTATTTATCATAACATTTACAAAAATTATTGAGTGAGTTTCTAACCGCATCATCAGTTATTCCATTTTCACTAAATGACTTATAAAACTTTACTTCTTTTAATTTTAGATAGTCCAACTCACTATTAGATGATTTATATTTCTCAAAGGCATCTAATTTATTAGGGTCTTTTTTGCCGAGTCCACCAAACATGTATCGATAAGCAATATTTCTTATATCCTCATGCAAATCATCTTCTTCTTTTAGTAAAGTATCAATTTCTGTTGTATCAGAATCAGGAATAAGTTGGATTTCAGGGAATTTATTCTCGAGATACATAAGAATATCATTACTCTCAATTTCTACACGACCGTCATCCACGAGAACAGGAACCAGGCCTTTAGGATTGATACCTAGAAAGAATTCTGAATAGTTTTTACCTGTAGCAAGATTAATGCTGTGAGGTGTCCATGAAATTTTTTTTAAGTTTAAATAGATCCTAAGTTTTTGTGAACATGACGAAGTTCTAAAATGAAATAAATGCAAACCCTTCCAATTTATTATTTCTCTAGTTTTGATTTGATCGCTTGAAATTTGAACCATTATTTTCTTTCCTTATTGTTTTGTTTGGTAACAAAGTAAGCCAGCACAAGAATTACAACCGTACCTGTCATCATTGAAATATCTACAGACAGACCAAAGCTTAATAAAATAAAACCTATTAGGGCGCCTACAAAAAAAACGCCAAGAATCTGTAATACATTTTTCATTAATTATTCATCCGTTTTTAGACTGGTTTTCTGAATGATTATAACAGAAATTGTTGGTACCAAAAGGGTAAGCAGAGTTACAGCAATCAATAAAACACCAAGGTCAGAATAATCAGCAATAGAGAGTATCTCATTTGTGACCTTATCCTTGACTTCCCTCGTTACTTCGTAAATTTGATTGAGATACTTTGTAAGCAACGCACTTGCGGATAGAGCTAAATTGGTAAACGATGCAAATACAGCAAAAAATGTAGCCTTTAGATGAGCTGGAGCATTTCTTGCAATCCACGCAAGAAGTGGAATCATTGAAACTTGTCCTAAAGGTGACTCTAAAGCTGTATTAAATATTGCAATAAACCGTGCATCCACAACATCATTTGTTAATGACGATGTCCATTCATGAAATCCATAATACATGCCAACACTTGGCAAAAATAATATTGCTCCAGCAATTGATAATATCACTATAATTTTTGCAATTGAGTTATTGACCATAAAAGGCCTTAAAATAATGATGCCAAGTAAAGTCAAACAGGAAGCAAGAAGAGAAAGTACAGAAAAGAACTGCTCATCAAATCCTAAATTATCAATCTCAAACCAGGTAAGTCCTGGGCCTGGGCCTGGCATTGCTCTGAAAACAAATATGATAATTGCGGTTCCTAAAATTGTGAGTCGCATCGACTCAGGAAGTTCACGCATTAGTTTAGCCATCAGAAAAAATATAATACTTACTGATCCAAAGAACACGATCTCTTGTGCATAAGGAAGATTAAATCCTCCCACGCTAAGTGTAAAAATTACAAAAACGAGAGAGCCTCCAAGTATCCACCAATCAACCTTAGTTTTTTTAATTTCGATTTGATGTTCTATTCCTAACTTTGAAAGTTGATCGTTTTTTTTCTTTTTTAAATAAATTGAAAGCAATACCCCTAATACTGATATGATCGGAATGATCAATGCGAAACGATAAATATTCCCGTACAAAATTATTTTTTCTTGTTCTGTTTCAGCCTCAACACTACTGAAAATAATAACATTAATTAATGCAACAATTACTGTACCACCAATAATAGCAAATCGACCAAGTGTCTGCATAGTGGTATGCATATTTTTTATTATATCAGGTGAGTATTGGTTTCCTTTAGGATCTATGTTCGGAACTGCTTCAACCGTCATTGCATCAGCAACAACGTCTTGAACCACATAACCTATTGGGGCTAAGAGAACGCTAATAACATACCAAGTTTCAACACTTAAGTACCTTACCATGAAGTCAGTATGAATAATAAGGCCGTACATGACAGCAAGACTTAAAGCAATGAGTGATGCGCCTACATAAACAAGATAATTTTTTCTTTCCCAGATTATGTCAACTAAATGACCAAGTGGCATCTTTAATGCCCATGGAATTCCTGCCCAAAAACCAAGCCCTGCTAAAAAAGCAGCCGAAAGATTCAGATAATCTTTCACAAAAAAAGTTCCAACGATTCCGGTTAAACCTGAAACTCCAGCAGCAGCATATATCATCAAAGGCGGTAGATAACTTAATTTAAATTGCCTTCCTAAATCAATAAAAGTGCTGTCTATGAATGCATAAAATTTACTCATTCTGTAATTATACAGATTAAGATTTTTCTAACAACTCAGGGTTATTGTTACGAGGACTATTAACATTTTTTGAGACTTCATAAACTTGAACTTGATCGTCTTTTTTTCTCTCAATTTTATGCTTTCCTTCTATCCATTCAGTTATTTGAGATTCGTCTAAGAGCAAAGGCTGTCTATGATGTACATGAGAAACAGCTTCACTTGACTGGCAAGTTACAACTGCACATCCACTATTCAAATTATAAATACCAGCAAAATACAGCAATTCATTTTCAATATAATGGAAAAATGGCGTTTTAGAAACATTTTGCCTTTGCCATTCATACCACCCGTTTGCAAGAAAAACACATCTAAGCGATCCCTTAAAAGAAGGTTTTTCTAATAACGTTTCGTGACGACAATTAATCAAGTTCATATCATCTTTCCATTTTGGTGAATATGACCATTTCATAAAAACGGGATCTGGTTTTATAACTAATACATCTTGTGAAGGAGCTATGTTATATGAGGGTGCCAGTTCAACATTAAATTTATCTTTAATAACTTTTTTGTCAGAGAGAACGAAACGTCCACACATCGTTAAACAATGAGTTCGTTAATTAATTTGAGTCGGTCTTGAGATTTTTTACTTGTTGGAATAATTTCTAGAATTCTTTTATACGTTGCTGCAGCTCCCAAAAGATCATCTTGAATTAAATAGATTTCCGCAAGTCCATCAAGTGCTCCAAAGTGTCTTGGCTCTAGTTCAAGAGTTTTTTTGATATCAGAAATTGAAGCCTCTAAATCACCTTTTAAAAAGAGAACAGTAGCTCTTTTGTTCCAACCTTCTGCAAAATCAGGTTTAAGATCGATTACCTGCGTAAATAAAGTTATTGCTTCTTCTAAACTTCCACGATCCATCATATTGTTGCCTTCGTCAAATATTTCTTGGGCTTCAATATTTTCTGCAATAGACCATATATCCCAGATGTCAGCTAAGATAGTGCTGGCTTGCATATTGTCATTACTTAAAAATAATTCATCAAACAAACTGTTCAGCCGGCTATCTTTTTGATCTGCAAATACAAAAGATGAACTTAAAAGTAACAGTATAAAAATAATTTTTTTCAATCTAAATCTTTCCAAAAGGCTTTATATTTTTTGCTATTAGCAGAGTCGTCTCTAAAGTGATCAAGAAATGCTTTAAAAAGTCCAAGCTTTGTATCAACTTCATTGCCGTCAGCAATTTTTAATATTTGTCGATAACACCAATAAACTTGAGCAGCTTTATTATTAGATCGCATAAGTGATATCGGGCTATTTAAGCCAAGAATCCACGGACCAAATTCCAACATATTTTCATATAGAGTTGCTGATCTTTTTTCACCGCTTATTAATTCATTTACAATATTGGGCTCAGAGCAAAGTGGTCTTCCCAAACCGATTACATCACAAGCACCACTTTGAAGAGCATTGTTCATGCCCTCTGTAGACCGAAATCCTCCTGTTACAGCTAATGGGATTGATATAACTTCTTTAATTGCTTCAGCATATTTCAAGAAATAAGCTTCTCTTACTTTTGTACTGCGCTGAGGTTTAATTGTTTTTGCTTTTTTAAGGTTCAATGAATCAATTTCTAGTGCAGTAAAATTTTCATAGGTTCCACCAGAAATTTCAAGCAAATCTAATGATGTATTATTTAATATTTTAGCAACTTCAATACTTTCTTCGTGAGAAAATCCCCCTTTTTGAAAATCACTTGAATTAAGTTTAATTGAAATAGGAAAATTATGTCCAACTTTATCTCGGATCGCTTCAATTGTTGTAATTAGTAATCTTGATCGATTTTCAATGCTACCTCCCCACTCATCAGTTCGTTGATTAACATTTGGTGATAAGAATTCTGAGAGAAGATAGCCGTGTGCTGAATGCAGTTGAACGCCGGTGAACCCTGTTTGCTTTGCAACCTCAGCGGCATTTACAAATTGATCAATTATATTCAAGATTTCAGATTTACTTAGTTCTTTTGGTACTCCAAACTTTAGAACTCCTCCCAAGGTAGGTAAAGGTTGGACAGAGGGTGCTCTGCTCTCTTTGTTAATACTAAAAGGCGTCTGCCTGCCAGCATGACTTAATTGCATCCATAGGTGAGTATTATTTTGTGTTCCAGCTTTGGACCAGTCGGCTAACGCGGCTAAACTTTCATTAGACTGTTTTCCCTCAATTACAACATTACCAGCTCGTTCAATATATCGATGATCAACCTGAACATTTCCTGTTACTGAGATGCCAACCCCCCCTTTTGCCCATCTATTATAAAGAGTGTTGTGCCTTTCGTTTGCTATTGCATCACTATTTGCAAGACCTTCTGTCATTGCAGATTTTAAAAACCTATTTTTTATCTCAACTCCACATGGCAATAGTAAATTATCACTGATTTTTGTCATTGCTCACTCAACCAATTTTTAATTTCATTAAGAAACAATTGATCTAAATGAGGATTTGCAATCGAGGGAAACATATGTCTTCCACGATCAGTTTCTAAAGTTTCAATTGATACAACTTTATTTTTTGCGGCCCATTTTTCAAAATTGTTTTTGAGTTTGCCCGCATTTACTAACCGGTCATTTTCATCATAAAAGACGAGTGCGGACGTAGATATTGCATCATATGAAATGCTATCAGTAGCAAATGGTATTCGAGCTATCTGATAGAAAACGTTTGTATCAAAATCAGTAGCAAAATAATTTTCCCATTTTTCATCCTCTGGTAAATCCATAAATGATCTTGGATTACAATCTATAAGCCAACATAAGCTTCCTGTTCTATCTACAAGACTAGAAATTAAAGTATTCATAAATGCGAAAGGTGAAATTCCTGAATTTCCCGGAGCAAATAAAACCAAGGTATCAATTTTTTTTGAAAGTAATTCATCATTAGCTGCAAGCATTGAAAGTGCCCCTCCAAGCGAATGGCCAATCAAAATTACATTTTCCCCAATTCTTTCACCGATAATTATTGCTTCAGCAACATCATACATAATCTTATCAATTTGCATTTGCTTTGTACCTTCATACGGAACCCCGTGACCTGAAAGTCGAGTCATAAAAAGGTTGGCATTAAGTGCTGCAGATAATTTATTTAAAAATTCTTTTGACTGATAGCCTGTAGTTGTAAATCCGTGAATAAATACAATCGAATATTTTGTCTTATTTTTTTTACTATTATTCCAAAAAACAGTTTTTTCAGCGTAAGGATATATATCACTTACTTCTGACTCTTTTTGCTTAAGGTAACCATCAATATCCTCAGGTACATCAGAAACATTCGGAAAACTATTTGGAAGTTTCTCCACTGTCAAAATTGGAAACATAGCTATGACAATCCAAACCACAAAGATGCTTATGATAGCAAGTAATGAATAGAATATTTTTTTAATCATAATTACTCTACGATATTAACCTATTATAATAAAAATCACCAAATTGATCTTCTTAAAGTAATATATTTGTGTCTAAAATATAATGATAAATTTAAAGTTAACATTTACGAACAAGTAAATCTAATATTTAATTATTCAATAA
>CACIWK010000010.1 GCA_902590345.1 uncultured Pelagibacteraceae bacterium | reverse complement strand
TTGAACTGCTATTTGCAAGGCTAAATTAATGATGCGTGCTTCATAGCTTTATCAACTAATTGCTTAGTTTCATCTGATATACTTGTGAGCGGCAGTCTTATGTCATCTTTGCATAAACCAAGCTTAGAAGCTGCATATTTTACTGGGGCAGGACTGGACTCAACAAATAAAGCATGATGCAACGGCATCAGTTTGTCATTTATCTCAGAAGCTTGAGCAAAATTTTGATCTAAACAATATTTCATAAATTCAGAACATAATTTTGGGGCGATATTAGACGTCACTGAGATAGATCCGTGACCACCGTAAATCATAAAAGCTAACGTAGTTGCATCATCTCCTGTTAACTGGTTAAAATCTTCTCCTATTGTTGTTTTTGTTTCATAAACTCTTGGTATATCTGAAGTAGCATCCTTTACTCCAACAATGTTTTTAATTTTAAACAAATCCCTCATTGTTTTTGTATTCATATCAACAATTGATCTGCCAGGAATATTATAAATAATAATTGGAAGTGTAGTTGCCCTACTAATTGCCTCAAAGTGTGAGTATAAACCATGTTGTGTAGGTTTATTATAATATGGTGTAACCACTAAAGCTCCATCAGCACCTGCTTTTTCAGCATGTATTGTGAGATCGATTGCTTCGTCAGTATTGTTTGACCCTGTTCCTGCTATTACTGGTACACGTTTTGCTGTTTCTTCAACACATATCTCAACTGCTAACTTGTGTTCTTCATGGCTTAAAGTTGGTGACTCGCCTGTTGTACCTACAGGAACCAATCCATGTATACCTTCTGATATTTGAAAATCTATCAGAGACCTAAATGATTTTTCATCAATAGATTTACCATCAAAAGGCGTAATTAATGCTGTATGAGACCCTTTAAACATTGTTTACAATAGCACTTTTAATTATTTAAAAAAACCTTAATCATAAATATACTTGTGCAAATCAAACAAATAACTATTTCGTGAAAAAATTAATCATTTTTGCAGTAAGTCTATTTTTTATTTCAGGAATATCTTCTTTTGGAGAAATAACGCCTGTAAAGAGAAGTCTATACATTGAATTGCCGGGACCTGGGTTCTCGATCCCAATAAAAAAACCAGTGCAGCCTGCACTCTCTCAGTTGTTGAGCAATAAAGACTATGAGTTATTTGAGTTAGCGCTCGACAAAGCAGATGAATATAAATGGGATCGAGTAACTGGAATAATCAGTAATATTAAAAATGAAACAGCAAAAGAAACTCTAAACTGGCTTAAATATTATAATGGTGCAGGTAATTTAACATTTTCTGATTACAAAACATATATTAAGAAAAATTCAAATTGGCCTGAAATAGAAAAAATAAAACTCAAAGCTGAATCAAAAATTACATTTAGGGATAATTATGAAGATTTAATAAATTACTTTAACGATAATCCTCCAGAAACAGGCTGGGGACGAATATATCTAGGTAATGCACTTCTAAATAGTGGTAAATCTGAAGAAGGAAAGAGACTTATCATTGATGGCTATATCGGTGGCAGCTTTACTAGAAAAGAACAATCTCAAATCATAAAAACTTATAAAAGTATTTTAAATAAAGATCATCATATGAGGAGAATAAATAAATTACTGTGGGATGGAAAATATAGGACTGCAGCCAGATTGGTAAAGTATGTTGATAAAGATTATCAAAAACTATTTGAAGCCAGGATAGGATTAATTTCATTTGCGGGTGGTGTAGATAATTTAATAAAGCTGGTTCCAGAAGAATTGAAAAATGATCCTGGACTTGTTTATGATCGAATCAATTGGCGAATTAAAAAAAGAAAGTATGATAGTGCACTAGTCTTATTATTAGATATCAATAAATCAAATTCAAGTGAGTTAATTCGCCCAGACAAATTTTGGGATAAAAAAAGTTTTCTTATTAGGCGTTTAATTGACCGTCATGAATATGAAACTGCATACGCACTTGCAATAAATCACGGTTTGAGTGAAAGTAAAGATATTGCTGAGGCTGAGTGGTTAGCTGGTTGGATAGCTCTTACTTTTTTATCTAATCCAGAATCAGCCTATCTTCATTTTCAAGAAATTTGGAATGTTTCATCAAGACCAATCTCAAAAGCAAGAGCCGCCTATTGGATGGGAAATGCATTAGAGGAAGTTGGTAGTTCTGCAAGGTCACAACGCTGGTATGAAAAGTCTTCTTTGTACAGTCTTACCTTTTATGGTCAGCTCGCGGCGAGCAAATTATCAGAAAAGAAATTATTTAATCCTTTTCTTGTAGAGTATTCCGATGCTAACAACACTGATTATAAAGAAAATCGACCAGTTTATTTATCAATCTCTTTATTAAATGAATTTGATAGACCTAAATTGGTTAAAAAATTTATTTGGGATCTTGCTGATCGAAACAATCTTAGTACTTCTGTAAATTCTGTCAAAACTGCAAATGACATAGGCAGACATGATTTTGCAGTTCAAGCAGGCAAAATTTTATATTATAATCACACAGTTCTTGACCCTCTAAGCTTTCCTCAAATTGAAAGACCTGAATTTGGAAAAATTATTTTTCCAGAACAAAGTCTAATACATTCTGTAACAAGACAAGAGAGTCAGTTTGATCCTAAAGCTGGAAGTTATGCAGGAGCTAAAGGATTAATGCAACTTATGCCGTATACTGCAAAAAGGGTCTCAAAGGGTTTAAAGCTTGAATATACAAAGAGCAAACTAACTGAAGATCCAAAGTATAATGTGATTTTAGGAAGTGCTTATTTAGATAAATTACTCTCAAACTACAATGGCTCATACATTTTGTCTCTTGCAGCTTATAATGCGGGTGAGTCACGAGTTTCAAGATGGATAAAAAAATACGGGGACCCAAGAAAAGATGATATTACAAGTGAAAATTGGATAGAGTTGATACCTTTCAAAGAAACAAGAAACTATGTTCAAAGAGTAATGGAAAATATTCAAGTATATGAATTTATTGAGAATGGATTGAAACCAATTGAGTACACTTTATCGAATAATCTTAATCGTGCTTATGTTGGGGGAAAAACCTTAATTAAACCAAGTAAGAAAAAAGAATCGTAATAAAATTAGTGTGGCGGAGAGAGAGGGATTCGAACCCTCGGTACGGGTATAAGCCCGCACAACTCCTTAGCAGGGAGCCGGTTTCAACCACTCACCCATCTCTCCACACATTGTGTTAATATATCAAATTTATATTGATTAAAAGAAATTACTTTATTGTGATAACTTTTTCTTGATGAGGTCATTAACTATTTTTGGATTAGCTTTACCTTTAGAAAGTTTCATAGCCTCACCAACAAAAAAACCAAAAAGTTTATCTTTTCCATTTTTATATTTTTTAACGTTTTCTGGATTTGAATTTAATACATTATCAACTAGGCTTTCTATTTCATTTTCATCACTAATTTGGGATACACCTTTTTCATCAATAATCTCTAAAGCACCTTTGCCACTTTCACACATTTCCTCCAACACTTCCTTTGCTTGACGGTTTGAAATCTTACCATTTTCAATGTTATCAACCAGTTCACCAAGTTGTTTTGAAGTAATAGGACTATCCTCAATAATCAGATTTTTTTTATTTAGTATTGAAAATAATTCTCCTGTAACCCATGTTGTTACAAGTTTTGGATTCCTATTCTTTACAACGTCTTCAAAATATTCACTTGTTGCTTTGTCTGATACAATAATATTTGCATCATAAGAACTAAGAGAATATTCTTTAATTAATCTCTCTTTTATTTGATCTGGCAATTCCGGTATTGATTCTTGTAGACCTTTAATCCAGTCATCATCCAAAGTGAGTGGCAAAAGGTCTGGATCAGGAAAATATCGATAATCATGAGCATCTTCTTTTGACCTCATTGATCTCGTTTCACCAGACTGCGTATTAAATAATCTTGTTTCTTGATTAACACTTTCTCCTTGCTCAATAAGTTTTATTTGTCTTTTTGCTTCATAAACAATAGCTGCATGAATAAATTTAAATGAGTTTAAATTTTTGATTTCGCACCTTGTACCTAATTCATTTCCAGGCTTGTTTACGGAAACATTTACATCGGCTCTTAGAGATCCTTGTTCCATATTTCCGTCACATGTACCAAGATATCTTAGAATACTTCTAACTTTTCGAACATATTCAATAGCCTCCTCTGGTGAGCTCATATCTGGTTTAGATACAATTTCCATTAAAGCAATTCCTGAACGATTCAAGTCAACAAAAGTGAAGTTCGGATCCTGGTCATGCAAACTTTTACCTGCATCTTGTTCTAAATGAAGTCTCTCAACTCCTATTTTCTTTTGACCGTTTTCAGTTTCTATTTCAACAAATCCTTCTCCCACTATTGGGTCCTTATACTGAGATATCTGGTAGCCTTGTGGTAGGTCTTGATAAAAATAATTCTTACGATCAAAAATAGATTTTTTATTTATTTTTGCATTTAATCCAATCCCTGACTTAACAGCTTGCTCAATACAAAATTTATTAATTACAGGCAGCATGCCTGGCATTGCTGCATCAATTAAACTTACTTGACTATTGGGTTTAGATCCAAAATCGGTTGGTGATGATGAAAATAATTTAGATTTTGAATTAACTTGAGCATGAATCTCTATTCCAATAACTAAATTCCAACCCTCTATCATTTGAGCCACCATTTTTCTGGAGTTTCTGAATAATTTATAGTTTCCTCAATATTTTTAGCAACATTGAGTAATTTTTGTTCTTCAAATGAATTTGTTATCAGTTGTAAGCCAATTGGTAAATTATTCTCATCATTTGCATATGGAATAGATATACCTGGTAAACCCGCTAGATTTACAGGAACAGTAAAAATGTCATTTAGATAGTTTTGTACTGGATCAGAAGGCTCATTTGCAATTTCAAAAGCCGTTGAAGGTGTTGAAGGAGTGAGAATCGCATCAACTTTTTTAAAGGCTTCAACGTAGTCACTTTTTATTAATGATCTAATTTTTTGTGCCTTGATATAATAAGCATCATAATATCCAGATGATAGCACATATGTGCCAATTAATATTCTTCTCTTTACTTCATCACCAAATCCCTCTGATCTCGTTTTTTCATACATATCAATGAGGTCATTTCCTTTGACTCTTAGTCCATATCTTACTCCATCATAGCGAGCTAAATTTGATGAAGCTTCTGCAGGTGCGATAATATAGTAAGCGGGCAAAGCGTTCATTGTATGAGGTAAACTAATATCTACTATTTCTGCTCCATTAGTTTTTAGTAAATTTGCGCACTCATCCCAGCTTTTTTGAGTACTAGCTGGAAGCTTGTCACTTCTAAATTCCTTTGGTATTCCAATCTTCATCCCTTTTATGTCTGAATTTAAATTTTCATAATAATTTTCTTTTGGATTAACCGAAGAAGTTGAGTCCTTTTCATCATGACCCGATATAATGTCTAATAAGATTGCGGCGTCTTCAACAGTTTTTGTAATTGGTCCCGCTTGATCTAATGAAGATGCAAATGCAACTATTCCCCATCTGGATACTCTTCCATATGAAGGTTTCAAACCAACAGTACCTGTAAAAGAAGCTGGTTGTCTAATTGAGCCTCCAGTATCCGTTCCAAGAGAGGCTACACAAAGATCACCAGAAACTGCTGCTGCTGACCCTCCAGATGATCCTCCTGGAACAAGATCATTATCAGAATTTACAGATTTCCATGGATTCTTAACCGAACCAAAAAAACTAGTTTTGTTAGTTGAACCCATTGCAAATTCATCACAATTTAATTTGCCTAAACTAATCAAGCCTGCATTATCACAATTTTGAGTTACTGTAGACTCATAATTTGGAACAAAGTTTGATAAAATTTTACTTGATGCAGTAGTAGTCACACCCTTCGTACAAAATAAATCTTTTATTCCAATTGGAATTCCGTCGTACTTACTTCTGAGATTTTGACTTTTTCTTCTTTCGTCAGACTTTTCAGCATCAACAAGAGCTTTCTCTTGTGATATAGTATTATAGCAATTTAACTCTTTACCATTTTCAATATTTTTTAAATACTCTGAAGTTAACTCTTTCGATGATATTTTATTATTTTCCAAAAGAGCTGCCAGCGATTTTAATGTATAACTATCTTTCATTATTCGATCACTTTTGGAACAACAAAAAAGTCCATTTCTTTTTCAGGTGCATTTTCTAATATATCTTCAGCACTATTCTTAGTATCCACTTTATCATCTCTAACTTCTAATTTTTGATTAAGGGAATTAGATATCGGATCAACTTGATCAGTTTTAATTTCTTTTAACTGATCAACAAATTCTAAGATTGAATTAAGGTCCTTACTAAGATTATTGAGTTTATCGTCACTGATTGAAATTCTTGCTAACTTTCCAAGCTTTAAAAGACTTTTCTTATCAAATTCCATATTTATATGAGGTACTAACCTAAATTAATGTATGATATACAGTCAAAAAATGACTAATGAAACAAAAAAAGAAGTAGATATTGCAGAATTTAAGTCATTAGTGGAAAGTAATCATAAAATTCTAGGATTAGATATTGGCAGTAAAAGAATTGGAGTTGCAATTTCTACATCGGATATGACGGGGGCTCTACCATTAAGAACTATTAAATATTCAAATATGAAATACTTTCTGAAAGAATTAAATGAGCTAGTTAAACTTCACGACGTTAAAGCCCTCATCATTGGACTGCCATTAAATATGGATGGAAGTGAGGGAAAAAGTGCTCAATCAATCCGTGATAAATCAAGAGCTATAAATTTGTCTTTGAATATTCCCTATTCTTTTTGGGATGAAAGACTTTCTACTGTGGCTGTGGACAGGTTATATAAAGATAATTCTAAAAGCAGAAAAAAAGTTCATAATGAAAAAAAAGAAATTGATAGTCTCGCGTCAGCATTTATCTTGGAAGGTGCTTTAAATTATATTAAAAGAATGAATTAATGCTTGAAAACATTAAAATACCTAAAATCTCTCAAACCCATTTGCATGGCATAAAAAATCTCAGCATTGAGGATATAAATAATATTTTAGAACTCAGTAAAATTTTCAAAGAGCACAATAAGGAAAAGGATAAAAAAATACCGATCTTAAAAGGTAGGACAATTATAAATCTTTTTTTTGAACCCTCTACAAGAACACTAATCTCATTTGAAATAGCTGCTAAAAGATTAGGCGCTGATGTAATTAATATGAATATTGAAGGATCTTCATTAAGAAAAGGTGAAAGTTTATTTGATACCGCTCAAACTTTAGGAGCAATGAACCCTGATCTTGTAATTATCAGACATGGAGAAAATGATGCCTCAAAAGAAATTGCTAAAATATTAGAATGTCCTGTTATAAATGCTGGAGAAGGTGTTAATGAACACCCCACACAAGCATTGCTTGATGCTTATACAATCATTAATCACAATCGAAAGCTTAATGATATCACAGTTTCAATATGTGGTGATCTTGAACATAGTCGAGTAGCAAGGTCAAACTACTATCTTCTAAATAAAATGAAATCAAAAGTTAGATTCGTATTTCCTGATTATTTTAAACCAAAAGATTTAGATAAATATGATGTTGAAACGTTCACAAATTTAGAAGAAGGCATTAAAGATGCTGATATAGTGATGATGCTTAGAATCCAAAATGAAAGAATAAAAGATTTAAATCTTCCATCAGCAGACGATTATTTTAGAAGTTTTGGACTTACTTATGAAAAGTTAAAATTAGCAAAGCCTGAAGTACTAGTGCTTCACCCTGGTCCAATAAATCGAGGTGTAGAAATAGAGAATGAACTAGCTGATGATGTAAACAAATCAGTGATAACTGAACAGGTTGAAAATGGAGTAGCTGTTCGGATGGCTTGTTTGTCAATTATGGTAAAATGATATTCGAAATAATTTTAATAATTTACTTTTCCTACCTTCTAGGATCAATCCCAACTGGTATTTTGGTATCAAGTTTATTCAATTTAGGGGAGCTTAAAAGTATTGGCTCAGGAAATATTGGGGCTACGAACGTATTAAGAACAGGAAACTTTTCAGCTGCAGGAATTACATTATTAGTTGATTTTTTTAAAGCGTTAATACCAATAACCCTTACTCTGGCAATCAATGATAATTTAATTTTTATATCTGGAACTTTTATTCTATTTGGTCATATATTTCCTATATGGCTTGATGATTTAAAAGGAGGTAAAGGATATGCTTCTTTTATGGGAATTATATTTGCAGTTAACTTTTATTTATTTTTAGTTCTTGGAGTAAGTTGGATTATAATATTTGTAATTTATAGATATTCGTCACTAGCAAGTTTACTTTCCGCAAATTTAATTTCGTTAATTTCATTATTTTATTTTGATTTCAATGTTTCTTTTATGTGTTTAATTTTAAATCTAATTATGATCTTTTCTCATCATGAAAATATAAATCGCTTATTAAAGCGTGAAGAAAAGAAATTGTATTAAGCCTTATATTCTGCCAATTATAAAATATTTTATGTGAAAATTTGACAAAGCTCACAAAAATATATTAAAGAGCGCGTTTATAAGGATATGAATTTAGTAATAGTAGAAAGCCCAGCTAAGGCTAAAACAATAAATAAATACTTAGGAAGTGAGTTCAATGTACTTGCAAGCTTTGGTCATGTTCGTGATTTGCCATCTAAAAATGGCTCGGTAGATCCAGAAAATAATTTTGCTTTTGAATGGGAAGTTTCTTCAACTTCAAAGAAACATATGAAAGAAATTTATGATGCCAGCGCTGATGCATCTACTCTTTATCTTGCAACTGACCCGGATAGAGAAGGTGAAGCAATTGCATGGCATATCGTTGAGCTATTAAATAAGAAAAAATTATTAAAAGATAAAACTGTCAAGAGAGTGGTCTTTAGTGAGATCACAAAAAATGCAGTAAAAAATGGAATTGCCAATCCAAGAGATATTGACACTGATCTTGTAGACGCCTATTTAGCTCGAAGAGCACTGGATTATCTATTTGGCTTTAATTTATCTCCAGTATTATGGAGAAAGTTACCGGGAGCTAAATCAGCAGGAAGAGTTCAATCAGTTGCCTTAAGATTGATATGTGAACGTGAACTTGCCATTGAGTCTTTCGAACCTGAAGAGTATTGGAAAATTAAAGGCAATGTAAAATTTGAGGATGGTTTTAATATAGAAGCAACTTTACTTTCTGTAGAAGGCAAAAAAGTAGAAAAATTTAGCTTTAAGTCTGAAGATGATGCGAAAAAAATTGTAAATTTATTCTCGGATAATAAATTTGAAATAATAGATATTACAAAAAAACCAGCATCGAGGAATCCGGAACCACCTTTTTCTACCTCAACACTTCAACAAACCGCATCAAGTATTTATGGTTTTGGCGCCTCTCGAACAATGCAAATTGCACAAAAATTATTTCAAGGTATTGAAATTAATGGTGAAACAGTTGGTTTAATAACTTACATGCGTACTGATAGTACTGATATATCTAAAGAAGCCATTGAAACGTATAGAAACTATTTGAAAAAAAATTTTGAGGATGGGTATTGCCCTAATGAAGTAAGAACTTACAAATCAAAAAAAGCTAAAAACGCTCAAGAAGCTCACGAGGGAATTCGACCTACTGATATTGAATTAACACCTGATCAGGTTTCAAAATATTTAGATACAGATAGCTTAAAATTATACACGTTGATATGGAAAAGGGCACTTGCAAGTCAAATGAGTTCTGCTGTATTTGAGAGAACAGCTATTGATATCAGCTCTGAAAAGAATGAATTAAAACTGAGAGCAAACGGTTCTGTGGTAAAATTTGATGGGTTTTTGAATATTTATAGTGAGTTTAAAGTAAAAAGTGATGAACAAATTAAAAAAGATGAAAACGAGGAAGATGAAGATGAGGTTACATTGCCTGCTATTTCTAAAGGAATGAAGATAGAGTCAGTTTCACCAACAGAAACACAGCATTTTACTCTTCCACCCCCTAGATACTCTGAGGCAAGTTTAGTAAAAAAATTAGAAGAATTGGGTATAGGAAGACCCTCAACTTACGCAAGTATAATATCTGTTCTAAAAACAAGAAATTATGTTGAGCTTGATAAAAATAGGTTTGTACCTGTTGATAGAGCAATATTGATAACAGCCTTTCTTAAGGGATTTTTCTCAAAGTACATTGATTATGAGTTTACTGCTGGAATGGAAGAATCACTTGATGAAATTACTTCTGGAAAAATAAAATGGACTGAATTCTTAGAAAATTTTTGGAAAAATTTTTCTTCAAATGTAGGTAATGTTACTGATTTGAGAATTACTAATATATTAGATAATTTAAATGAAATTCTTAAATCACATATATTTGAGCAAAAAGAAGAAAGTAACGGAGAAAAGGCAATATCAAGAAGTTGTCCTTCTGAAAACTGTGAAGGTGAACTAAGTCTTAAAGTAAGTCGATTTGGAGCGTTCGTAGGCTGTTCCAACTATCCCGATTGTAAGTTTACTAGACCTATCTCTCATAAAAAAATTAAAGAAGCTTTTGAAGATACAATTCTTGGAAGAGATGCTGAGTCAGAACAGGATATTAAATTATTGAATGGAAGATTTGGGCCATACGTTCAGCTAGGTGACGTAGTTGAAAAAGAAAAACCAAAGAGAGCCTCAGTACCCAAAGGAATTTCCCCCTCTTCAATTGATTTAGAGAAAGCTCAGTATTTATTAAGTTTGCCAAGAGAGATAGGTAGTCATCCTGAAACAGGTGAAATTATTACTGTGAATTATGGCCGCTATGGTGGTTACATTAATTGTGGTGATAAAAATGCTAGCCTTGAAGATAATTCTGAAATTTTTGATATTGGTATTAACAGAGCAGTTTCTCTGCTTGCTAATGCAAAACCTGGTAGACTTAAAAGTTCGTCTGAAATCAAAACTTTAGGAGAGCACCCCGATGATAAAAAACCAATCAAAGTGATGAAAGGGAAGTTTGGGCCTTATGTTAAATATAAAAGTACAAATGCCACAATTCCCGATAATATTGACCCAGAGGAAATTCTAATAGAAGAAGCTATTGATTTGATTGAAAAAAAACTAGAAAAAACAGGTAAGAAAAAGAAAAAATCTTCTAAAAAATAAAAAAACCTGTATCTTTATAATCTTTACAAAAATTAAATTATTAACAAATTGAAAGGTTAACTATGGCTCTCGCTCTAAATGATGTGATGGAAAAGAAATCGTCTCTGGATTTTAAAAACCAGGCTTTTATTAATGGAAACTACATAAATTCACTAACTGGCAAAACGTTTGAGAGCATTAGTCCTGTTGATGGATCAATAATAACTAGCGTTTCAGAATGTGACGTTGAAGATATAAACATAGCTGTCAAAGCTGCGCGCGATGTATTTGAAAAAGGGTCATGGTCTAGAATGGCTCCTTCAAAAAGAAAAAAAATTCTATTTAATTTCGCTGACTTAATGAAAAAAAATATTCTAGAGCTTGGCTTGCTAGAAACTTTAAACATGGGTAAACCTATAACTAGAGCGACAGGCGATATAGCAGCATGTATTAATTGCACAAAATGGTATGCTGAGGTAATTGATAAACTTTATGATGATGTAGCTCCAACAAGTGATAATTTGATTGCCACTATCACAAAAGAACCTCTGGGTGTAGTTGGAGCAGTAACTCCTTGGAATTTTCCTTTGTTAATGGCTTGTTGGAAATTTGCACCTGCGTTAGCAACTGGAAATAGTTTTATTTTAAAGCCCGCAGAACAATCACCTTTATCTGCATTAAGAGTTGCCGAACTAGCAATGGAGGCTGGTATTCCAGAAGGAGTCTTCAATGTAGTACCAGGTTATGGTCCTACTGCAGGAAAAGCATTAGGAACTCACATGGATGTTGATAAACTTGGATTTACTGGATCTACTGAAGTTGGCAGATATTTTTTATCTTACGCAGGTGAATCCAACATGAAGAGGGTTTCACTGGAGTGTGGAGGAAAGTCTCCAAACATAATATTTGCAGATGCACCTGACTTAGACCATGCTGCAAAAATGGCAGCTGATGGCATGTTTGGAAACAGTGGTCAGGTATGTGATGCGCCCTCAAGATTGCTACTTCAAAAATCGATAAAAGACGAATTTTTAGAAAAGGTCGTAAGCTACTCTCAACCTTGGATGCCAGGTAATCCGTTTGATCCAAACACTTTAATGGGCTCGATAGTCGATAAAACCCAAACTGAAAGAATCATGAATTATATAGATAAAGGCAAATCTGAAGGTGCGAATGTTATAACAGGTGGTGATCAGGTGCTTCAAGACTCAGGTGGCTACTATGTCAGTCCTACGGTCTTTAAAGATGTTCAAAATTCAATGACTGTTGCTAAAGAGGAAATTTTTGGACCAGTATTATGTGCCATAGATTTTGAAAATGAAGATGAAGCTCTTCAAATAGCAAATGATACTCATTATGGACTTAATGCAATGATATGGTCTAATGATTTAAATAAAGTACATAAGCTTGCAAAAAGAATTAAAAGTGGGAAAGTTCTCATAAATAGTTTGAGCGATGGAGATATGTCTTTACCTCACGGTGGATACAAGCAGTCAGGTTCTGGAAGAGATAAATCGCTGGAAGCTCTTGGCCAATATACTCAAACAAAACTTACATTGATAGAAGTTAAGTAATTAGTGTCACATAAGCTATCTGACGGCCTTCAAAACCAAATAAACAAAGCTACCCTTTTAAAGGATAAACCACTGCTTATAACTGATGCTGATGAAGTCTTATTAAATTTCGTAAAATGCTTTGAAATTTATTTAGAAAAAAAAGGATTTTGGTACGACCTAACTTCATACGCTCTTTTTGGAAATATAAAACAAAAAGGAACTGATGAAGTTGTATCTAATGAAGTTATACTTGAATATTTGGACGATTTTTTTCGAACAGAATCAAAAGATATAACTTTTGTTGAAGGATCAATACACTTTATTAATAAACTTTTGGACTCTAATTTTCAAATTTTAGTGCTGACTAATATTCCATTCAAATATTTGGATGATAGAAAGCATTGTTTTCAAAAGAATGGTCTTAATCTTCAAATAATTGCCGGAAATGGACCAAAAGGGTTGGTAATTAAAGAATTAATTAGAGACTTTAAAGAAAAAGTTTTTTTTATAGATGATTTAGCTCCCCACATATCCTCCGTAAAAGAAGAAGTATCAAGATCTAAAACTATTCATTACATATCTGATGAACGATTATCTAAACTTGCAGTTTCACCGAAAGAGGCGGATTTTCGTGCATATAGTTGGAAAGATATATATAATTTTCTTATTAATGAAATTAGCGGATAAAATACTCGAAGTAGAACAAGATTATAAGCAATTTAAGCTTGTAACTCTTGGGAATTATTTGCCTTTTAAAAAAATAGGTAACTTAGTTTATGTATCTGGGCAACTTCCTATAAAAGATGAAAAAATTATAACTGGTAAAGTTCCATCAGAAACTGACATTAAGGAGGCATCATATGGATCACGCATATGTATGCTCAATACTTTGTCTATATTAGATCAACTAAACCCTTCATGTGAACTTAGTGATTTTAATTGTATTCATGTTGCTGGTTACGTAAATGCTGATCATTCATTTTCTGACCACCCTCTAGTCATCAATGGTGCGTCAGACGTTGTTTGTGATATTATGGGAGAGAAAGGAAAGCATTCAAGAATTGCTGTGGGAGCAAACTCTCTTCCAAAAAATGCTAGTGTTGAAGTAGCATCAATATTTGAAATTCTGAAATAATGAGTCCTTTTCTTGATCGTCCGATTGCCCATAGAGGGCTTCATGATAAAAAATCAATCATTGAAAATTCTTTGGAAGCATTTGAAAATGCAATGAAACACAACCTTGCAATAGAATGTGATATTGTCTTATCTAAGGATAAAGAAATTATAGTATTTCATGATTACGATTTAAAAAGGATGTGTGGAATAAATTCTAATATTAATGATCTAAGTACAAACGAAATAAGAAAACTAAAGCTTTTAGGCACAGATTGTAAAATACCATTACTTGATGAGATGCTTCATTTAGTAGATGGCCAAACACCTTTATTAATTGAAATAAAATCTGGTTTTAATCCCGAAATTGAAGAGAGATTAATCGAAATAATTCGAGCTTACAATGGGGAAATTGCTTTACAGTCATTTGATTATAAAATGTGTGAATGGTTTAAAATCAATGCTCCATTTTATAAAACAGGCCTAATAACTAGTAATGATAACATCGATTTTAAAGAGATTTCTCATCTCGGCATTAATTTTTTAGCGGTTGATGTAGAAAAAATAAGTATCAGAAATATTCAAAGTATAAGGAAGAAAAATATTCCACTATTAACTTGGACAATTAATAATATGGAAAAGTATAATTTGTCAAAGAAGTTTGCAGATAATATTATTTTTGAAGATATACATAATGAAATTAGTCAAGAGTATAAAATATCTCGATAAAATCCTAAATCGATATAGAAGCGATGGTTTTAAAATTCACTTAACGCCAACAATGGGAGCTCTGCATGCAGGACATTTAAAATTAGTAAAGAAGTCAAAAAAACTAAAATCAATTGTTGTGGTTAGTATCTTTGTTAACCCTACACAATTTGGACCAAAAGAAGATTATAAAGATTACCCAAGGACGCTCAAAAATGATCTTAAGGTTTTAAAAAAATACGGTACTGATATTGTCTTTACTCCAATACAAAAACAAATTCTCTCCCATAAAACAAAACATAATTGTCCACAATTTGCAATTGAGAAACGACTATGTGGTAAATCAAGGCCAAATTACTTTCCAGGCGTAAAAAATATTGTACTTAAACTTTTTGATATAGTGCAGCCAGACGCAGCATTTTTTGGTGAAAAAGATTATCAACAGTATTTAGTAATTAAAAAAATGACTGAGTCATTAAAATTAAATACAAGGATAATATGTGTTAAAACTGTTAGGGATAGAAATGGGCTTCCACTTTCATCAAGAAATAGCTACTTAAGTGGTCAGGAATTTAAAATTGCTATTAAAATCAACAAATTACTTAAAAAATTACCTCCATTGATTAGAACCAAGTTAAAGATTAATAAAATACTTAATCACACAAAAAAAATCCTGATAGATTATGGTGTTGATAAAATTGATTATCTGACTGTATTAAATGATGATCTCTCTGTTCGAAAAAAAATAAGTGATAAATCAAGAATATTTATTGCGGCTAAAATAGGAAATACTCGATTAATTGACAATATAAAAATCTAAAATAAATAAATTGAAGCAAGCCCTAGAAAAGATAAAAATCCAAATACATCAGTTATTGTTGTTACAAACACGCTTGATGCCAAAGCGGGATCAATTTTAACTTTATTAAAAATATATGGAATTAGGAAACCAAACAAACCTGCAGATAAAATATTTATTACCATTGCTGCTCCAACAATTATAGATAAACTAATATCAGTAAACCAAATCCAAGCAGCAAACCCTGTTATAATCGCAAATAAAATTCCATTTAATATTGATATCGCAATTTCTTTGAAAAATACTTTTCTTCTATTGTTATCTACTAATTCTTTAGTTGCGATAGCTCTCACGGTTAGTGTTAACGTTTGTGTTCCTGCATTACCACCCATTGATGCAACAATTGGCATTAAAATCGCCAATGCTACCATTTTCTCAATACTGGCATCAAACAAACTTATTACATAAGATGCAAGAATTGCGGTTAATAAATTTAGAAATAACCATATAAATCGTCGCCTCGTTGATTTTCCAATGGATTGGTTCATCTCACTTTCTGAAATACCACCCAACCTCAAAATATCTTCCTCTGCTTCTTCTTGAACAACCCATACAATATCATCTGCCGTAATTCTTCCAATTAATCTATTTTGGTCATCGACAACTCCAGCTGACACCAAAGAGTATTGCTCAAAGAAAAGTGCTACTTCTTCTTGATCCATAGATGCTTTAACAAATTTTGGGTTTTCTTCTAAAATTTCATTTAATTTTGTATCTCTACGTGACTTCAGAACTTTAGAAACTGAAGCGCTTCCCAACGGTTTATTGCTCGGGTCTACAATAAAAAGTTCATAGAATTCATCGGGTAAGTCAATTTGTTCTCTTAAATGATCAATGGCCTGCCCTACTGTCCAAAAGCCTGGCATTGAAACAAATTCTTTTTGCATTCTTCTTCCAGCAGTATCTTCAGGGTAATTAAGACTTTCTTGTAAAATTTCTCTCTCTGAGGGGTTTACTTGGTCTAAAATTTTCTTTTGAGCTGCTGGCTCCAAAGACTCTATCAGGTTAATTGCATCATCTGTCTCCATCTCACTAATGGAGCGAACTACTTTAGTATCCTCTAATTCTTGAACTGTTTCATCAATAATAGTGTCATCTAGCTCAGCAAGAACATCTGTATAGCGGTCTTCACTAAGATTATTAAGAATGTAAGATCGTTGCTCTTTACTAAGAAAAGTAAAGAGATCAGCCAAATCTGCTGGATGAAGAGGAGAAATAATATTGGTTAGTTTATCTTTTTCTTTGTTATTGCAAAAATTTATTACATCATTAATTAATTGATTATTAAATGTAATATTCTCATTTTGAGGAGGTTCATTTACAATATTATTCATAATAAAAACATGTACATCAATTTAGGTTATTATCCAGAAAAACATGGAAATTAAGATCGATAATTCAGCTCAAGACTACTTAAAAAGTCTTAAATATATGGAAAATAGAGTGAATGAAATAATTAAAAACCAGAATGACGAACTAGTTTGGCTCTTAAGTCATCCAGCTATATATACATCAGGATCTACTGATCATAAAAGTGACCTTCTTAATAATAATAAAATACCTGTAATTAAGACTAATCGGGGAGGAAAATATACTTATCATGGCCCTGGACAAAGAGTTGTCTACCTTATGATCAATTTAAATAATAGAAAAAAAGACATTAAGTTTTTTGTAAACCAACTTGAAAAATTGATCATAGAAATTTTAAGTAATTTTCATATTGTTGCAGAAGCAATACCTGATCATCATGGAGTATTCGTTAAAAAGGATAATGGTCAACTCTATAAAATTGCTAGTATCGGTCTAAAGGTAAAAAAATGGGTTACATACCATGGTTTTTCAATAAATATAAATCCAGATTTAAGTCACTACAAAGGTATCAAGCCATGCGGAATGAGTAGCAAATTTGTCACTAGTTTTTCAGATTTAGGTTATAATATAAAGAGTAAGGAAATTGATAAAACAATTGAAAAAACTCTAGTTAAATATTTTAATTAAAATGAACTTTACTTCTGTAAAAAATAATAAAAAAACTATCAATCTCAAAAATAAAAATAAGAACTATGAGGTAAATGCTCAATGGCTTTATGAGCATAGTACGAACAGCGAGATAAGAGATAATTATACTAATCAACTATTAATAGAAGCGGCGGAGATAGATGAACATTTATACGTTAAATCAGCCAAAATAAACAAAAATGTTTTACAAATTCAATTTTCAGATAATTCAAAACATTCGTATCAATTTGACTATCTCTACAATCAACTAGAATTTGAAGAATTCAAGTCCAAAAAATGTTTATGGAATAAAGAAAGTATTAAAATTCCAAAATATAACTTTCTGCTAATAAATGAAAAAATGTTATCTGACATTTTATTATCTGTTGAAACATTTGGTTTTTGTTTAGTCAGAAATATTCCAAAAACTAAGAATGGTTTAAATGAACTTATGAAACTTATTGGGCCGGTTAAAAAAACAAATTGGGGTGGTATTGCTGATGTAAAAAACATAAAAAAAGCCTATGACTTAACTATGACAACAAGAGCACTCGAGAACCATACTGACAATCCATATCGCTTCCCTACACAAGGTTATATTTTTTTACATTGCATAGAAAACGCTTCAATAGGTGGAGAAAATACAATAGTTGACGGTTTTAATGTTGCAAAAATTTTGCGAGATAGACATAAACAATTCTTTAATACGCTTACAACTTTCAATACCTTTTTTAGATATAAAGATGAAAATGCCTGGTTAGAAAATAAATGTAAGCTGATCGAGTTAGATGATATGAATAATGTAATACAAGTAAGGTACAACAATAGAACTGAATTAATTCCATTCGATAAAAATAAAAAAATAGACAATTATATTAATGCAAGAAGAAAGTTATGGGATTTAATTAAGGATAAAAAAAATAATATTCGCATTAAACAACGACCAGGTGACATGTTAATTTTAGATAATTATCGTGTATTGCATGGAAGGGGTGCATATAGAGATACTAAAAATCGTCGCTACTTTAGACAAGGCTACATGGATAGAGATATTTTTCAGAGCAAATTAAAAACTTTGGCTATTTAGAAAATAGAATAAGCTCCTCATCAGCGCCCACGCTATCACCTGGCTTTATTAGAACTTTATCAATTACGCAGTCTTTTTCACTTTTTAAAATATTTTCCATCTTCATGGCTTCAATGATTAGCAATTGATCTCCACTTTTGACTTTTTGTCCTTCAGATACGTCTATTGACTTGATTAGACCAGGCATTGGAGAAATTAATTTTTTTGATAAATCTTCTAATTTTATTTTTGGCATAAGCCTTATGTAAGTTTCATGTTGCTTACTTACAACTATGGTCTGACATCTACAATCATAGTAACTGACATCCGAAGAGTTAAGGTTTACAAGTTTATTTAATTTAAAATACTCTATTTGCTGATTTATACTTACCTGACATAACCTCTCGTTTAGCTTTATAGATGTTTCAATCTCATACTCTTTTTTTTCTATTTTAAAGGTTCCATAAAATCTTTCTTTTTCAAACTTAGATTCTGTAACTTTGAGGTTAAGAAAATCTTCTTCTACCTTTATTACAAAATCATTTGAAGTTAGTATCTTGCTTTGTAATTGGAATATAAATAAAACCTGGGCAAAAATTGCAATTCCGTGTTTCTTAAATTCACTTAAATTATGATTAGAATAGTAACCCTTAGGGAATTTTTCTTTGATAAAATTTGTACTTATTTTGCCGTTTCTAAATTTTTTGTCATCTAAAATTGAAATCAGAAATTCAATATTATTTTCAACTCCTGATAAGTAGTAATTTTGTAGTGACTTGATCATCAAGTCTATTGCAGTTGCTCTATCCTTACTATGAACCGCTAACTTTGATATCATAGGATCATAAAATAAAGAAACTTCAGATCCAGGATTTATTCCTGTATCATTTCTAATAATTTGATCTTTATCCTCGATTTTTGATGGCTCTATGTATTCAGTCACTCTACCAATTGAAGGTAAAAAATCTTTAGTTGGATCTTCGGCATAAATACGAGACTCAACTGACCAGCCTTTAAGGTTAATATCTTTTTGTGATATATTTAACTTTTTATTATCTGCGCAATAAATCATTTGTTCAACCAGATCTACGCCTGTAACAAGCTCAGAAACAGGATGTTCAACTTGAAGTCTTGTGTTCATCTCGAGAAAATAAAAATTTTTGTTAGCATCTACTACAAATTCTACGGTCCCCGCTGAGTCGTATTTAACTTCTTTTGCAAGGGTTAAAGCTTGTGCAGCCATTTCATTTCTCATTTCTTCATCTACAAATGGCGATGGGCACTCCTCAATAACTTTTTGATATCTCCTTTGAATTGAGCATTCTCTCTCACCTATATGAACTTGATTTCCATGTTTGTCACAAAGAATTTGTATCTCAATATGTCTTGGTTGCTCTATATATTTTTCAATAAATACGCGATCATCCCCAAAACTTTTCTTTGACTCACTCTTTGCAGCATTAAAATTTTCCTCTAATTCACTATTTTTTCTTACTATTCTCATTCCTTTACCACCACCTCCAGCTGATGCTTTTAGCAAGACCGGGTATCCAATTTTATTTGAGATTTTTAATGCTTCTTTTGAGTTTTTTACTGGAGCGGTATGACCGGGTATTACGTTTAATTTAAGTTTTATTGCAAGATTTTTAGACTCAATTTTGTCTCCCATTTTCTTTATAGCATTAGGATTGGGTCCAATAAATTTTATTTTCTCTTTAGCCAGTCTTTTGACAAAAGCTGCATTTTCAGATAAAAATCCGTATCCTGGATGAACTGCGTCAGCCTTTGATTTTTTTGCGATATTAATGATTTTATTAATATCTAAATAAGACTCAGCTGGCTGAGAGCCCCCTATATGGTAAGACTCATCTGCCTGTTTCACAAACAAAGAATCTTTATCAGCATCAGAATAAACGGCTACTGTATTGATATTCAACTTTCTTGCTGTACGTATAACTCTGCACGCAATTTCTCCTCTATTCGCAATTAGAATTTTTTTAATCATTAATTATAATGGTATATTATCGTGTTTTTTTAGGGGAGAAGATAATTCTTTATCTTTAAGATTTTCAAGTGCTGTCGCTATACGACGACGTGTTGAATGTGGTCTTATTACATCGTCTATAAATCCTCTCTTTGAAGCAATAAATGGATTTACAAACTGATCTGTATATTCTTGTGTTCTCTTATCAATTTTCTTTTTATCCTTAATTTCATTTCTGAACAAAATTTCAGTAGCTCCCTTTGCACCCATAACTGCAATTTCTGCGCTTGGCCATGCATAATTAATATCACCCCGCAAATGCTTTGAAGCCATTACAACATATGCACCTCCGTAAGCCTTACGAGTTATTATTGTAATTTTGGGAACGGTTGCTTCAGCATAAGCGTATAAAAGCTTGGCGCCATTTTTAATGATACCATTGTGTTCCTGAGATACTCCTGGCAAGAAACCCGGTACGTCAACAAAAGTTACAATTGGTATATTGAAACAATCACAAAATCTTACAAACCTGCCTCCTTTTTTACCAGAGTCTATATCAAGACATCCTGCCAAAACTAAAGGCTGGTTTGCCACAAATCCGACTGTTCTTCCCTCAATTCTACCAAAACCAGTGATAATATTTTTTGCAAAGTCAGGTTGAATTTCAAAAAAATAGTTATTATCAACTACTTTATTGATTAGTTCCTTCATATCATATGGTTTATTTGCGTTTTCAGGAACAAGGGTATCTAAAGAGTAATCCGGACTTAGGTCTTGAAAACTATCTTTAATATTTTTAGATTTCTCCCGATTGCTTGAAGGCAGCAAGTCAATAAGACTTTTTACTTCTTGGAGTGTTTCAATATCATTGTTGAATGCTCCATCAGCTACAGAAGACTTTGAAGTATGTGTTTTAGCGCCTCCCAATTCCTCTTGCGTAACATTTTCTTGTGTCACTGTCTTTACAACATCTGGACCAGTCACAAACATGAATGAGGTATTTTTAACCATAAATATGAAATCTGTCATTGCAGGTGAATACACGGCTCCACCAGCACATGGACCCATAATTACTGAAATTTGAGGAACAACTCCAGAGGCAAGAACATTTCGTTGAAACACCTCTGCATAACCCGCTAAAGAAGCAACGCCCTCCTGAATACGTGCGCCACCAGAATCATTTATGCCAATAATAGGAGCTCCAACTTTCATTGCCATATCCATTATCTTGCATATTTTTTCTGCATGAGCTTCAGATAATGAGCCCCCAAAAACTGTAAAGTCTTGACTGAAAACGTATACTAATTTTCCATTTATTTTTCCACTACCGGTAACCACTCCATCACCCGCATACTTCTGATCGGCCATGCCAAAGTCATTAGTACGGTGTTCTACGTACATATCGTACTCTTCAAAAGTGTCTTGATCTAAAAGTACCTCTATTCGTTCTCTTGCTGTTAATTTGCCTTTTGCGTGCTGAGAGTCAATTCGTCTTTTTCCTCCACCCAGTTTAGCCTCTTCTCGCTTTTTTTCTAATAATTTGATGATATCACTCATGAAGTAACTATATTATATAATATTTCTGAATTATCAATTTATAAGTATTTTCTAAAGTGATTTGGAAGTTCAGTCTCTATTTTGACTTTTTTATTATTCATATCAATGAATTCTAAAGCGCCAGCATGTAGAAATAAATTAGAAAATTTTATTTGATTACGTTCAATATTATATTTTTTATCACCAAGGATTGGGAAACCATTCATAAAACAATGTAGCCTGATTTGATGTTTTCTACCTGATTGAGGATTTAATTTTAAAAGAAAATATTCTCCAGGCAGTTTTTTTATTATTTGATATTTTGTTTCAGCGGAAACATTTTTTTTATTTTTGGGAAGCATATCATTAAGTATTCCATCTCTATTTTTTGGTTTTTTTTCAACTATAGCATAATAAGTTTTTTTTATTTTATGGTTAGACAGAATTTTATGAAAGTACCTTGCTGAATTAGAATTTTTTGCAATTATCAATAGGCCAGTTGTGTCTTTATCAAGCCGATGTACTAGCTTAGGATGACTATCTTTAGTATTAAAAAATTGAAGTAGATCATCAATTGATAGATTGATTTTTGATCCACGCTGACATGGTATTCCAGCCCATTTATTAATAATAATAAAGTCGTCAGATTGAAACACTACTGAACTTTTAATTTTTCTCTTGAGTATGTTGGGTATTTTAATTGAAGCTTTATTTTTATGAATTAATTTGAATTCCTTGAAAACATCAACAATATCATCTTGTTTAACTCTATAACTTCCAAGTTTTTTTTTATTATTTACTTCGATTGATTTTTTTCTGAGCTCCTTGTGAAGTAATGAAAAAGGAATATTTAATTTTTCTTTTAAAAACTTGTCTAATCTCACCCCGTTAGAAGCACTATCAACAATTATAGTTTTTTTAGATTTCATCTAAATTTATATGTTTAGATAAATCAACTTAGTATAAATTAAATATTATTTTTCTTGATCAAGAATTTGGATGTAAGCCATGGGTGCATTATCACCTGATCGATAACCGGCTTTTACAATTCTACAATAGCCACCGCGTCTATCTTTGAATCTTTCAGATAAATCTCCGAAAACTTTTGTTACTGCTTCTTTATCTCTAAGCGAGTTAAAAGCATTTGCCCTAGATGAATTTTTATTCTTTTTACCTAGAGTAATAATCTTTTCAACAAATGGTCTTAATTCCTTTGCTTTTGGAAGTGTGGTTTTAATAGTCTCATTTTTGATTAGAGAAACAGCCATGTTCTCAAGCATCGCTATCCGATGCGATGATGTCCTATTTAACTTTCTTTTTGCAATTCCGTGTCTCATTTTTAGTTATATGGATCTTCAATCTTTCTTGCCATTTCCTCGATATTTTCAGGCGGCCAATTAGGTACTTCCATGCCTAAATATAGTGACATAGTGCCTAGTACTTCTTTTATTTCATTTAGAGACTTACGACCAAAATTGGGTGTACGTAACATTTCAATTTCACTTTTTTGAACAAGGTCTCCAATGTAAATAATATTATCATTTCTTAGGCAATTCATTGATCTCACTGAAAGTTCAAGCTCCTCAACTTTTCTTAAAAGATTTTTATTAAATTGAGGTTCCAATGCATCAGGTTCTTCCTGAATTTCTTCAGGTTCATCAAAATTAATAAATGATTGCAATTGGTCTTGAATTATTCGTGCTGCAAAAGCAATTGCATCCTCAGGAGATACTGATCCATTTGTTTCAATTGACATAGTTAACTTGTCATAATCCAAAACTTTTCCTTCTCTAGTATTTTCTATACTGTATGAAACTTGTTTAACTGGGCTAAATATGGAGTCTATCGGAATCAGGCCAATTGCAGAGTCTTCTGGCTTGTTATGTTCAGCAGCAACATAACCTTTACCTTTTGCTACGGTAAGCTCCATATTAAATTCAGTATTGTCATCAAGATTACAGATAACTAACTCTGGATTTATAATATCAATTTCAGATGGTGTATTTATCATACCCGCAGTAATCTCACCTGGACCAGTTACATTGAGATTCATTTTTCTTACACCTTCAGAATGCATATTTAAAGATAAGGACTTAATATTTAACACTATATCTGTAACGTCTTCTCTTACTCCATCTATAGATGAAAATTCATGAAGAACATTATCTATTTTAATAGCTGTCACAGCAGTACCTTGTAGTGACGACAACAGCACTCTTCTAAGAGCATTTCCAAGTGTTAATCCAAAACCCCTTTCAAGTGGTTCCGCAATTAAAGTTGCTTTATATTGAGTGTCTTCATCACTGATTAGCTTTAGTTTTGAAGGTTTTATTAATGCCTGCCAATTATTAATAATACTCATAGTTTTTTTTCCTTTAATAAATATTAAACTCTTCTTTTCTTTGGTGGACGACAACCATTGTGAGGAATTGGTGTAGTATCTTTTATAGAAGTTATATAGAATCCTACAGCTTGTAATGCTCGGAGTGCTGACTCTCGTCCTCCGCCTGGTCCTTTAACAAATACTTGTAAGTTTTTTAGACCAAACTCTTTTGCTTTTGTGCCAGCATCCTCAGCTGCAATTTGTGCAGCGTATGGTGTGGACTTCCTTGATCCTTTAAAACCTTTTACTCCCGCAGACGACCATGCAATACTATTGCCTTGCTCATCGGTAATGGTAATCATAGTGTTATTAAATGTAGCATTAATATATGCTAATCCAGAAATGATATTCTTTTTTTGCTTTTTCTTTTTTACAGTTTTACCTTCAGCCATATTTATTTAGTAACCTTTTTCTTTCCAGCAATTGCAATAGCTTTTCCTTTTTTAGTTCTAGCGTTTGTATGAGTACGCTGACCTCTACATGGCAAATTTTTTCTATGTCTTACACCTCTATACGTACCTAAATCTTTCAATCTTTTGATATTTCCAGATACCTCTCTTCTTAAATCACCTTCAACTAAAAATGATGATGAGATAACATCACTAACATTTTTTATTTCTGCTTCAGATAAATCCTGAACTCTAGTATTCGCATCTACATTTGCCTGAGAACATACATCTTTTGAAATCTTATCACCAATTCCATAAACGTAAGTCAAAGCAACTCCTAATTTCTTTTGGGTTGGAATGTTTACTCCAGCAATACGAGCCATTAATTGAGACCTAACATTTTTGGTTTGAGAGATTGCGGGATTATAGGATTATTAATTAATTGGTCAAGCATATTAAAGATGATCTATAATTGTGTTAATTGATTGATTTATATGAATAATTTCACCTACTCCACTGACTTTTTTTAGCAGTTTTGCTTCATCATAATATTTTATTAAAGGCATAGTTTCATTGAAATATGTTTCGAGTCTTTTAAAAAGAGTTTCCTCATTATCATCGGATCTTCCTTCTTCTTTACCTCTAGATAATATTCTGTCTTTTAAATGTTTTTCATCAACATCTAACTGAATTACGCATGATATCTTGTCTTTAAGTTCTAACATCAATTTATCTAGAAGCTTAGCCTGCTCTGTATTTCTGGGAAAGCCATCGAGCAGGTATCCATTTAAATTTTTATTATTATTAAAAAATGATTTAATTACATTAATTATAATTTCGTTAGAAACTAGTTTTCCCTCATCAATGATTTGTTTAGCCTTTACCCCAATTTCACTTTTGTTAGCTATTTCATTCCTAAGCAAATCACCTGTAGATAAGTGACTTAAATTATATTTTTCACAGATTAAATTTGCCTGTGTTCCTTTTCCAGCACCTGGGGGTCCCAATAAAACTAAATTCACCTTCTTGTGCCTCTTAGGCGAGATTTTTTTATTAGAGCTTCATATTGATATGCAAACAAATGACTTTGAATTTGTCCAACAGTATCCATGCCTACAACCACAACAATAAGTAGTGATGTACCTCCCAAATAAAATGGGATTGAATACTGTGCAATTAAAATTTCCGGAAGTATGCATACAAATGCCAAATATAGTGCCCCAATGGTTGTTATTCTGGATAAGACAAAATCAATGTACTCAGCAGTTTTTTCACCTGGCCTAATTCCTGGAATAAAGCCACCTTGTCTTTTTAGATTATCAGCTGTTTCAACTGGATTAAATACAATTGAAGTATAAAAGAATGCAAAAAATATAATGGCCGCAGCATACATAAGCATGTATGCAGGTTGGCCCCTACCAAGTAATGCTGCAATATCATTTAATAATCCTGGTTCCGCAGATACATTAAAATTTGCAATTGTAATTGGTAGCAACAGAATAGATGATGCAAATATTGCCGGTATAACTCCTGCGGTATTGAGTTTAAGAGGTAAATGTGTGCTATCTCCAGCAAACATCTTATTACCCATCTGTCTTTTTGGATACTGGACTATTAATCTTCTCTGAGCTCTCTCCATAAAAACAATAAAGATGACTACAGCTACAATCATCACTAAAAGTAGAACAAGAGTAAGGGTTGAGATTGTTCCCTGACGACCCAATGTAAGTGTATTTATTAAGGCACTGGGTATCTCAGCTACAATACCAGAAAAAATAATGAGCGATATTCCATTTCCTATGCCTCTACTAGTTATTTGTTCACCTAGCCACATTAAGAAGACAGTTCCGCCAGTTAATGTAATTGTTGTTGAAAGTCTAAAAAATAGTCCAGGATCTGTAACAACTTTTCCTGCTGACTCTAACCCAACAGAAATCCCATATCCTTGTAATAAAGCAAGTAAGACAGTTCCGTATCTTGTATATTGAGTAATTTTTCTTCTACCAGGCTCACCCTCTTTCTTCAAACTTGCCAGATGCGGAGAGACACTTGTCATAAGCTGCATAATTATTGATGAGGATATATATGGCATGATACCTAATGCAAAAATAGCCATTCGACTAATTGCCCCACCTGCGAAAACATCAAACATTCCAAGAATTCCGCTTTGATTAGTTTCAACAAGAAGTTTTAATTGCTCAATATCTATTCCAGGTAAAGGTATATATGTGCCAAATCTATAAATTATTAAAGCACCTAAAGTGAACCAAATTCTTTTCTTCAATTCAGTTGCCTTAGAAAAGACACTAAAGTTGAAATTTGATGCTAATTTTTCAGCTGCTGAAGCCATTTCGCTAAATTGATTTACTTATTTTTAATTCAATACCAAGTTTTTGAAGTTTTTCTTCTGCAGACTTAGTTACTTTACTACACTCAATTATATTTTTTGATTTTAATTCACCTGTACCGAGAATTTTTAGAAGTTTTTTATCTTTATTCTTCAAAATACGTAACTTTTTTAAGAGTGCAATATTTATAATCTCTGACTCGTTGATAGAATTTTTATCAATCAATTTCTGCAGTGTAGCGAGGTTTAATTCAAAATATTGTTTCTTTGTAAAATTTGAAAATCCAAATTTAGGCAATCTTCTATGCAAAGGCATCTGTCCACCCTCGAAACCATTAATAGCAACACCCGAACGAGCTTTTTGTCCTTTGTGACCACTTCCAGAGGTTTTACCTTTACCTGAGCCTATACCTCTTCCGATCCTCTTCTTTGATTTAAAGCTCTTGTTTTTATCAATTTGATTTAATTTCATTTAATTATTTTCCGTAATTACTAAATGTTTAATTTTTTTAATCATGCCTAATGTTTCAGGCGTTGCTTCTCTTATGACGCTGCTGTTAATTTTTTTTAGCCCTAGTCCTCTTACCGTCGCTATTTGTCCCTTTTGAGAACCAATCGTACTTTTTTTTAATGTAATTTTTAATTTTTGAGTCATGTCGATTCTCTTGCTGAAGTAATGTTGCCAACTTTTTTAGATCTCCTTGCAGCAATTATCTTCGGTGATTTTTGCTGTTTTAGTCCATCTACTGCCGCTCTGATAATATTATAAGGATTTGAGCTGCCGACTGACTTTGCAACAATGTCTTGTATGCCTAATAATTCAAATACTGCCCTAACTGATCCTCCAGCAATAATACCTGTACCTGAAGGTGCAGATCTCATTACAACACGTGATGAACCATGTATTCCAACTATATCATGATGTAATGTTCTACCCTCTCTAAGTGGTATTCTAACCAAACTTTTTTTAGCTGAGTCTGTTGCTTTTTTAATGGCCTCAGGAACCTCTTTTGCTTTTCCATGACCGAAACCAACTTTACCAGACTCATCACCAGCAACAACTAATGCTGCAAATCCAAATCGCCTTCCCCCTTTAACAACTTTAGTAACACGATTAATTGCTACTAGTTTGTCTTTAATATCAATGCCATTTTGATCTTTGTTCTTATTTTCTTTTGCCATAATATTTCCTATAAATTTATACCCCCAGATCTTACTTCATCAGTAATAGTTTTTACTATTCCATGATACAAATTTGAACCACGATCCAAGTAAACATCTTTAACGCCCTTTTCAGCTGCTGACTTAGCAAGTTCACTGCCTAATATTTTTGCATTTGCAACATTACATGAGTTTTTATTTTTTTCTGATTTTAGAGTTGAGGCGCTGCAAACAGTAATACCTTTATTATCGTCTACGATTTGAGCATACAAGTGCTGTGAGGACTTATAAAGAGTAAGTCTCATGCGAGATTTATTATTTTTCTTTAGCTTAAACCTGACCCTACTTGATCTTTTTTGTTTTTTTGGAGATAACATTATTTCTTTTTACCTTCTTTTCTATTTACATATTCATCGGCATACTTTATGCCTTTACCTTTATAAGGTTCAGGTCCCCTAAAATTTCTAATCTCAGCAGCAGTTTGTCCAACAAGTTGCTTATCGGGACCCTTAATCTCAATATTATTTTGCTTATCTACTGTAACTGTAATATTTTCTGGAATATCGTAGTTTATCGGATGACTATACCCGAGCAATAATTCAAGAGTTTTCCCTTTTAAAGCTGCTCGATATCCTACGCCATTCATCTCTAATTTTTTTGTAAAACCCTCACTTACACCAATAATTAAATTATTAACTAAATTTCTCTGTAATCCCCAGAAAGAAACTAGAGTTTTGTCATCAGATTTGGGTTTCATTGTAATTTTTTGACCCTCAACAATTACTTCAATTTGAGAGTTTAATTTAGATACAAGTTTACCTAATGGACCTTCAGCTGATATTAATCCATCTTGAAGATTAATTTTTACACTTTCCGGTATATATATTTCTTTTGATCCAACTCTAGACATAACTAAAATACTCTACAAATAATTTCCCCGCCTACTTTTTGATCTCTTGCGTCGGCGTCCGTCATCACACCTTTAGAAGTAGAAATAATTGAAATTCCAAGACCATTATGTACAAACGGAATCCTTCCAGCGCCAGAATAAACACGTCTACCTGGTTTTGAAATTCTTGTGATCTCTGAAATAACTGGACCTTTTTCATCATATTTCAATTCAATATCAAGTTCTTCTCTACCAGATGAGTGTTTTGTTCGAGCATATCCTCTTATGTAGCCTTCTTTTTTAAGTACCTCTAAAATATTTTCCCTTAATTTAGATACAGGGGAGCTAACAATTGGTTTATTTCTCATTTGTGCATTTCTAATTCTACTAAATAAATCGGACAACGGATCTTGTAATGACATATTTCTTCCTTTCTACCAGCTTGATTTATTCATTCCAGGGATTTGACCTTTAGATGCAAGATCCCTCAAGGCAATTCTAGATAATCTCACTCTTTTATGATAACCCCTTGGACGGCCTGTTAATTCACATCTATTTCGAACTCTTGTTCTCGCGCCATTCCGTCTTAGTTTGGACAGTTTTAATTGAGCTTGAAACCTATCATCAATAGAGGTTTTTTTGTCCATAATAAGAGATTTTAGTTTACTTCTCTTCTGCAGGTCTTTTTCAGACAGCTTAATTCTTCTTTTGTTTTTTTCTATAGAACTCTTTTTAGCCATATTTTTACCTAATCATTAATTGGAAAATTTAGAGATTTT
>CACIWK010000009.1 GCA_902590345.1 uncultured Pelagibacteraceae bacterium | reverse complement strand
GGCTCACCAAATACGTCCCAACTTTTACTATAGAGTTTCTCAGTCGGTATTTTCATATCATCTAATAAATCGAGTGTTTTAGGATTTATTATTCCTGAAGGTGTGCTACCAGCGCTATAGCCTTTCAGACTTTCACTATATTTATAATTGGTAATTGCCTCAGCTATAATGCTTCTTGCTGAATTTTGCGTACATAAATATAAAACATTTTTAATGCTCATATACCAAGAGAATATCCAGCAGATCTAATTGTTCTAATTGGGTCGTATTCAAATCCTTCGTTTAATGCTTTTCTTAATCTTCTGATATGAACATCAACTGTTCTAGGCTCGACATATGGACTTGTAGTCCATACATAATCTAATAATTGTTGTCTTGAAAATACTTTACCTTGATTTTCCATTAAAAAACGCAATAAATTAAATTCCGTAGGTCCAAGACTTATTTCTGTTTTATCCCTGGTGACACGATGCGTTGAAACATCTAATTGAATTCCCTTATAAGTAAGAACTTCATTATAAAAAATAGGTCTTAAGCGTTTAAGTACTGCTTTAATTCTTGCTACTAACTCATTGACTGAAAATGGTTTTGTTATGTAGTCATCAATTTCAGTTTCAAATGCTCTTAATTTATCTTCTTCTTCTCCTTTAGCTGTGAGCATAATTAAAGGAATGTTCTTTGTAGTTTTATCTTTACGTACTCGTCTACACAATTCTAACCCAGAAATATTTGGGAGCATCCAGTCAACGATTATGAGATCGTATTTAATATCACCAAATATACTATCCAATGCGCTATCGCCATCAAAGCATACGTCTACATCAAATCCACTAGCTGTGAGATTGTATTTTAATAATTCAACTATTGAGACTTCATCCTCAATTACTAGGATTTTAGGTTTCATTACACCTTTTCCCACTTAATTCTTTTTTCCGACTTACGTTCTAAGGCTTGACCAGTTGTAATGAAGTGAATGTCTTCAGCAATATTTTGAACATAATCTCCTATTCTCTCTATGTTTTTAGCAATCGACAATAAGTGTGAACAGCCTGTAATTGTATCTGGGTCTTCTGCCATCGTCTTAAGAAGATCCCTGTAAATTGATAAATACAATTCATCAATATCGCCGTCTAAATCCCAAGCATTAATTGCTAGCGTATCTGATTTTTGAACGAAGGCATCTAAAACATTTTTTATCATTCTTTGAACGTTCTCACCCATATTGACAATTTCTGAAACCGGCGTGTCGGGCATATTTATTTTTACATTTGCAACTCTTTTAGCAATATTGGTAGCGTGATCACCCATTCTCTCGAGATCGTTTGCAATGCTTAGTGCCGAAAGTACGGTTCTTAAATCATTAGCAAGCGGTTGCCTCATTGCAATTACTTTGTATGTTAAAGCATCAATTTCCTTTTCTAAGGCATCTATTTTATTATCATCTCTTAAAATTTCTTCTGCAAAAGCAGTATCTTTATCACCCAAAGCAACAAGAGAATTGTGAAGCTGTGTTTCAACCAATCCTCCCATTTTAATTAATGTACTATTTATTAAATCTAATTGCTCATCATAAGATGAAACTATGTGTTCACTCATTAACCAAACCTCCCTGTTATATAATCTTGCGTTCTCTGATCTGATGGATTTGAAAAGATTGTTTCAGTCTTATCAACTTCAACTAATTTACCTAAATGAAAAAAACCTGTCCTTGATGAAACTCTAGCGGCTTGCTGCATCGAGTGCGTGACAATAATTATTGTATATTCTGTTTTAAGTTCTCCCATTAATTCTTCAATCCTAGCCGTAGCTATTGGGTCTAAGGCTGAGCAAGGTTCATCCATTAGAATAATATCTGGATTTACGGATATAGCTCTTGCAATACACAATCTTTGTTGCTGTCCCCCCGAGAGGCCTGTTCCCGCATCGTTTAATCTATCTTTAACCTCATCAAAGAGAGCTGCTTTTTTTAGACTATTAACAACAATTTCTTCTAAATCAGATTTATGTTCTGCTATTCCATGTATTCTTGGACCATAAGCTACATTTTCAAAAATAGATTTTGGAAAGGGGTTCGGCTTTTGAAAAACCATACCCACACGTTCTCTTAGTTGTTCAACTTGCATGTCTGGTGCATAAATATCGTTGCCATCGATTTCTATTTTTCCTTGTACTTTGCATATATCAATAACATCGTTCATTCTATTTAAGCATCTAATAAAGGTTGATTTACCACAACCTGATGGACCTATTAAAGCAGTGACTTGTTTTTCTTCCATGTACATGGAAACATCGAAGAGTGCCTGTTTCTCTCCATAATAAACATTCAAGTTATCTGCTTTTATTTTTATACTTTTCATATTCTATTTTACCATTTTGTTTCAAATTTTCTTCTAATTAATACTGCAGCTAAATTCATTAAAATTAAAAATCCAAGTAACATCATAATTGTAGCTGAAGTTTTTTCAACATAACCTCTTTCTGCGCTTTCTGACCATAAATAAACCTGAACTGGCAAAGAGGCAGAAGCGTCCAGCGGTGTTTGTGGAACATCTACAACAAATGCCACCATACCAATTAATAATAATGGCGCAGTTTCTCCAAGTGCTTGAGCAAGGCCTATAATTGTACCTGTTAATGCACCAGGCATTGCTACAGGAACTACATGATGCATTACTGCTTGCATTTTGGTTGCTCCGACTGCTAATGCTCCTTCTCTTATTGATGGTGGCACCGCCCTTAATGAGGCTCTAGTTGCAATGATTATTGTTGGTAGGGTCATTAAAGATAAGACTATGCCTCCAACCAGTGGTGTTGACCTTGGCAATCCAAATGTATTTAAAATAATACCAAGCCCCAATAAGCCAAATACAATAGAAGGTACCGCTGCTAAATTATTAATATTAATTTCAATAAAATCGGTAACTCTATTTTTTGGTGCAAATTCCTCAAGATAAATAGCTGCAAAAATTCCAATAGGAAAAGACAAAATCAAAACTACCAAAATTGTGAATAAAGAACCTACTATTGAACCTCCTACTCCTGCCAGTTCAGGTTCTCGGCTGTCACCCCTCATTAAAAATGGTAGATTGAATTCATAGCTGACAAGTCCCCTATCTACAAGGTCATCAAAAAATAAAAGTTGAATATCTTTAATTCTTCTTTTGTCTTCATCTAATTCCCTTGGGTAGTTTCCTTTATTAACCTGATCTACATCGTCGGAGGCAGTTAAATATATTGTTTCTGTTTCATTTATATTTGACTTATTCGATTTTAAAAATTCTCTTATTTCTTGCTCAAATTCAATACTGAATAATCGTATCAACATTTTCTTATCTTTTTTCTCTTCAATATCTGGGAAAAGTCCATAAATAGCCTTTTTAGAAAAAGAATACATTGACAGGTTGTTAATATCCTCTGAACTCATTTCAGTAAATTGTGTCGTGTCTTCAATAAGATTTAAAAAAGGTACATCTACCTGGATAACAGTTCTATAAAATGCTGAATAGCCAGATGAAAATATATTTAGAAATAAAATAAGCACCCATGCAAGCGCAAAGCTCATTGCACCAATACAATAAATCCTAAATCTTTTCTCTGAATTTAGCCTTTTATTTAAACTATTTATTCTTTGTTCTATTCCATCAGTCATATCTCTCCGTATATTTTTTTACGACTTGTAAAGCTATAAAATTTAGAGCCAATGTAACAACGAACAAGGTTAAACCCAAAGCAAAAGCTGACTGTGTTTTTGGGCTATCAAATTCTTGATCACCGATTAAAATAACAACAATCTGAGTAGTAATTGTAGTTGCCGCATCAAGCGGATTAGCTGTTAATTTTGCATTTAATCCTGCAGCCATAACAACAATCATTGTCTCCCCAATCGCTCTTGAGACAGCTAATAAAAAAGAACCTACAATACCTGGCAACGCAGCTGGCAATAATACTTTAACAATTGTTTCCCTTTTGGTTGCTCCCATGGCATAAGAGCCTTCTCTTAAACTTTGAGGTACAGATTTTATTACATCATCAGAAAGTGATGAAATAAATGGTATTATCATTATTCCCATAACAAATCCCGCAGCTAGAGCGCTTTCAGAAGAAACAGTTAGTCCAGCACCCTGACCGATATCTCTCACTAAAGGTGCAACAGTTAACGCTGCAAAAAATCCGTATACAACCGTTGGGATACCAGCAAGAATTTCAATAATTGGCTTAGCCCAATCTCTGACTTTTGGAGAAGCGTATTCAGACATATAAATGGCTGTGAGTAAACCAACTGGGACTGAGACACACATTGCAATTAATGCAATAAGAAATGTTCCAGCAAATAATGGAACAGCGCCAAATGCATTGGCCAAGTCTCTTGTATCAAGATCTCCAGCTTCTCTTACAAAAACTCTTTGAGGACTCCAATTTAATCCAAATAAAAAATCGGTTATTGGAACTTGAGAAAAAAAACGCAACGTTTCATATAATAAAGAAAAAATTATTCCAACAGTGGTCATTATAGCGACAAGTGAGCATGTAAAATACAAGACTAGTAAGAATTTCTCGACAATCTTTCTAGAATTAAGTTTGTTATTAATATTGAATAATGAGTAAAGAACCAGTAAACCTGACAACCCAAGAACTGTAACATAAGTTAAGTTTTCACTCGTCTTATTAATATAATTTAATTTATTTACGGCACCATTTATAAGAATAGTATTTTCATCAAAAAGTTTTATGCCCAATGCAGTGTTTTCGATTTGGGTAAATAATAAACTTAGTTCTGTTTCTGTATAACTGCCAAGTGCTATGAAATCGCTTAATACATATTGCTCAATAAAAAATGATTTAAACGAAGTAATCATCAACAGTATCAATAACGCTGGCACAACAGCCCATAGAGCTACGTAGTACCCATAATAATGACTAAGTGATTTAAGATTTTTTTGATTTGAAGTCCTAAGATTTTTTGCTCTTAAATTTCCTAGAAAATAGCTGGCGATACCAATTAGAATTATTAAAGAAATTAATATAAATCCCATGCTTCACCATAATGCTTATTTAACAACTGAGACAAGCATAACTTGCCTCAGTTGTGGATTAATCAAGTCTTTTAGTCCAGATCGAGTGTTTCTAAGTTAGCAACTCTTGATCTTATATCAGATGCATCACCATCAGATAATGCAACTAAACCGATATCAGTTAGATATCCATCTTCACCCATTGCATCAGGACTTGTGAAAGCTTCAAGAAACTCTTCAATTCCTGGCACAACACCTACGTGAGCTTTTTTCACATAGAACTGTAATGGTCGTGCAATTGGGTAAGAATAATCCTGGATACCAGCAAGCGTTGGCTGAATTCCAGTGATCGAAGCAGATTTAATTTTATCTTCGTTAGCTAGAAGGTAGCTGTAACCAAAGTAACCAAATCTTTCTGGATCCTCAGATAATTTTTGAACTATTAAAGTATCGTTTTCACCAGCTTCAATAACTCTTCCATCTTCTCGCACTACTGCACATTTTTTCTTTGCTTTTTCACCAGCATTTTCCCATAATTTATATGCACCTGCTGCTTTACAGCCTTTTTTCATAATAAGTGAATTCCAAGCATCTCTTGTACCAGATGTCGGTGGTGCAACTAGGATTTCAATTTTATGATCAGGTAATGAAGCATCAATGTCAGACCATTTTTCGTATGGATTATCAATTAAATTTCCAGCAATGACATTACCCTCGCCATCTTTTGCAACATTAGCGGGTACTTTTTCTGCAATTGCTAAAAAAAGATGCTCTTGCGTAAAGTCTGCATCGGCAGCATCTAAGCTATGAGCAAGTGTCAAGCCATCATTACCAATTGTAATTTCAATTATGTCAGTGACACCATTTTTAGCACATAATGCTTTTTCTTTACTTTTAATTTTACGAGACGCATTGGTAATATCGGGGTGATCAGTACCAACTCCAGCACAGAATAATTTCATTCCACCGCCCGTACCAGTACTCTCAATCACTGGTGTATTAAATCCAGTCTTACCAAATCTCTCAGCAACTACGGTTGCATAAGGGTATACAGTCGACGAACCAACGATTTTTATAGTATCTCTAGCTTGAGAACTGAATGTAAAAATTGATGAAGCGAAAACTGCAATAATCATTATTTTGATTAATCTCATTATTTTCTCCATTAAGGTTTAGAATCATCACTAACTTATTTTGCCTTGATTACAAAATTATAACGTTTTTGTTACATTTTTATGAACGTCGGTTTCTCGTTGAAATTTAAATAACTGATTTTATTAAGATATTTAAAGGGAAGGTAAATTAGTGAGAATATAATAACTGTTAACACAGCCAAATAAGGAATATGCATTGGAGGAGATGGAAATATATCCAAAAGTGTGTTCGCGGCAGGCGTAATCATTAAATACCAATAATTTACATCTTTAAAGAATTGCGAAATATAAATATTTAATCCATAAATTATAGGTAATAAGCAAATGGCAAACAAAAGAACTCGTAAAACTGACCACCAGGATAATTGAACCTTCGTGCATACACAGGCATATATTACACCAAGCAGTAATAAACCATGGCCAAAATAATAAGTAATATATTCTGCATCAGGAAATGAGAAATCCAAATCTGGTGTAATGATTGCAAGGAAATTTCCACTTAATCCAAAAAAATAACCTACTTCGAAAAAGAATTTAATTTTTGTAAACACATATAGCCCCATTGATATTGCGGCTATATGGCAAATGTGTAATGGCAATACGTCGTAAATAGAATGATCATAAAATATCACTCGATAAAATGGTTTTATTATCTCATGAGAAATTAATATAAAACCAATTAACAAAAAAATTGATCTAGTTACATTTTTATTATTTATAAATCGAACAAAGAAAGGAAATAAAATTGAAATAGTCACAATTGTGAAAATTGTTGCCAAATGATGATAACCAAACAAAACAAATTGAGTCGCCATATCTTATTTTAACCAAGATTTGTTAAACTATTATTGCACCTTATGAAATGGGTGCAATAGGCAATTCTACTGAAAATGTACTGCCTTGATTTATTTCACTTTTTATATCTAAATGTCCTCTGTGCTTATTTAAAATATGTTTAACTATGGTTAACCCTAAACCCGTTCCACCGATTTCTTTTGATCTTGCTGCATCTACACGGTAAAAACGTTCAGTTAATCTTGCTAGATGTTTAGGATGAATGCCTTCGCTTTCATCTTTAACGCTGATTTTTGATACAAGTTGTGGAAATAGCTTTTTATTATCACTATAATCAGTTTGCTTTTTGATTTTTTCTGCCAATATATCTATTGAGCTGTTTAGTTTTCCATATTTAATCGAATTATCTATAATATTTGTAAAGACCTGTACCAACTCATCTTCATTTCCCAATACAAATAAACCCTCACTAAGTTGATGGTTGACTCTTATTTTAATATTCTTTGTCAATGCGTATTCTTTAAGACTTTCAGACACATTATCTATTGTTTTCAATAAATTAACTTTTTTGGTTGGATGAATATGCTCATCAGACTCTATTTTAGATACGACAATTAAATCATCTATCAGTCTTTTCATGCGAATTGTTTCTTTATCCATAATACCAAGAAACTTAGACATAGATTTTTGATCATCTTTTGCTGGACCTCTTATAGTCTCCAAAAAACCCATGATTGTAGCAAGAGGTGTTTTTAGCTCATGACTTACGTTTGCAATGAAAGAAGAGCGTACTCTTTCAATATTTTTTAAAGGAGTTATATTTTTCATGAGAATAACATAATTGTCTCTTGTGTTAGTTAATTGGAGATGATTTTTCTCATAACTAATCTCAACATTGTAAAAATTTGTTGATCTAGGTGATAAACTTCCGTACTCACTATTATATTCAATTATTTCTGTTTCTTTATTTTTATATACATTTTCTAATGCCTCTAAAACTATTGGGCTTCTAATTAAGTTTGTTATATTTTGACCAGTATAATTATTTTCAAATAAATCTATTGAATGGGAATTTTGAAAAACAATTTTTTGATCGGAATCAAGAACGATTATTGCATCTTCTAGCTTATTAAGAATAAAACTGATATTTTCCATTGATTAAACAAATATAATCTTTTGTGATAATTTTTTGTGCTTTGAAAGCATTAAAATAAATTTATTAAATCTACTGTTTAAAAGTTCTGAATAGTTTTTTGGGATAGAAAATATCAAATTTGAATCTTTTACATAAATACTGATATTGCTGTAATTAAAATTAGATAATTTTCCAATTTCATATACAATTCTTAAGAATAATCCAAGCTCAATACAGCTTAATAACTTATTTTTATTTATAACTTTTCTATAATCTTTTATCTCATTTAGATCTATTCCATTGTGAAAAACATAAATAACAGTAGCGAGTGTAACTCTGTCAGAATGGCTAAACTTTAATATTTCTGATTTTAATATTTGTTTAAATACAAACAATCCCCTCTCATCACGAGCTATGCTGTCTCCCGTTGATAAATAACTTATAGAGGACACTCTTATTCTTTTATTTAAATAGGATTTTCTTTTAAAAAAATTATTAGTGAATAATTTTATATTCTCATAATTTACGTTGCTAGGATTTAATTCGTTAGAAATTGCAGCAACTTTTAATGATTGATATTCAAGCGGATCGCTATTTGAGCTTAAGTTTATTTTATTAGAAATGTAGCCTTCTCTAATAGCTGTGTATGAAATAACTACTTGCCTAGCAGAGGTCTTATTTATTATTTCCAACGCGACCTTGGCTGCGTATCGTATAAATGGTGTTTTATCTTTTGTAATTAATGAATATTGTAGCAAGTCTTTTTTTTTAAAATTTGAAACTTCTTCAAGCATTGATACAAAGTTATCAAAATCAGGTTTGAAATGATGAATGACTTTGAGAGGATAGCTGTACTTATCAAAATATAATTTAACTAAAGCTCTCCACGTACCGCCCGTAAGGATTACCCTTTTAAACTTATTTTCATTAAGCCATTCAGTATTTTGTAGAGAGTTTTTGAATTTTTCTATTATTTTTTTATTTTTAGTTTTTGCTCTGTGAACACCTAGTGGCAAGGACAATGTATTCATGATTTCTTTCTTTTTAACTTCTGCGAGTTCTAAGCTGCCACCGCCGAGATCGGCAACGAGACCATTTGATTTTTTTAGACCAACAATACACCCCATGGCAGAGAACTTTGCTTCTTCATCGCCAGTTAATACATGTATTTTCTTTTTAAAAATATTTTCTACATCAGCAACAAATGCTTCTCTATTTTTTGCGACACGGACAGCTTCTGTTGCAAAAAGTTCATAATTTTTAATATTTGATGAGTCAATCAATTCCTTTATATAATAGAACGCATTCATTGCTTTTTTTATAGAGTCTTTATTAAGCTTATTGTTTTTAATTAGATCTTTACCTAACCCACATGAAATTTTTTTGTTAAAAATAGCTATCTGATTATACCTAAAGTTTTCAAAAATTTGAAAACGAACTGTGTCAGAGCCAATATCGATTATTGCAATACGTTCGTCTTTAAAAAATAATTTTTTTTTGGGAATTAAATTATTCATAACGCATCAGAGAGAGTAGTTTCTTAGGCTTTTTATTTCCTTTTAATTTTCCTCTACCTGACAAACTTGGATTTGACATGAAGTATTTATGTGCATTAAACGTCTTACCTTTTTGTTTAACTCTTTTGTATGTGCCATCATCGTTCATCATCCACGTTTGCTCATTGTCTAGAAAATTGGCAACCATTATTTGATTCAGTATTTGCTCATGGACAGTGGAGTTCTTTATGGGGGTTAATATTTCAACTCTTCTATCCAGATTTCTAGGCATAAGATCAGCTGATCCAATTAAAACGGTGTTATTTTTTGATGGTATATTAGATTCGTTTGCAAAACAGAAGATTCTAGCATGCTCTAAATACCGGCCAATGATACTTTTAACAACAATATTTTCAGAAAGTTTTTTAACTCCTGGTCTTAAGCAGCAAATTCCTCTAATGAATAATTCAATTTTTACTCCCGCTGCAGAAGCCTCATAAAGCTTGGAGATCATTTGAGGGTCAACCAAAGAGTTCATTTTAAGCCAGATACCAGATGGTTTACTTTTCTTTGCATTTTTAATTTCATTATCAATCATTGCATTAATTTGATTTCGCATTGCGGGTGGAGAGAGCACTATATCATTTAATTTCATTGGAGAAGCATACCCAGTCATGTAATTAAAGATTCTCTCAATGTCTTTGCAGATTTTTTCATCTGCCGTAAATAATGACAGGTCTTCATAAGTTTTAGCATTTTTTGGATGATAGTTTCCTGTGCCTACATGTACATAGCTTTTTAATTTGCCTGCTTCTCTTCTGATAATTAGACTTGCCTTTGCATGCGTCTTCAATTGAGCGAAACCATATACAATTTGAACTCCTGATTTCTCCATTTGATTGGCAAGAGCTAAATTAGATTCCTCATCAAATCTTGCTTTGATTTCAACAACAGCTGTAACACTCTTGCCGTTATCTGCTGCTTTTGTAAGGGCTTTTATAATAGGACTATCAGCAGTGGTTCTGTAAATCGTTTGTTTAATAGCTACTACTTTTGGATCTATAGCAGCCTGATTTAAATAATCAACTACAACATCAAAAGTTTCATATGGATGATGGACAACAAAATCTTTTGATCTGATGGCAGCAAAACAATTATTATCAAATTGCTTTAACCTTTCAACAGGTCTTGATATGAATTTTTTAAATTTTAATTTTGGTCTATTTAAATTATGAATCTGCGATAAATCTTGTAAACCAACATGCTTTGATAGAGCAATGACTTGCGCATCTTTAAGATTCAAATTTTTTTTTAAAAAGTTTTTCTTTTTAGATGATATGTTTTTTAAAATTTCTAGCCTTACTATTTCCCCTCTTTTTCTTTTTGTTAAAGCTTTTTCAAAATATTTAATAACATCTTCATCATCCTCATATTCGTAATCGATATCACTGTCTCTTATAACTCTGAATATTGCACTATCCAACAATTTAGAATTTGGGAATAGATCTTTAAAAAAATATCTAATAATATCTTCAACAAATAAATAGTATTCTTTTTTACCTTCTTGAATAAACACAAGTCTGTTTAATGCTCGCGGAACAATGATTACCGAATTAAACGGTTTATTTGAACCTCCTGCCACTAAACTCAATGAAATACACAGTCCTTCATTTGGAATAAATGGAAATGGATGCACTGGGTCAATTGAAATTGGCGTTAATATAGGCAGTATTTCTTCATTAAAAAGTTTCTTTAGATTTTTTCTCAATCTTATATTTAATTTATTAGGCGTAATATGAATTATTTTTTCTGCATTTAATTCTCTAACAAGCTTTCTAAAAGAAACATCCTGACTCTTAAATATTTTTGCAGATGCATTTTGTGCTGCTTTTAATTGCTGATGTCCAGTCATGCCGTCATGGCTTATTTTGTTTGGATTATTTTCTATTTCATCCAAAAGACTTGGTATTCTTACCATATAAAATTCGTCCAGATTACTTGCAGAAATTGAGAGAAAATTAACTCTTTCGATTAACGGCACTTTAGCATCATTAGCCTCATCTAAAACTCTTTGGTTAAAAAGAAGCCATGATAATTCTCTGTTTAAGAACTTATTGTCTGAATTTGTATTTTTTCTTATCATTATTAAGGTGATTAAGCATTTATATCTATTGAGACACGCTAAATCAAGTTGGGATGATCCTAGTTTAACTGATTTTGAGAGACCTCTCTCAAAAAGAGGAAAAAACAATTGTAATAAAATTGAAACATTTCTTTCACAAAAAAAAATAATACCTGATATTTCCTATGTTTCATCTGCAAGAAGAACTGTCGACACATTTAATTTAGTTCTTGGAAAAACACTAAAGCCAACTTCGAAGGTTGTTTTTAGCAAGAAATTATATTTATGTGACGAAATCTACCTTTTTGACTTAATCAAAAATACTGAAAATAATTATTCAAATCTTTTAATTGTTAATCATGAACCAACAATTCGAAATTTAACAATTGATTTAAGTGCGCCCTCTCAAGATGAGAAATATTTAAATATTAAAAATAAATTTCCTACAGGTAGTCTTGCAATACTCAAATCTGATTTAAAAGATTGGAGTGAATTAAAATATAATTCATTTAAAGTTACAGATTTTGTTCGACCTAGATTCTTATAGATTATATTGATGCAGCGTAATCAATTATGCTATTTTGAATTTTTATTAATACATCGTTATCGGAGGTTGATTTTATCCAATTATTATTTTTTAATTCTTGAATAAATATTCGAATGTCTAAGGAATCTGCTGTTAAATCATCACCAACAATATAAACATCAATTTTAATACGGCTGTTTATATCTTTTTCAATTGAAAACCAATCAGTCAATATAAAGTAGTCTTCTTTGCTGGCTTCCAACACCGGCATGAATGACAACTTTGCAAGTGAAGCCTTCCATAGCTTTTCTTTATTATTGATTAAATTATCATTATTGATTGAGAGTGATTTACTTATTTCATCGTTTATCCATTTATTAAGGCTTATACCTTTTGAGGTAGGATCTGCTGCTTCTTCTCCTCTTATATGACCAGTTTCTGATCTTTCTATACTTAATGGGAGTTGAGCACAGTTGGTGAGAGTGACTAAAAAAACAATGAAAAAAAAATATAGTTTCATTACTTATAAATATTACAAGATTGTTACATATTTATTAAAATAACCAGAGTGCATTATTTGCACTCTGGTTATCATGATCAATTAACTTGAAAGGATTAAAAAAAGTTAATTAAAAGCCAATTTTGTAGCCAATGAAGAAGTTTTCAACATCCTCATTTGAACCCACAGAAGCAACATGATATTCAAGTGAAGCTTTTACACCTCCACCGAATGACTTTTGCAAGGAAGCAATTGAGCCATCGTCATCAGCCGTTGAGCCAGTATTATCGACATCAAAATACTCGTATTGAAATGTTGCATCCAATCCAGGAATCTTTGGCGTTTTAACTCCTATAACTGTATAGCTGTCACCACTATCCGAGTCGTATAGACCATAACCGATTGTGTAACCTGCAAGTTTAGGTGCTTTAATACCAATCATGTAGTTTTCATCTCCAGTTCTAGAGTCCGTATTGCCTTCATCGACAATGCCTCCTTTAACTGAAAAACCAGCGATCTTTCCTGATATTGAATAAGCCATTATGTCGTCAGCACCAGCCGTTGTTCCAAATCCGATACCCGCTTTAACAGTAAATCCATTTATTTTAGGGGATGTATAGACAATTTGGTTGTCATCATCAAAACCTGCTACACCTTCAGCAACGCCGTCACCATCTTCATAATCTGCGCTTAAGCCTTGAGGTAATTTTCTCGAGCTTGCAAATGATGATTTTACAGGATGGCTGTCCATACTATCAACAGGGCCACCTGAAAGACCATTACCAAAAGAAACTGTGCCCATGTCAGAAATGAATGAAATATCAAAATCACCACCTCCACCAGATTCAAAAGCCATCGTACCTTCTATGCCGATACCGTTATCTAAAGTATCCGTGTAGGTTATGGCAGCTGATTCTGTAATTGAAACTCTTTCTTGTGAAGCGTAACTATCACCATCTGCCCACAAACCGTTAAAAGTACCACCAATTGTTACATCAGCTTTCGCAACGGTTGCAGCCATCAAGCTCATAAGGGCAGCTTTACCTAGTATTTTTTTATTCATGTAATCTTCTCCATTAATTAATTAATGGATAAAGTCATACATGAGATTTCATAAAATTTTAGTTAAGTAAATATTAACAATTATTAAGGTCTGTAAAAATTTAGTTACAGATAAATTAATGTTATTTCAATTTTGTTAAGTTTATATAACAATTTATTTTTTTTTAAATGTTTAATTATGTTTTCTTATTAAAAAATTATTTCAGTTTAATTTCTTATTATTAATTTTTTATTTAAAATTTATTAAGATGATTACTGTATAAAAAAATTTTTTTTGAAGTGTTGTTATTTTGCAACGCGTGATGCAGTTTGATGTGACAAAAACAGCTTAGAAACCTCAAGCCAATCAAATTTTTTACTATAATCTAGACAATCGGCACGACTCACTTTTCTCGCCTTATCAATTGAATTAATTAAATTATGATCAAGAATGTTATGTTTAAAATTATCAAAAACATCATTTGGCCCTGGAACAGGGTATGCGGCCACAGGAAGTCCACTGGCGAGAGCCTCGATCATGACCATTCCAAACGTGTCTGTTTTACTTGGAAATACAAAGATATCTGAAGATGCATAGTACTGGGCCAGTTCATTTCCTTTCTTCGCTCCTACAAAAACTGCATCAGTATATTTTTTTTCTAATTTTTTCTTAGAGGGTCCATCACCTACAAGTAATTTTGTGCCTTTTAAATTTAATTTAAGAAAATCTTCTAATGATTTTTCCTTAGATATTCTTCCTACATATAAATAAATTGGTTTTTCTAAATTGAGATCAATCTTGTTCTTCGGATTAAAAGCTTTTATATCAACGCCCCTGGACCATTTAACTGTCCTTTTAATTCCATGTGAATTAAGTTCATCTATAATTGAATTAGAGGATACCATTACTGCGCTAGAATTTTTGTGAAACCATTTCAAAATTTTATATGTAAAAGATACAGGTATCTTAGCCATCGTATTTATATATTCAGGAAATTTTGTACAATACGAGGTTGTAAACGCATAATTATTCTTTGAACAATAATTCCTAACAGCTAAACCAATAGGCCCCTCTGTAGCAACGTGTATAAAGTCAGGCTTAAACTTCTCAATGATCACGCCAATTTTGAACCAATGATTAATCGCAAGTTTTATTTCAGGATAAATAATCAGTGGAATTGTAATAAATTTATCTGGAGTTATGTACCTAACCTCATGTCCTTGACTTGTAAGTTTATCACCAAGTGTTTGATAAGTTCTAACAACACCATTTATTTGAGGGAGCCATGCGTCTGATGCGATGAGTATTTTCAATTAACTTAATACCTTTACGGAGTCCTTATGTTTGTTCAAAATTTCATACTTTTCAACGATATCTTTCCAAAAAAGAATATCCATCGTTCCATCAAAATTTTCTACCATAAAAGAACAGTTTTCTACCCAGTCACCATCATTATAGTAATGAACTCCATTTATTATTCGATGTGAAGCGTGATGAATATGTCCACAAATAACTCCTTTTAGATCTTTCTTTTTTGCATAACCTGCAACTATTTCTTCATACTTATTAATATAAGAAACAGCATTTTTTACTTTTAATTTCAGATACTTTGAAAGCGACCAATATTTCAAACCAAACAATAATCTTAACTGATTAAATCTTCTATTTAGCCATAACGCTAAATCGTATGCGCTAGCGCCAAGATGGGCTAACCATGGTGCAATATTAATAATCGAGTCAAATTTATCTCCATGCAGTACAAGATATTCAGATCCATCTACTGTGCTATGTTTGATTTCATTAACTACCCTAATATCGCCTAGTGTTATGGGCACAAATTTTCTAACAAGCTCATCGTGATTTCCCGATACATAAAACACTTTAGTTCCATGTCGTGCTTTTCTTAGAATTTTTTGTATTACGTCACTGTGGCTTTGTGGCCAGTGCCATCTATTTTTAAGTCGCCATCCATCTATAATATCTCCAACTAAATACAAGTAATCTGATCTGGTATTTTTTAAAAACTCAAGTAACTGTTCAGCTTGACAGCCTTTTGACCCTAAATGAATATCTGAAATAAATATGGAACGATATTTTAAGAGAGGAATAACATTATTTTTTTCGTTGACCATAAAATTGGTAAAAAAGAATCAATTTTCATTATATTACCAATAGTTTATGAAAGATTTGTTAAGCCATACTTTCTAGAAATCTGTCATAAAATTTTAATATTCTTGTAATTTTTATGACAAAATTAAAAATTATCATTTGCTATTGAGTAACTAGACAGAAGACTGAACTTCCTCATTTAAACCTCCACCCTCCAAATATAAATGGGGAAGTTCTTCTCTTATTTCAATTAGGGTAATTTGTATATTAAGTTAAATGAAATAAAAAAAATTCATAGATATGAATTGTTTAAACTAAGAAGCTTATGGAAAATAAAGATGTTTTTCGGAGAGAGCTTCCGTTAAGAAGCCCTCTCTTCAAAGAGAATTATAGCCAACCAAAATGAGTTCCAATGCGGGCTTTGCACCTCGACATTACAACTGCATATCCAACATAGACAAGTATTGTCGCTATTAGAGGGGCATAGGTAAGTATTTCGTCGGCAATAATTGTATTTCCTATTGCTCTAAGGGCAGCAATAAATGAAACAAGCGCCATTGCTCTGAAAAATACCATCGATTGACTAGCGGGAGCCATCATGGCCATTACATTGCCAATAGCAATACCAATATAAATAAAGCCAACAGTTCCCATAAAGAACATGGTTCCCTCGTTAGGCGTTGATCCACCTGTTCTTTCCATAAATGCACTTGCGGTGTTATCACCTAAAAACATAAATGCATAAAAGATTGCAATAAAAGTTATTATGCTAAGTATAATTACTGATGGTCTATCTTCTAATTTTATCATAAAACCTCCTAATGATTTCCTTGTAGTCGGAAAAATAAAATTAATGATCCGACAAAGTTACCGATTATTGCTGACGCAAGTAGTGTGTTCATTTCTCCACCCACTGATGTTAATCCAGCAGCAGCAAAATTTAAAAAGACGGCAAAGAACATTATTGAAGTAATTAATCCAGTTACAATTAAACTCATGCTGTAACCCGTTCTTAACTGGTACAATAAGGCAATTGTCCATGCTATAGAGAAATACATAACACCAGTAGCAAACCTTTGAGAAACTTCATTTAGTTCTAATCCTGGTGTATCAGTAATTAATTGAGATGGATTGATAAAATATCCCACTACAAAAAATGCTTGTGTTGCTAGACCAAGCCATAAGATCGTTTGACACAATTTATCGCTAGTCCCCCACATGTTGTCAGCTTTAGTGAAATCAAAATTCATTCCAAATGCTCTAGCTCTCGCAATAATAATTGCGATCAATTGAATTACAAAGAATCCTACTGCAGTGTAATTTTGATCACTTTCATCGGCAGCCATTTGGCCACTGACACCCCAAATAAGGAAAAGTATTGCTAAAGGTATTGCGTATGTGAAGAATGCCCGATCCAATCCTTTGTAACCCATATAAATTAATCCGGCCACAAAGCCAAAGTTCATCATGCCATACCAACCTAAGAAAAACCTATTAGTATCAGTGGCATCAAGAGTTCCATATCTGTCTATTAAGTAATCAGGATTAAAGAAATTTATCATGGCATACATGGCCGCGATAAAATAACAAATCCCAAGACAAATTTGGACTAATCTGTCGTCAGTTTTAAACATAAAAATCCCCTTTAAATTTTAAACCTCTAAAACTCTAAATGGTGATGCATGAAAAGAAAGTTAAATTTTAAGAAAAAACAGGATAATTTTTATAACTTCTTCTTCTAATTTAATGTATATTTCATAATCGCAAACTTTATAATTAAAGTAGTGGTTGAGGAAAATTATATATGCAATTGATTCAATTATTAATTGATGGAATCGCGTCCGGCTGCATCTATGGCTTAGTAGCTTTAGGATTTGTATTAATTTACAAAGCAACAGAAACTATTAATTTTGCTCAAGGCGATATTCTTATGCTTGGTGCCTTTGTTGCATACTCACTTATTGGCATTTTAGGTATGGATTACCTCACAGGATTTGCTCTTACTGTTTTAATAATTGCTGTTTTTGGATTTTTCCTTGATGCCGTTGTAGTAAGGCAGATTATTGGACAGCCTGCGTTTGCAACAGTAATGCTAACTATCGGTTTAGGCTTTATTTTTAGGGGCTTTGCATCAATTTATTGGGGAACTGATATATTTTCATTCAGTACACCATTTTCTGGAAAAATAACTGAGTTTAACGGTCTTATAATTTCATATGTAAACCTTTCTATAATTGTTGGAACCGCAGTTTTAATGTCTGTACTTTATTTCTTTTTTACATTTTCAAAAATTGGTGTGGCTATGAGGGCGTCTTCAGAAAACCAATTAGCTGCTTACTATATGGGAATACCGGTTAAATTTATTTTTTCATTAATATGGTCAATATCTGCAGGAGTAGCTGCTGTCGCGGGTGTGCTTCTCGCACCAATTACATTAGTAGACACATCAATCTCATTAATTGGTTTAAAAGCTTTTGCTGCAGCTGTTCTAGGAGGATTTGGATCAATACCTGGCGCGATTGTTGGTGGTATTATTATTGGAATTGTCGAACAATTATGTGGAACTTATGAAAATTATTTATTTGAAGGCGTAAGAGAAATATCTGCTTACCTTGTTCTTATCTTAACATTGATTATTTATCCAAGAGGATTGTTCTCAGATAAAGCCGAGGTCAAAAAAGTTTAATGAGATTTATTTTTAAAACAAAATATTCGCAAGATATAAATATTGCAAAACATAACGGTGATCGTTTTTGGTATTCACTTCTTATTTTAATCATGGTAGCACTACCGCTTGTATTAGATGATTTTTACTTAGGTGAAATTTCTTACATTTGTATTCTATCCATTGCTGGCATTGGTTTAATGATATTATCTGGATACACGGGACTTGCATCCTTAGGTCATGCCGCCTTCTTAGGCGTTGGCGCTTATACTCACGCCTTCTTACTGACTAATGGAATACCTTTTTATGCATCAATTCCTATCGTAATAGTTGTTTCATTTCTTGTAGGTGCAGCGATAGGAATACCAATCTTACGCTTAACAGGGATGTATTTAGCTATAGCAACATTAGCCTTAGGCTTTATTGCGGAACATGTTTTTATAAAATGGGAACACTTTACTGGCGGTAACAGAGGTTTGCCTGTACCACAACCTGAATTCTTAGGAATGAGCTTTTATGACAGCGTGTTCTTTTATTATGTCTGCCTTGTCTTTCTTATTGCAGCGATGTTTGCAGCAATCAATATACTCAGATCTCCAACTGGAAGAGCATTTGTTGCTATTAGAGACAGTGAAATTGCAGCACAAAGTTTAGGCGTTAACTTAGGTCTCTATAAAGCTTTATCATTCGCGATTTCTGGAGCTTTTACTGGCTTAGCTGGCGCATTACTTGCTCATTACATTGGATATTTAGCTCCTGATATTTTTAATATCTTTCTGTCGTTAACGCTTCTTTTACTTATCGTTGTTGGTGGAATGGGAAGTTTACATGGAACAGTGTTTGGGGCAATATTCGTTGGCTTCTTACCACAATTAATTGCCATCTGTCGTGATTATTTGCCAAGCTCTATTGGATCACAACCAGGTCTTGAGCCAATGTTGTTTGGACTAATACTAGTATTCTTCATTTTATATGAACCACTTGGGATTTATGGAAGATGGATGAAAATAAAGTTATTCTTTGAACTGTTTCCTACTTATAAGAGACAAACATTTAAGAAACAAAAAGTATTTACTAAATCGGACCGAGTATAATGAGTTTGTTTGAAGTAAAAAATATCACTGTAGCATTTGGAGGAGTAAAAGCCCTTAATGATGTATCGTTCGGAGTTGATAAAGGAGAAATATTTACAATAATTGGTCCTAACGGAGCAGGTAAATCAACACTCTTCAATGTAATAAGCAGAATCTATGAGCCAAGCAAAGGTGAGATATATTTTGAAAATCAAAATATCTCAAAAACTAAGCCTCACAATATATCAAAGCTTGGAATAGCAAGGACGTTTCAAAATTTAGAATTATTTGAAAATGCAACTGTCCTTCAAAATTTACTTCTTGGACGACATATTTATAAAAGAACAAATATTTTATCTGATGTATTTTTTACACCTAGTGCCCGCAAGCAAGAACATGAATACAGACTTAAAGTTGAAGAAGTGATTGACTTTCTAGATCTTCAACATTACCGAGATACTCTTATAAACGGCCTTCCTTACGGTGTTCGCAAAAATGTTGAGCTCGCGAGGGCTCTTTGTACCGATCCAAAGTTGCTCCTATTAGACGAACCATCCTCAGGATTAACAAATGAGGAAACAATTGATCTTGGCTTTTGGATAAAAGACATTCAATCTTTGTTAGGCATTACTATTATAATGATTGAGCATGACATGAGTTTTGTAAATAAAGTGTCAGATCGTATTCTTGCACTTAATTACGGCAAAATACTTGCATCTGGCCTACCTGAAGAAATTAAAAATAACGAAGATGTTAAACAGGCCTATATGGGAGAGTAATTTCTAATTATACTTTTGTATGGACTATTCTTTAAACCCATTTTGGGTAAAATTAATTTATTTCTATATTAATAGATTTCATTTCATATTAAAAACGAATGTGCCTAAGTACATCTTATATTTTTACTTATTCGTTTTTATTTTTATCAGCATCGGCTCAATAAAAGCAGATCCAACAGTTGTTGATGAGTTAGATGCTTCTGCCAAAATTGATGAACTTACTGGGTTTACTTTCAATAGCGATGGCACCAGATTGTATATAACGGGTAAAAAGCCCTCTGGAAATGACAGAGTGAGTGAATACTCTTTATCGGTTGGCTTTGATTTATCGTCAACAGTTAATCATGTGAGGGATTTAGAGCATGCCACTATCCAAGGGGAAACTGGAGGATGGCGCCCTCAAGATATTGAATTTAGTGATGATGGAACAAAAATGTTTCTCCCAATGATGGCCAGGTTAGGTACTTCTGGTGTGCATCAGTTAGACTTATCTATCCCGTTTGATATATCCTCAGCTTCCAGTGAATATTATTTTGCGCCCTCAAGTGTAACGTCTGGTAACCCTACTGGGATAGAATTCAATGATACTGGAACTAAAATGTTTTTGTCCATTGGTGCAGAGGTTAAAGAATACACTTTATCGTCTGCATTTGATTTACAATCAACAGTTACATTTGTTCAAAGTGCTGATCTATCAGCTCAGACTAACCCTTCTGGTCAAAACGGCAAAGGTATCAAAGAGTTAATATTAAGTGATGATGGTACCATATTATTTGTTGTTAATAAAAATCCACATAATATTTATGAATATTCATTATCATCAGCATTTGACGTTTCAAATGTAACATTTATTGCGAAAACTGCTGATAATTTTGTTCAAAATGCACCCTCAGTCGGACAAGAACAATCACCTGCAGCTTTAGCATTTGGTGATAATGGTTCCAAGTTGTTCTTCGGTGGTAGGGACAAAGAATTTGTTATTGAATCAACTTTACCAGGAAACTATACATTAAATCTACCAACACTAAGTTCACATGTACCTGCTGATGATGCAACAGGAGTATCGGAAGTTGCAAATATTGTATTAAACTTTAGTGAAATTGTTGAAGCTGCAAGTACAGAAAAATTTATAACAATTAAAAAAGGGAATGATGTAGTTGAGGCTATTGATGTTAGAGGAAGTCAAGTTACTGGCTTTGGATCAACACAAATAACTATCAATCCATCAGTTACATTAGAAAGTCAGACAGCATATCATCTTTTAATAGATAACGGCGCCATTGTTGATACCGCCGGAGCTTCATATGCGGGCATAAGTTCAGACTCAACATTTAATTTTACAACAGGAGACACACGTCCAACATTAATTTCATCAACTCCATCAGATAACGCAAGCGGTGTTGCAAGAGATGCAAATATAGTTTTAACGTTCAGTGAAATAGTTGATGTTGAAAATGGCAATATTACAATCAATAATTCTTCTGATGATAGCGTCTTTGAGTCAATTAATGTTACAAGTTCAAATGTAACGGGTACAGGAACAAATCAAATAACGATTAACCCTACATCAAGATTTGAAGCATCTACTGACTATTATATCTTAATTGATGCCACAGCATTCGATAATGTCAGTGGTATTTCCTATGTTGGAATAAGTTCTACATTATCATTAAACTTTACAACAAATAATTTGATTGATCCAACCACTGATAAAGATGTATTAGGCTCAATTAACGCTCAATACCAATTAGCTAAAGATTACATTTTGCATTCTATAAATATTGTTTCTGATAGATTGCAGTATTTGAGACAAAGTAAATCAAACATTAACCTTTCAAGCCATAACATAAAATTAGACTTTGAGGACAAGTTATTAAATCCGTTTATAAACTCTCTAATTTCAAAAAATGATAAATCTTTATTACCTCATGATTGGGCATCATGGTCTACCGGAACCATTAAAGTATCAAAAATTGGAGATAGTCTTAATGCCTCTTCAGAAAAAACAGATGGTCAGGGCATAGCTTTTGGCGCAGATAAAAAGCTAGACAACAATGATTTAGTTGGTGCGGCCATTCAATTTAGTCAAAGTGATACTGATATTGGGACAAATGGAACAGGCTTTGAAAGTGAGAACATAAATTTGTCAATTTATGGAACGAGACCTCTTGATGAAAATAATTTCATTGAAGGGCTTATTGGAATTGGTTTGATTGAAAGTGATTTAATCCGAGTGCGTGGAACAAACATATTATTTGGATCTCGCAATGCCACACAATTATTTGGATCATTTAATTATGGCCGAACAATAGATCGGGGTGATTTTAATTTAACCCCTCTTGCTAGAATTGATTTAGGCTATACAGAATTAGAGTCATATTCTGAAATTGGTATCGACGCATTATCGTATGATAAGCAGTCTGTTGAAAATGGCATTTTGTCACTTGGATTAGAAATAAGCGATATAATCAGATTTAATGATGAAGAATTTAGGCCATATGGATCGATTGAATATGGATTGGACTTTAGTAGCTCATCGGATGCTAAAATGCATTATGTTTCTGATAGTTCAACATTATATACATACACTAACGGAGCAAATTCAGATCATTTAATTTCATCTGTAATAGGCTTTAATTACACCTTTAAAGACTATTTAAAAATTCTATCAAACTACCGGAGAATTCAAGGCAATCAAAGTGAGCAAACCGATATGTTTAATGTATCTGCTCACTTAAAATCACATAATGACACTGATTATTCAGTTTCGCTCGTTGGAAGTGAAAACTATAATTTTAAATTTGGCATTTCTAAAGATTATGATGGATTGATATTTAAGTTTGATACAAGTCATTCAATTCATACAACTCATGATGAAGCACAGGTATCGTTGACAAGAGTCTTTTAGATCAGATAATCGAAATTAAAGAAAATTATTAAGAAACTAGTCAAAAACTACTATTAATTACTATTAATTAATACTAACTGCATTTAACTGGAGATAAGTTTAAACAACTGATATGTTTAGTTAATAGTAATTAGTTGTAATTAAATTTGCCCATATATGGGGGAGTAAATTCTTCTATTCAACGAATTAGCTGCAACTTTTAACTCCCACTTTGTTAAATTTTTTTTTACAAATAGTTTTAAGAAACAAAAATGTAATAAATTCTTAACAATTTATAAATAAAGTTATTTACATGAAATTTTGTAAATTAATAATCACAATTATTTTTATTCTCTATTCTGGTCCTAGTCAGGCTAGCAAATGGGATATTTTTTCTAATCCAAATGAAGAAGTTCTGAAATGCTTTAAAAGTAATGGTTTAGAAGAAAGTGAAATCAAATTCTTAGAAAACGGTCGACCAGACGAAAAACCATTAAGAAAAAAAGCAAAAGAGGTTATTCAATCATGTAAAAAAATATGGAAGAAAAATGGAAATAATGTTGCTAGCAGTGAACAGGATCCTCAGATTTTTAAAACCTCCCCTTTTGGTAAAGATCTGCAATTATTAGTATATGAAGCTAATAAAATTCAGGAAGGAACATTTTTACTAGTTGTCCCTCAAAAAAATTCACACGGTCGAGTAGTGGAAATTACTAATAATGCTGAAATCGTTTGGCAATACAATGGGGATAGCTCATTTGGAAGATTAGATGATGCTAAATTCACAAATAAAAACACAATTTTAATCGCCGCTGAAAAAGGGGTTTATGAGATAGATAGAGAAGGCAAAGTAATTTGGTCTTACAAAACTAAAGTAAGTCATGATGTTGATAAGTTATCGAACGAAAATGTCCTTATAAATTACGCATGGGGTCCTAAAGGAAGTAAAAAAATCATCGAAGTTGATAACAATAAAAACGTTGTGTGGAGTTGGGATGGCATGAAGACTCATAACATTGCTCCATTTGCAGATGCATATGCGTCGGATTCAAAAACTACTGGTTCAGGTAAAACTTGGATACACAATAATGGTGTGACTGCGCTTGCAGATGATACTTTTTTAATCTCCATGCGTGATTTTCAAGAAATTATTTGGATTAATAGAGAGGCTGAGATAATAAAAAAATATATTTTTAATTGTAACAAGAAAAAAAGAGCTCTTTTGACCTCTGGAGAGATAAGAGGATGCAATCCTCACGAGCCTCAACAACTTCAAAATGGCAATATAGTAGTTGGTTTAAGGAATCCTGATAGAGCTATTGAGTTTAATCCTGAGACAGATAAAATCGTTTGGCAATGGCGAGCCCCTAAGAGTAAGGCATACGGAACAATAAGGGACGTTGATAAATTGAAAAATGGTAATTTTATGGTTGTTACTGGAAGTCATTTACTTGAAATAAACTCAAATGGAGAAGTTGTTTTAGATATTGGTGCAAAAGAGTCTTTAAGCCAAGATCATAGAATACTTTACAAAGCTCAGAAAATTTATCCTGATGGCACTTTTTCACATGATTAATACTTTGTGAGATTAATTAAATTATTTTGAGTTGCGAAAGAGAGTATTGGTTGTTTCTAATTCGCTTGCGTACTGTCCTATACGAGCCTGTACAAGACTGTACGTCTATGAATGAAAGTATAGATAATTTTGTTGCTATGCCTACTTTCGACGTCGTACAGTAACGCGTGACTCAGGCGTATATGGGTAAATAATTAAATAATTAAAATAATATAGAACATCCATACTGGAATAAATAATATCCAATATCCGTACATCCACATCATCCCAACTACTCGGCCCCAATCGTTAATATCAAAAGATACTTTTCGATCATAGATTGAGCTTTTAAATTCAAACTTAACTTTAGATAGATTCATTTTAAATTCTTGAGCCTTAATTTCAGGATTGGTATTAATTCTATTTGTAATAGATTTTAAATGCAGTACTTGCCAAGGTAGATATAAAGATCCAAAAACCATGCTAATGATAATTAGTGAATAGTGAGCATTTGATAGATCTAAGCTAAGCATAACTATACTTAAAATCGTATTAATGAAAAATATTACAAACCATCCAAACTCTTCATAAAAGTAAAAACGTTCGTATTTCAAAAGTATTGCGCCCCAACAGAAAAACTGTGAAATAATTACTTGGATAACCATTAACCAAGAAATTAAATCAACAAACATATATTGATCAAAATTAATAATTCTAAGCACATAACTAAACATATATATATATGTCACCTCAACGATGGTTACTAAAAATCGTGTCACAAATACTGAAGAAAGAACTGAGTCAATGATTACTGCTTTAGAGGCATAATTCACAGGAAACAAACATCTAAATGCAGAAACTGAAATTAAAATTATTGCTGGAACAACAAGGAATAAGTCATCGCTAATGTTTGTTATTGTTAAAGAGGCCCAAAGTAGAAATAAATTAGAAATGACTCCTACTCTAAGTCCTTGTAAGAAATATTTGTACATTTAATGTCCTAATTTGTATTTGCCTGGATGAACAGCAGATAAAATTAATAAGCCAGCGATTATTCCAGTGTTTTTAACAAAATTTTGAAGTTCATGTCTTTGCTCCAAACCTTCACTCATATTCCAAAAATCGTGCATATAGTAATTTATTAGTATTGTGAGTAGCGCTAATATAAAGGCAGATAATTTCGAATAATAGCCGGCTAAGATTGAAACTGAACATATGCCTTGTAAAATAATTGTGATAATTAAAGATATTTCTGTATACGGCACCTGATGATCAAACATGTAATTCAGAGTAAATTCATAATTAAATAATTTGAATATGGTTCCAAAAACTAAAAAATAAATTCCAATTATAATTCTTCCTAAAAGTAAATTAATATTACTCATATTATTCATTCCAATTCATATATTTTTTACAGCCCTGAGGTACATCTTCAAAATAACTAAACCCCTCCTGCCAAATATAGCCTGCCTTAAGACAGCACGAAAGTTTTTCTTCTGAGTCGCTGTGAAAATCATAGCATATCTTCTCTAATGGGATCCTTTTTTGATAGTTAAATGCCTCAATTCCAAAAATTATAATCGAGCTAATTAATAAATATAAAAAACTAGTACCGATGCTTAAAATTCTAAATTTTGAGACTAATGGTATAAAATAAAAATAAAATAACGCAGGCACCGGAGCAAACATGGCCATTAAAATGTAAACCACATAACTTGGTACAATAAACTGAACATTAAGTTCGTTTGTGTAGTAGTAGTCTATGAAAGGCAAATAAGACAAATATGCTAGATAAAGAAGCCATAATAAAAGAAAAAATGATTGGAGGCTTAATAGTTTATTATGAGATTTTCTTTGACGAAATAAATAAAAAGGAAGTGAGTAATAGGTTATTATTTTTATCATTAAGTAAAAATAAAACATTATTTATTTACTAGCTTCCAAATTCCACTGTCTTCGTTATCAATGATAACATAGATTTCGCCAGCACTATTTGTTTCTACGTCGCGAACTCGACCAACTTTTTCAAACAATGTAGTTTCATTTCTTGCTTTTTTACCGTCAAATTCGAGTGAAATTAATCTTTGAGCTTTTAAACTGGTCACCAAAATTTTGTTTTTTAATTCGGGAAACAGGTCTCCTCCATAAAACGTCATGTCGCTAACCGCAATTGATGGAATCCACGTATAAATTGGTTTTAAAAGTCCCTCTTTCCATGCACTTCCGTCACCAATAATTGAACCGTCATAATCAATTCCTCCCCAAGCTACATCGGCCCAACCATAATTAGTACCTGCCTCTACTTTTCCAAAAAAATCACCTCCTTTCGGACCGTGATTTGTTATATATATTTCACTATCATTTGGATAAAACATTATGCCTTGAGGATTTCTAAGTCCTATCTGATAGATCTCGGGCAACCAGTCTTCCTTCATTGAATATGGATTATCCATTGGTGCGGTTCCATCTTTATTAATTCGTATCATTTTTCCAAAGTAACTTGTTGGATCTTGCGCAACACTTCCGTAACCTCTCTCACCTATACTTGCGTACAATAAATTATCTTTAAACATTAGCCTTGATCCCCAATGAATGTTGTTCCATGAAGAACCTGATTGGAAAATATTTTCAATTTTACTAAAACTGTCATTTTCAATAAAACCTCGAGCTATTGACGTGCTGGTTTTATCATCTCCTCTGTCTTCTGTATAACTAACAAAAATCTCACCATCCTCGTAAATAATATCTAGCATTCCAGCTTGCCAATGTGGTTGAACAACTTTTAAATTATGAGGATAATTTTTTACTTCTTTTGTTGATAAATTAATTTTTAAAATTTCACCTGATTTTTGTGTAAGAAATAATTCTTTATCGTTAATAAAACTCATACCCCATGGCTTATTAAGGCCAGAGATTACTTTTTCTAATTTATATTCTGATGCGTTTAAATTAAAAGTTAGAAAAAGGAATATTATTGAGGTAAAAAATTTCATTATTATTAATTTAATCTATTTACCGCGTGCTCTTCTAATTGCTCTTTTGTCACAAAGTTTAAAGAATTTAAATGACAACTTTCAAGGTGTACTTTTGGCGCTACGCCTGCGTCATATGCCTCTTTCCATCTCAAAGCACAAAGACACCAGCGATCGCCTTCTTTTAATCCAGGAAAATTGAATTCAGGCCTTGGCGTTGAGAGATCATTTCCTTTAGATTTACTAAATTCTAAAAAATCATCAGTCATTACTGCGCAAACTACATGACTGCCATAATCGTGTTCGTCTGTATTGCAGAAACCATCTCTAAAATACCCAGTCATCGGATCATAGCAACAAGCTTCAATTTCATCACCGAATATGTTAGTCACCCTCTCTTTTTCAGACATACAAATTACTTATACCAAAAGATATATATTACCAATTATAAACAAGGGAATTTGAAGTCCAAAATTTGTTAATATTGCACGATCTGCCATCATATACCCTACCATTGTCCATCCAATCGCACCTGTTCCATGAACAAAAATATTTAAGGGATAAATATTTAAATTAGTCAGTAAAATACCAACCAAGATAAAAAAAGTACTGGCCCACTTAAGTTGATTAATCATAATAATCCTTTCAAATAAATAGCTGAAAAATCTGCTTGATTTAAAAAGCTCTATAAAGTCTAATACTCAAATTATTTATAAATCTGGGAAAAACAATGATTAAAACAAAAATTACTGAAATATTCGAAATAGATCATCCAATTGTACAGGGCGGTATGCATTATGTTGGTTTTGCTGAAATGGCTGCCGCTGTTTCTAATGCAGGAGGCTTAGGAATAATCACCGGTCTTACTCAAGCCAGTCCAAAAGATCTTGCAAACGAAATAGCTCGTTGCAAAGATATGACTGACAAACCAATTGGTGTTAATTTGACTTTCCTTCCAGGTTTTGCAAACCCAGATTATCCTGGTTATATAGAGTCAATTGTAAAAGGTGGTGTAAAAATTGTAGAGACTGCCGGAAGAAGTCCTGAAAAATTTATGCCACTTCTTAAAGATGCTGGAATAAAAGTAATACATAAATGCACGTCTGTTAGACATGCTCTAAAAGCAGAAAAAATTGGGTGTGACGCGGCGAGTGTTGACGGTTTTGAATGTGGTGGTCACCCTGGTGAAGATGATATTCCAAATATGATACTTTTACCTCGTGCTTTTGAAGAATTAAAAATTCCATTTATTGCATCTGGTGGTATGGGGAATGGCCAACAACTCGTAGCTGCTCTGGCTATGGGGGCTGAGGGTGTAAATATGGGAACTCGCTTTATTGCTACAAAGGAAGCTCCCGTTCATCAAAATGTAAAAGAAGCTCTAGTCAATGCGAGTGAACTTGATACAGAGTTAATTATGCGTCCATTAAGAAATACTGAAAGAGTCTTAAAAAATGATGCAGTTACAAAAATACTCGAAAAAGAAAAGTCCTTAGGAGATGATATTCAAATTCAGGATATATTTGGAGAAGTTGCAGGAGTGTATCCAAAAATCATGCAGGAAGGCGCGATGGATGCTGGTGCTTGGAGTTGTGGAATGGTGGCTGGATTAATTCATGATATACCAACTTGTAAGGAACTGATTGAAAGAGTTGTTTCTGAAGCTGAAGAAATAATTGCTTCTAGACTATCAAAAATTGCTGTCTAAATAAAAATAATAATTAAAAACTATTACCAAACATAGGTAATTTTTTATTATGGGATTCTAATAGTATTCCGTTTCAATGCCAGAGAATAACAATAATGAAATCGCAGAAACAATTAAATCTGCACTAGAGTTCTACAAATACGAACTCGACCTACCACTTACTAACTTTATTTTTCAATCTCCTCTTCATTGGAACGTAATGACAATAATTGCATTAGCAACATTTGATCCTGAACAAACAACATCTTTTCAGCATTTGTGTAAGTCTATTTCACCTAAAACAGGCTCTAAATCTTCAATACAATCTATTATTGAGACCGGAATACAGAAAGGATTTATCGAAAAATCTCCCCTCGTTAATGATAAGCGCATTAAAAGTTTGAAATTAACAAATACCGCAACAAAAGATTATGAAAACTGGGTGAGAGCAGAAGCAACGACGTTTGGACCTTTAAACGGAGTTGCTATGAAAACACCAAAATAAATGGTTATTAACTATAGTAAAATTTTTTTATTCAGCTTAATCATATTTTTATCAATTTATATTTCTTATTTAAGCAATTTTCTTAGTGCGCTGGTATTTACCGCATCTTGCATACTTGCATATTTTTCTGGATACGGATTAAGAGAGTCACTATTTAATCCAAATATTTATCAGAAAATTTTAGGGATAATTTTTTGCTTAATTATTATTGGAATTATAATTTATGCAAATATTGCATACGGAGTGAATTCTTTAAACAATGGAATAAATATTGAAATGCTTTTAGGGTCAGTTATTTTTTTGCTTAGATTAATTAATTTTTTCGATTAACTTTTTTTCTTGTACCGGGCCTGGGTGGAGTTTCTGCACCACCAGCAAAACATTGAGCAATTGACATCCAATCATTTGCTATATCGCCTGATACATCAAGATTAACGTCTTCAATATTTCTTACCTGCGTAACAACTTGACAAAATTCTTCTGCCATTCCTGATATTTTATTTTCATTAGACGGATTATTAAACTCCCAAACCTCTCCAGATGGTGCAGTTAATTCTAGTCTTGGGGTTTCTTCAGGAAGTTTTTTCTTATTTATTGTAAAACAATATTTAAATGTGTTATTTCCAATAACAACTATGTTTTTAATACGATCCTCGTTAATTCTATCAACACCGAGTGTATCATATAACTCTTGAGCATGCGCCCATGTCTCCATGTGTCTTGCGCTTATTGAAGATCTTGCGCTCATGTCCGGCCCCATCCATTTAACTCTCTTTTTTGGGTCAGCTGCCGCAAATCGTTCGGTCATTTTCTCGTAATATGATTTCCAAGTATCTAGTAATTCTCTTCCTTTAATTCCCTTAGTTATAGTTTCCTCAAACTGATTCATCGTTGAACCTTTCCCAAGCATTTCAAGCGCGCTGTTGGCAAAGTTTTTCCAATCATCACCGTCTTGAAGAGATAAATCTGCGGCATAATTCCATACATGAAGGTGGCCGATAACGTTGTTAAAGTTCCAACCTTTAAACTGAGTTTTTTCCTCATAATCGCTATCACTTAAAGATGATAATAATTTGTAAACTGCATTGCTTTCATCACAAAAATCATAAGCTTGTTGTAATTCTAAATTTTGATCTGTCATTTTGACCATTTCGGTTTACGTTTCTCAATAAATGATGCAATGCCTTCTCTGCCTTCATCACTTAACATTCGTTCAGCAAAGCCCTTAGCAGCAAAATCAATCATTTCGCTTCTCTCTAGATCTCTTGTTGCTAGGACAATTTCTTTTGTAATTGCATTTGCTCCAGGAGCACAATTCATAACTCCTTTTATTATATCAGACTCAATATTTTTTAAATCTTTAGCATCTTTTGCTATAAAATCTGCCAATCCCATTTCAAACGCTTCTTTACCTGTAAAACGTGCTGCCGTAAGCATGATGCGTCTAGCTTTAGCTAAACCTATTCTTTGTGCAACAAAGGGGGCAATTTGAGCAGGAGGTATTCCAAGGGTAGTTTCTGTTAAAGCAAATTTACAGTCTTCAGTCACTACCACAATATCCCCAGCACAAAGCATTCCAAGACCACCAGCCATCGCTGCGCCTTCAGCTAACATTATAACTGGCTTTGGATAAGAGTTTATCATATCAAAAAATGCACCAGTCAAAGCACTGGCTT
>CACIWK010000008.1 GCA_902590345.1 uncultured Pelagibacteraceae bacterium | reverse complement strand
ACATTATGGTGCATGCAACACATAATCATGAAGGCCCAGATACTCAAGGTCTTTGGGGCCCGAGTTTTTTAAAAAGTGGTATCAACGATGCCTATATGAAGCGGCTTAAAAAAGATTTTATAAGCACATTAAAGATGGCGATTGATAACTTAGAGGCTGCAGAAATGAGTTTGGCTTTAATTCCAACTAATCCACTTACCCCTATTAAAGATAAACGAAAACCTATCATTATAGATGATGATATAAGGGCAATTTTATTCAATCGCCCTGACGGCTCAATTATTGGTTCTTTAATCAATTTCGGAATTCATGTCGAGCTTGCATGGGATAAAAACTTAGACATAACCTCTGATGTTGCTGGCTACTTAAGAAGAGGTATCAGTCATGGAATTTATTATGATGACAAGTTAATTAAACCTGGTCTTGGCGGAACCACGCTATGGCTTACAGGAAATATAGGAGGCTTGATGACATCAGGACCAACCGATCCAATTTATGATCCTGTTTTGGAAAAAATGATTACTAAACCGAGTCATTCTAAAGCTCGCGCATATGGTTATAGCCTTGCAAACAGTGTTATAGAGGCTTTTCAAGCAGGTGATTTTAAGACTTCTCCTAAACCATCACTAAGTATTCAATCACAAGAAATAGAATTAGGTATAGAAAACTTGATGCTCTCATTCGGCACTTTGCTCGGTATAATTGATGCTGATACTAAATTCAGTCTGAGGCCACCATTCATACGTTATCTAAGTGAGGTAGCATTTATACAAATAGGAGATGCATCTATTACTGGAATTCCTGGAGAGCTTTATCCAGAAATTGCTATTGGCGGCATTGAAAACCCTAAAGGAGCTGATTATGTTATGACGCCGCAAGAAGTTCCAAATTTACGAAGTCAATTTCCAGACAAACTAAACTTGATGGTGAATTTAGCAAATGACTCAATCGGTTACATCATCCCAAAAAGTGAGTGGGATGATGACGCTCCTTGGATCTATGGAGAAAGTGAAGAAACATATGGCGAGGTAGTGTCCTTGGGCTCAGATACGGCAACAGTGATTCACGAAAATATCATTAAGTTGATAGAAGAATCAAAAAATCAATGATTTATTCTGGATACTCATTATAGGAAAAGTTATTCGTGCTCACCATCTTTGCCCCTAAAGAATCTTAAATCATAAATTTGGGGTTTTTTTTCAGCCGTGACAAATACAAACATCGTTATGAAAATTGCGGCAATTAATAGCACATGAGCAATTGCAGTGAAACCAAACACAAAAATACTATCAACGATATAAAGTGAAAATACACCGCTCCACATAAAAGCAAGAATTTGCATTATCATGTGACGAATTTTAAGATTGGTTATATTTTTTAATGGATTCACATTTGAGTCCATTATAGGTGACCAAAGACCCTTAAATATCTCTATTATTTTCTTCACTTAGTCATTATTGAAATAAAGTAGCAGTATCTTTAACATCCTTTAAAAATTTTTTTCTAACCTTGTCAGCGACAAACGGTACAGCAAAATACCTTTTATAAAGTATGCTCTTAATACCACATATGTGAAAAACACCTCTTTTCAAGCGTCTTATTGGTAAATTGAGAAAAAAAGTAGTTATTGCTAAACGAGGAGAGCCGTATGTACAAAAAATTATCGCTTTTTTATTGCCTAAATTACCTTGAGGGTAGCCATAGTTGCCTACCAGTTGTTTAAAAGTAAATGCCCATGGAGGAGCTAAAACTTTGTCTATCCAGCCTTCCAGAATTGCAGGCATTCTAAAATTCCAAATAGGAGCAATTAATACAATTGTATCACTCTGTTCAATCCTCCTTCGGTGATCTAGAACATCTGGTCCAGGATTACCTCCAGCAAATACAGGATCAAATTTCTCTTTATATAAATCGACCATATCAACTGTATGACCAGCTTTTTTTGCACTTTCTATAAAGGTATCTCTTATGGCTGCATTAAATGAATTATCATCGTAATGGCCGTAAACAATAAAAAATTTTTTAAACTGTCTTTCTCTCATTTTGTATTTTTCTTACTTTCATTATTGTCTGATTCTGTAGCATTTTATTGTAGAAATTTTGTATTTTTGGATAATTTTCAAGAAAATGATCCTCCTCCAACCAGAAAAGCAATGTGAATAAATAAAAATCTGCAGCTGACAGTGAATTGCCAACAATATATTCACCTATTTTTTTTTCTAAATAGTTTAAATAAGTTTCCAAAATTGATTTAGATCTATTCACTAAGTCTTCAGTATTTTCAGTAGAAACGTAATGCTCAGGATGAAAATAAAGAAGGATTGCAGGATAAATTGACGATGACATAAATGCCATAATTTGATGGAAGTCGGTTATTCCATTTTTAGTATCAGGAATCAATTGGCTCTCTCTTTCAATAAAGTGATAAACAATCGCCATACTTTCTATTAAATATTCGCCATTCGGCGTCTCAACCATTGGCACTCTTCCAAGAGGATTAACATTAAGTATGGTTTTGTCACTTTTAAAATTATCGCCAATCTCAACAAACTCATATTCAATTGATATTTCATTGCAAAGGAACTCAATTATATCAGAACCCCATTCTGATTTACCGAAGATTTTATATTTCACTATGGATACCCAGCTTTGGCATACTCCACATTAATTGAATAAATCCTTCCAGATTTCACGGCTTTAGCCTCTTCGGGTTCAGACGCATTAGCAGTACATACAAATAATTTTTTGCCGTCTGATCCACCTAACATACATGCATATGCTCTATTTGGAGTAGCAATTCTATCTGTTATCTTTCCACCTTCCGTATATCTAACTACCTCTGAGGTTGTTGGAGACGCTATCCAGATCCCCATCCTTTCATCTAAACAAATACCATCAGGAACAGGGTAAGGTATACCTTTGCCTTCTTTTGGAGTAATTTTTAAAAAACGCATGGTTTTTGTGTAGTAATAAAATAGATTAGGCATCATATAAGCCCATATTCTCCGATTAGATAGATTACCATCTGTATCTATATCAAATGCAGTAAGTCTTCCTGCATAGGTTTCGCCAATAATTAGTATTTTACCATCAGGTGTAATTACAGTTCCATTTGGAAAGTCTAAATTTGAAGCAGCAATTGAGGGGTTTCCATCAGAATCTACCTTTATAAGAATAGTTGGCTTTATATCTTTTCCGTGATGAATTGACCCAAAATTACCAACGAAAGCATTACCGTTTTTATCGACCACCATGTCATTGCACCTAAAAGGTGTAAGTTTTGACATATCTGCATGCTCAGTAAGATTGCCATCTTTAAACTTTAGTAGCTTTCTATCGAGCATAGAGACAATAATGAGATCACCATTTGGCAACCATCCCAGGCCAGATGGTTGATTAGGTACATCGACTATTTTTTCAACATTCCCCATCTCATCTGCGGTCATCACAGCATGATGGTAAAAATCTGAAAACCAAAGTTTACCATCTTTCCATCTTGGACCTTCAGAAAAGTGAAGGTTATCTGCGATTAATTTGAAATTACTATTCATATTCCCTAATTTTATTGATTATTCTAATTCAAAACTATTATATGGCTATTTACCAGTAAATTAAGTGTATACAGATAATCACTAAATTTTTTGAGAGTTTAATTAATGTTAAAAGTCACTGATCAAAGGTCAAATAGTGTTGAAAAATTAGGAAATTCTCGATTTTTTTGTATATTTTCAAATATGTTAATTTAATTCCACTCTGTTTTTTTGTAAATTTAGGTTCACTCCCTTAAAAATTAATCGCTAACGGTCGGAAACACAATTTTTCCCATATTTTCTATTGTTTTCGAATGATTTGAATATATATTTTCGGTGATACTAATACGATTCTAAAATATGGATATAGCGATAGCTGATTATTTGCCAATACTAATTTTTATGTTTGTTGCGTTAGCAATTAGCTGTCTATTTGTTTTGGCAAATTTCTTAGTTGCAGTAAATAACCCTGATCCTGAAAAGAATTCTGCCTATGAGTGCGGATTTGAACAGTTTGGAGACTCTAGAATGAAGTTTGATGTTCGTTTTTATTTAGTCACATTACTTTTTATTATTTTTGACCTCGAAGTCGCGTTCTTATTTCCTTGGGCTGTTACATTTGGAACCTTGGGCTTATTTGGATTTGTTTCAATGATGGTTTTTCTAGCTATTCTTACAATTGGTTTCATATACGAGTGGAAAAAAGGAGCATTGGAGTGGCAATAAATACAAATATTGAAGAGACAAGTCCAGAACTAGAAAGACTAAAGAAGCTGTATGCTGATAAGGGGTTTGTTGTCACCAGTATCAATAACCTTATTAACTGGGCTCGAACAGGCTCTCTGCATTGGATGACATTTGGATTAGCTTGTTGTGCTGTCGAAATGATGCATGTTGGAACACCGCGCTACGACGTTGAGCGTTTTGGTGCAGCTCCAAGAGCATCACCAAGACATGCAGACGTTCTTATAGTGGCAGGTACTTTGACAAATAAAATGGCAGCGGCATTAAGAAAAGCTTACGATCAGATGCCAGAGCCTCGATATGTAATCTCCATGGGAAGTTGTGCAAATGGTGGAGGGTATTATCACTACTCATATTCTGTTGTTAGAGGTTGCGATCGAATAATACCTGTTGATGTTTACGTGCCAGGGTGCCCACCCACAGCAGAAGGCCTGCTTTATGGATTATTGCAGTTACAGAAAAAAATAAGAAGAGAAGGCAACATCAAAAGATAATGAGCGAGCAAATTGAAATGGCCAAAGCTGCCATTGAAAAGAACTGTAGACTGAATGATATAGATGTAAACTTAGGGCAGTTACAACTATCGGTTGAACCAGCAAATCTAATACAGGTTATCGATTTTGTTAAGAATGATCAAAGCTGTGAATTTAAGCAAATTACAGACATTGCTGGAGTGGATTTTCCGGAAAATGAAAAAAGATTTGAAGTTATTTATCATTTTCTCAGTTTTGGGTTCAATTTAAGGTTAAGAGTAAAAACTCAGATAAGTGAATCGGAGTCTTTACCTAGCATAACATCAATCTTTCCGGCAGCTAATTGGTTTGAGAGAGAAGCATTTGATATGTATGGAATAACTTTCACAGACCATCCTGATTTGAGAAGAATTTTAACTGATTACGGTTTTGAGGGATATCCTCTAAGAAAAGATTTTCCATTAACTGGTAATGTCGAAATCAGATATGACGAAATTGATAAAAAAATAGTTCACGAACCTGTTAAGCTTCAACAAGATTTTAGAAATTTTGACATTCAAAGTCCCTGGGAAGGAACAAAGTATTTAGATAAGGAAGCAAAAGAAAGTGAGTAATAATAAAACTGTAACTGTTAATTTTGGACCAGTACACCCTGCAGCACACGGAGTTTTAAGACTCATTCTTGATCTAGATGGAGAAATTGTTGAAAGGGCTGACCCGCACATCGGGCTTTTACACAGAGGCACTGAAAAATTAATCGAACACAAAACTTATCTTCAAGCTATACCATATTTTGACAGACTGGATTATGTCGCGCCTATGAACCAGGAGCATGCCTTTGCATTAGCAATAGAAAAATTGCTTAATGTTGAAGTACCGTTGAGAGGACAATATATTAGGGTTTTATTTGCTGAAATTGGACGTCTCTTAAGCCACCTACTAAATGTTACCACTACAGCAATGGATGTGGGAGCCATGACACCAATCACATGGGGTTTTGACGAAAGAGAAAAGCTATTAGATTTTTACGAAGAAGTATCTGGATCTAGATTTCATGCAGCTTATTTTCGAGCAGGCGGTGTTCATCAAGATTTACCAGATGGATTAACTGATAAGATATTTAATTTTTGTAATAATTTCCCAAAAGCAATTGACGATATTGAAAGCATGTTGACTGAAAATAGAATATTTAAACAACGCAATGTAAATATCGGAAAAGTATCAAAGGAAGATGCTGTTGATCGTGGTTTTAGCGGATTCATATTAAGAGCATGCGGTGTACCATGGGATTTAAGAAAGTCCCAACCGTATGATTGTTACGATAAACTTGAATTCAAAGTTCCAGTTGGTCAAAACGGTGATTGTTATGACCGTTATCTATGTCAGATTGAAGAAATGAGAGAAAGTGTAAAAATCATGCTTCAATGTCTTGATCAGATGCCTAAAGGAGAAGTCATCAACAGAGATTCCAAAATTGCAGCACCCAAAAGGGAAGATATGAAACAATCAATGGAAGCCATAATTCACCATTTTAAATTTTTTACTGAAGGCTTTCATGTACCTGAAGGAGAAATCTATTCAGCCGTTGAAGCTCCTAAAGGTGAATTTGGGGTATATTTAATTTCCGATGGAACCAGCAGACCTTATAGATGTAAAATTAGAGCCCCTGGATTTGCTCACTTGCAAGCATTTGATTTGCTTTCAAAAGGCCATCTTCTAGCAGATGTCCCCGCAATTCTTGGATCAATTGCAATAGTTTTTGGTGAGGTTGATAGATGAGCAATCAAAAAAATACCTTTGTGTTTAATAAAGAAAATGAAATTAGGGCAAAAGAAATACTTCTTAAATACCCAACTGATAGAAGGCAAAGTGCCATTATGCCTTTGCTTGATTTAGCGCAAAGACAAAATGAAAACTGGTTGAGCAGGGATATAGTTGAGTACGTAGCGGATTATTTAGAAATGCCTTTTATCAAGGCTTGGGAAGTAGTTACTTTTTATTCAATGTATTACACAAAATACAATGGAAAATATTTAGTACAAGTTTGTGGAACAACACCTTGTTGGTTAAGAGGTTCAGATCAAGTTATAAAAGCGTGTAAAGAAGTTATCTCACCTGAACCAAATACAGTCTCAAGTGATGGTTTATTTTCATGGATGCAAGTTGAGTGTCTTGGTGCTTGTGTGAATGCTCCACTTGTTCAAATCAATGACGATTATTATGAAGATTTGACTTACGATACAACGAAAAACGTTTTGCAATCTCTTATAGATGGATCGCCACTGAGTATAGGTTCACAAAGTGGCCGTAAAAGTTCAAAGGCAGTGTCTTAATGTTAAAAGAAAAAGATAAAATATTTACTAATTTATTTGGAGATGAGTCTTTCCATTTAAAAAATGCACAGGCGAGAGGCGATTGGGATAATACAAAAGAACTTATTAAAAAAGGAAGAGAATGGATAATTGATGAGATGAAAAAATCTGAGTTAAGGGGAAGAGGAGGTGCAGGTTTCCCCACCGGATTAAAATGGTCATTTATGCCTAAAGACTCAAAGCTTACTAATTACCTTGTTGTTAATGCAGATGAGTCTGAACCAGGCACTTGCAAAGATAGAGATATGATACGAAATGAGCCTCATAAGCTAATTGAAGGATGCTTGTTAGCATCGTTTGCTATGAATGCTCATACTTGTTACATTTATATTCGCGGTGAATATTTCAATGAAGCTGTTGTTCTTCAAAAAGCGATTGACGAAGCATACGACGCTGGGTTAATTGGGAAAAATGCTGCTAAGTCGGGTTGGGATTTCGATATATTCTTACATCGAGGCGCAGGAGCATACATATGTGGAGAGGAGACAGCTCTACTTGAAAGCTTGGAAGGAAAAAAGGGCCAACCAAGACTCAAACCTCCTTTTCCAGCTAATAAAGGTCTATACGGATCTCCAACTACTGTAAATAATGTTGAAACCATAGCTGTTGTGCCAACCATTTTAAGAAGAGGTGGAGAATGGTTTTCATCTTTTGGTCGACCAAAAAATACAGGTACAAAAGTTTTTTGTATTTCTGGTCATGTTAATAATCCTTGCAATATAGAAGAAGAAATGAGCATTCCTCTTAGGGAGCTTATAGAAAAGCATGCTGGAGGTGTAACTGGTGGATGGGATAATCTTAAAGCTGTAATTCCTGGGGGCTCATCTGTTCCACTTATACCAAAATCAAATTGCGATACTGTCCTGATGGATTTCGATTCACTGTCTGCAGTTAAAAGTGGGTTAGGCACAGCCGCTGTAATCGTAATGGATAAAAGCACCGACCTCGTCAAAGCTATCTCTAAGCTATCTCACTTTTATAAACACGAAAGTTGCGGTCAATGCACTCCTTGTAGAGAAGGAACAGGGTGGATGTGGAGAATGATGGAGAAGATTGGAAACGGTCATGCAAGTTCAAATGATATTGATAAGTTACTTGATGTGACAAAGCAAATCGAAGGCCATACAATTTGCGCACTTGGTGATGCGGCGGCATGGCCAATTCAAGGATTGTTTAGGCATTTTAGAGATGAAATAGAAGAGCAACTTAAAAAGACTAAGGCTGCATAATGGCAAAAGTAAAAATAAATGGGTCCGAGATTGAAGTATCTGATGGCATGACGATACTGCAGGCATGTGAAGAGGCAGGAATTGAAATACCAAGATTTTGCTACCATGATCGTCTTTCAATTGCAGGTAATTGCAGAATGTGTCTTGTTGATGTGGAAGGTTCACCTAAACCAGTAGCTTCGTGCGCGATGCCAATCAACGAAGGCATGTCAATTCATACAAATACTCAGTCTGTAAAAAAAGCGAGAGAAGGTGTAATGGAGTTTTTGCTAATTAATCACCCACTAGATTGCCCAGTTTGTGATCAAGGCGGTGAGTGCGATCTACAAGATCAAACTATTGCTTTTGGTCCTGAAAATTCAAGGTTCGAAGAGAATAAAAGGGCAGTTGAAGAAAAGCATATGGGCCCGTTGATTAAAACTTATATGACTCGATGTATTCACTGCACAAGGTGTATCCGATTTGCAGATGAAGTAGCGGGAGTAAATCAATTAGGCGCAGTAAATCGCGGAGAAAATATGGAAATAACAACTTATTTAGAAAAGACATTAGACTCCGAGCTATCGGCTAATATCGTTGATTTATGTCCAGTAGGTGCACTTACATCGAAACCATATCAATTTGAAGCCAGACCTTGGGAATTAAAGAAGACAGAGACCATTGATGTTATGGATGCGGTAGGGTCGAATATTAGAGTTGATACTTACGGGTGGAAAGTGAAAAGAGTACTACCTGTGCTTAATGAAGATATTAATGAAGAGTGGATATCAGATAAAACAAGGTATGCATGCGATGGACTTTTAAATCAACGTCTAGACACGCCCTACATAAAAAAGAATAACAAATTAGAGCAAGTTTCATGGGAAGAAACTTTTTCTCAATTAAAAAAACTTGTCATGGACTCAGATCCTGACGAAATTGCGTTTTTAGTAGGTGATTTTATTGATTTAGAAACAAGCTACTTAATAAAAAAATTATCGGAAGATTTAGGCATCAAGGCAGTTGATGGAAGACAGGAAGGATGTAAAGTTCCATTCAACCATAGATCTCAGTTCTTATTTAATTCTAAAATTAAAGGTATTGATGAAACAGATTGCATTTTAATGATTGGAACGAACACGCGTGAAGAAGCTGCAATTATTAATTCAAGAATAAGGAAAAGAGTTATTTCATCAAATATTCCAGTTGCACTGATTGGAAAAAATGTGGATCTTACATATAAATACAATCACTTGGGTGATGATATAAATATCCTTATAGATCTTTTAAATGAAAAAAACTCATTTTATAAAAAGTTAACAAATGCCTCAAAGCCAATGATTATTATTGGCCAGTCCGTGTTAAATCGTGATGACTCATTGCAGATTTACTCACTGCTTGAAACATTTACAGATAAATTCAATCTCATTCAGGAAGATTGGAATGGATTTAATGTATTACAGCTTGCCGCTGCAAGAGCAGGTATTCTTGAGATGGGTCTTATACAAAAAAATAAATCAGTCGATGATTTGGTCGCTGACGCTGAAAAAGGTAAATTCAAATTAGTGATTTCATTTGGCGCTGATGAAATCAGTTATGAAAAATTTTCCAATTGCAAAATAGTTTATATGGGCACACATGGAGATAGAGGTGCAAACGCCGCTGATTTTATATTGCCAGCAGCAGCATATACTGAAAAAGATGCAATTTTTATAAACACTGAAGGGAGACTTCAATATGCAAATAAAGCAAGTTTTCCTCCAGGTGAAGCCAGAGAAGATTGGAAAATTATTAATCAATTCAGTGAAGTCCTTGAACTAAAATGGTCGTTTTTAGAACTGTATGATGTAAGAGATGAAATGTTTGCCAAGTTTCCTCAACTTAAAGAGGACTTTAATGATCAAAACAATGGATTCGTTAAAATTATTGATAATAAAGGTAATGAAGAAATAGAAATCATTAATAAGGATACAAGATCAAGCCAAGAAAAAAAGAATGATACAATCAATGGTAACATTAAGAGCTTTGAAGAAAATTCGGCAAAAAAAATATTTAATACAGCTTGGACTGATCTAAATGATCGCCAGAGAGAGTATCTGAGAAAATATAATTATCCTGAGACATGGTCAGAATTCACAGAGCATTATGGCTTTAAAGTTGTTAATGATATTAAAAAGAAAAATAATGTCGTGTTACCATATGAGGACCAATACGCAAATAGTATCGGAAAAGCTTGGAATGATCTCACTTATAATCAAAAGAAGTGGGCCTATACTAAAAGAAACAAAAATAATTTAATTGGATTAGCAGATGACGCAAATTTTTCACCTGATGGAATTGTCGTTTTAAACGACAATCAGGAGGCGTACTATGCTCAACCAAAAGAAATTAACTTTAAAATTAAAAACTTAAGTTTCAGTATTGAAGACTTTTATATAAACGACTCAATTACAAGACATTCTAGTACGATGGCTGAATGCAGCCGAGCTAGAAGTGAAGTAAGGTCATCAGTAACGGAAAAGGCTTCATAATGGTTAACTTAGCTCAAACTTACTTTATTGAAGTAATGACTATTATTCTTTATTGCCTACTTATTTTTGTTCCCTTACTTCTAGGTGTTGTAATGGCGTTATATGCAGATAGAAAAATATGGGCAGCAGTTCAAAAAAGAAGAGGTCCAAATGTAGTTGGCCCGTATGGTTTGTTCCAAGTTCCTGCCGATGGATTAAAATTTATTTTTAAAGAAATTATTTTACCTGACGGCTCTGACAAAACAGTTTTCCTAATTGCTCCCATTATTACTCTTGCTCTATCAATTGCAGCCTGGGCAGTTGTACCAGTTCAGGCGGGTTTAGTATTGGCTAATATAAATGTTGGAATCTTATACATTTTTGCAATTAGCTCTCTTGGAGTCTATGGAATTCTGATGGCAGGATGGTCTTCAAACAGTAAGTATCCTTTTTTTGGCGCACTTAGATCAGCAGCTCAAATGGTTTCTTACGAAGTTTCCATAGGTTTTGTAATAATAACTGTTTTGTTATGTGTAGGCTCACTCAACTTGACTGAAATAGTAATGGCTCAAAATACAATGTGGTTTTTCATACCTTTATTTCCAATGTTTATTGTTTTTTTTATATCCGCACTAGCAGAAACGAACAGACCTCCATTTGATCTTCCTGAAGCAGAGTCTGAGTTAGTAGCTGGATATCAAACAGAGTATTCAGGAATGCCATTCGTTTTGTTTATGTTTGGAGAATACATAAATATTTTATTAATGTGCGCAATGACTACTATCCTATTTCTTGGGGGGTGGTTGCCACCAATTGATATTTATCCATTAAATGCTATTCCTGGATTTGTTTGGTTTTTATTGAAAGTAACTTTCGTTTTTTACTTATTTGCAATGGTTAAAGCATTTGTTCCAAGGTATCGATATGACCAACTAATGCGACTTGGCTGGAAAGTTTTCTTGCCCTTATCACTGTTTGCAGTTGTAGCAACATCTTCGATATTGTTCTTTTTTAATATAGCTCCAGGAATGTAATGAAAATAATTAATTTTTTTAAATCGTTCCTTCTTTTAGATTTTTTAAAAGCTTTCTATTTAGCACAAAAATATTTTTTTAGGAAAAAAGCAACAATCAATTATCCTTTTGAAAAAGGCAAATTAAGTCCTCGATTTAGAGGTGAGCATGCTTTGAGAAGATATCCGAGCGGTGAGGAAAGGTGTATAGGATGTAAATTGTGTGAGGCTGTATGTCCAGCTCAAGCGATAACAATTGAAACTCAACCTCGCGATGATGGAACTAGAAGAACGCTTAGGTATGATATTGACATGGTTAAATGTATCTACTGCGGTTTATGTGAGGAGTCGTGTCCAGTTGATGCAATTGTACAGGGTCCAAATTTTGAATTTACAACTGAAACGAGAAAAGAACTTTATTATACGAAAGAAAAATTGCTTGAAAACGGTGATAGGTGGGAAACAGTTATCGCTGAGAACTTAGAAGCCGATGCAAAATATAGATAAATGACAGCTCAATTATTAGCATTCTATTTATTTTCAGGGGTTATTTTAATTTCTTCATTGATGGTTATTTCAACTAAAAACCCAGTTCATTCAGTATTGTTCCTAATTCTTTCATTTTTGAATGCCGCCGGCTTATTCGTTATCCTTCACGCCGAATTTTTGGCAATGATACTCATAATTGTTTATGTTGGTGCTGTTGCAGTACTTTTTTTATTTGTTGTAATGATGTTAGATTTTAAAACATCAATCAATAAGGATAATATTTTACAATATATTCCGATAGGAATTTTGATTGGTGTAGTTTTTATTGCAGAGTTAATAATTGTATTAATCAATACAAAGTTTGACTTGTCTAATATTCAAGTGTTACCAAATCCTCTTTCAGATTTTACTGGCAAAACTAATACAGAAGCAATTGGCTCAGTTTTGTACACAGACTACATTCTATATTTCCAACTTTCAGGTGTAATTCTGTTAGTTGCAATGATTGGTTCTATTGTATTAACTCTCCGCGAAAGAGAAGGCGTAAAGAGGCAAGTTGTTTCAGAACAACTACAACGACAGGGCAAAATTAATTTAGTAGATGTAAAATCAGGAAAAGGTGTTGATATTTAATGATTGAATTAAATCAATTTTTAATTTTATCTGCTTTATTGTTTGCAATTGGCGTTATTGGTATTTTTTTAAACCGAAAAAATGTGATTATCATTTTAATGTCAATTGAAATCATTTTGCTCTCTGTAAATTTAAATCTTATTGCTTTTTCATATTTTTTAAATGACCTAACTGGTCAAATATTCTCTCTTTTTGTACTTACTGTTGCTGCCGCTGAAGCTGCAATCGGACTTGCTATACTTGTAATTTATAATAGAAACGCTGGCAGTATAGAGATTGAGAAAATTAACGCCTTAAAGGGGTAATGTTGAATGGCGCATAGTATAATTTTATTACCCTTGATCGGGTTCTTGATTTCTTGTTCGTTATCATTTTTTAAATCTAATAAATTTATTGACCGAGCAGCAGAGATTATCACATCATTATTTATTACTATTACAGCAATATTTTCGTTTTATATTTTTATTGATAATATTGGTGACCCATCGGTAGTATCAATCAAACTATTTAACTGGATATCCTCTGGTTCATTCAATGCCGATTGGTCAATTTATCTAGATACGGCTACAAGAGTGATGCTTGTAGTAATTACAAGCGTATCAGCGTTAGTTCATATTTATTCAATTGGTTATATGTCTCATGATGATAGTAAGCCTCGTTTTATGGGATACTTATCATTATTCACATTTGCTATGTTGATGCTTGTTACAGCAGATAATTTTTTGCAACTTTTCTTTGGCTGGGAGGGTGTTGGACTTGCCTCTTATTTATTAATTGGTTTTTGGTATAAAAAACCAACTGCAAATGCCGCTGCAATTAAAGCATTTATAGTAAATCGCATAGGTGATTTTGGATTAGCTTTAGGTATTTTTACAATATTTATTGTTTTTGGCAGCATCGAATACCAGACAGTATTTACTAATGTCTCATCTTCTAAGAACGTAAATTTTAATTTTTTAGGTATTGAACTGCATGCTTTGACTTTAATTTGTATTTTCTTATTTATTGGCGCAATGGGCAAGTCAGCTCAATTATTTCTTCATACATGGCTTCCTGATGCAATGGAAGGCCCAACACCAGTATCTGCATTAATACATGCGGCAACAATGGTTACAGCTGGAGTATTTCTTGTTGTACGATGTTCACCTTTATTTGATTTGGCTCCTGTTGCTCTGGACTTTGTAGTTTTGATTGGTGCAAGTACTGCATTCTTTGCAGCTACCGTTGGGCTGGTTCAAAATGATATTAAGCGTGTTATTGCATATTCAACTTGTAGCCAATTAGGTTACATGTTTGTTGCGGCTGGACTTGGAGCTTACGGTGCAGCTATGTTCCATTTATTTACACATGCATTTTTTAAAGCACTTCTATTTTTAGGAGCTGGATCAGTTATTCATGCAGTTCATGAAGAACAGGATATAAGGAAAATGGGAGGTATAAGTAATTTTGTTCCAATAACTCAATTAATGATGATAATTGGAACAATTTCACTTATGGGTTTTCCATTCACATCTGGTTATTACTCAAAAGATGCAATCATAGAAACAGCTTATTTATCTAATTCCAATTTCGCAGACTATGCATATATCTTACTTACTGTTGGTGTTGTGATGACATCTTTCTATTCATGGAGGCTTATGTTTCTTGTTTTCAATGGAAAAACAAGAATGGCAGAAGAAGACCTTAGTAAGGTTCATGAGTCTTCCTCAGTAATGTTAATTCCTCTAATAATTTTAGCAATTGGAGCTTTGTTTTTTGGATTTTTATTCAAAAGCTATTTTATTGGTTATTACAGTGATGTATTTTGGAATGGCTCAATTGTCGCTCACCATGAAGATCATCATTCAATTCCTTTGTTAATATATTATTTGCCTGCAATTTTAGGCATAGTTGGATTTATTATCGCTTGGTACATGTATATTCGAAAATCAGATATGGCTAAGAATATAGCCGAGTTAAATAAGCCGCTTTATAATTTTCTATTAAATAAATGGTATTTCGACGAGTTGTATAATTCAATTTTCGTAAAACCAGCTATGGCAATTGGCCAGATTTTTTGGAAGTTTATTGATGGTTTAATTATTGATGGTTACGGACCTAACGGAATAGCTGCTTTAGTGAGCAGAATATCAATAAAAGCAAAGCAAGTTCAATCTGGATTCATCTACCATTATGCTTTTGCGATTTTAATTGGTCTTTCAATCATTATTACTTTCATAATTTTTAGGTTTTAAACAATGAGTGAAATTCCAATCTTAAGTATTTTAATCTTTATACCGGTCGTTGGTATATTTTTTATGTTATTGATTAGAAATAATGATGACCAAAGCTCGCAAAACTTAAAACACACCGCCTTATGGATCACTTTTTTAAATTTTATTATATCACTATCGTTACTTTTTTCATTTGACTTAAATAATCCAGATTTTCAATTTGTAGAAAAATACGCATGGATAGAAAGTGGTATCAGTTATCATTTAGGTATAGATGGAGTTTCAATTTTATTTGTAATACTGACAACAATGCTTGTACCTATTTGCATACTTGCAAGCTATGAGAGCATTAAATTTTCTGTAAAAGAATATTTAATTTCATTTTTAGCTTTAGAAACTTTTATGATTGGGGTTTTCTGCTCACTTGATCTTGTCCTATTTTATCTTTTTTTTGAAGGAGGTTTAATTCCAATGTTTTTAATCATTGGGATATGGGGTGGAGAAAGAAGGGTTTATTCAACTTTCAAATTTTTTCTTTATACACTTGCGGGCTCAGTATTTATGCTACTTGCAATAATTTATATTTTCATTTCTACAGGCACAACTGATGTTGAAACACTCTTGGTGTATAATTTTACTACAAACGAACAATTAATATTGTGGACCGCATTTTTTACTTCTTTCATGGTCAAGATACCTATGTGGCCTTTTCATACTTGGCTACCAGATGCTCACGTAGAAGCGCCAACAGCTGGTTCAGTTATACTTGCGGGCGTTCTATTAAAAATGGCTGGGTATGGCTTTATAAGATTTTCTATTGGTTTTTTTCCGGATGCATCAGAATTTTTTGCGCCATTTATTTTTTCTCTTAGTGTCATAGCAATAATAGTGACTTCTCTAATCGCATTAGTGCAAGAAGATATGAAAAAACTGATTGCTTATTCATCAGTTGCTCATATGGGATTTGTAACATTAGGAATATTTACATTTACTGTGCAAGGAATAGAAGGTGGCATCATTCAAATGATAAGTCATGGCATTGTTTCTGCTGCATTATTTTTATGTGTTGGCGTAGTATATGATCGTCTACATACAAGAGAAATCGCAAGATATGGAGGCTTAGTTAGTAAAATGCCTTTTTATTCATTTTCATTTATGATTTTTATATTAGCCAGCCTTGGCTTGCCTGGAACAAGTGGTTTTGTTGGCGAGTTTTTAGTACTTCTTTCTATATTTTCGATAAATACATATTTCGCAATATTTGCGACTACAGGCGTTGTATTGGCAGCCACATATTCATTATGGCTTTATAGAAGAATAATATTTGGTGCTTTAATTAAAGATGATCTATCTGAAATGTTTGACTTAACAAGAAGAGAGATAATTATTTTTCTTCCCTTAATTATCCTTACAATATTCATAGGCTTATATCCGAAACCAATCATAAATATAATTGAACCTTCAACAGAAAAAATTGTAAATCAAATTAAAATGAAATTAGATTAAAATGCAAAGTTTAGTATACATATTACCCGAATTATTTTTATTTATAGTTGCAACAGTTTTGTTAGTGACTGGCTTGTTTTTGAAAAATATAAAGCTTATTAATTTACTTGCTATATTTTCACTTTTAGTCACAGTTATCTTAATTTTAAATCAACCCTTTCAGTCAGCCTTTCTAAATAGTTTTGTCGTAGATGAATTTTCACTAGTACTAAAAATTATGATACTAATCGGCTCCATTGCTTCATTGATTATGTTTGTATCAAGTAAAGATGACCTAAATATAAATATTTATGAATTTCCAATTTTAATAATTTTCTCAACCATAGGTATGATGGTGATGGTTTCAGCAAATGATTTGCTTGCAATGTTTATAGGATTAGAGCTTCAATCATTAAGCCTTTATGTTCTTGCGTCTTTGAACAGAAACAGCTTATTGTCATCAGAAGCAGGAATTAAATATTTTATTCTCGGAGCTCTTTCCTCAGGCTTATTACTCTTTGGAATTTCATATATTTATGGATTTTCAGGAAATACAAACTTTAATCTAATCGCTGTAAATATTAACCCCGAAAGTCTGGGTTTAATTATTGGTATAGTTTTTGTATTGGCAGGACTAGCTTTTAAAGTGTCAGCAGTTCCTTTCCATATGTGGACTCCTGACGTTTATCAAGGAGCACCGACTCCGATTACAGGATTCTTTGCCCTTGCTCCAAAAATTGCTGCAATGGGTTTACTTGTTAGATTCTTATTCAATTCATTTGGTGAGATTTATATTGACTGGCAACAAATTATTTTTTTCATATCAATCGCATCGATGATACTCGCTGCCTTTGCTGCCATTGCTCAAACTAATTTAAAAAGACTAATGGCGTATAGTTCAATAGGCCATATTGGATACGCTTTAATAGGTGTGGCCTGTTTTACAGATGAGGGGTTAAGGTCATTATTAATATATTTAATGATTTATTTAATTATGAATATTGCTGTGTTTGCTTTTTTACTGTCTTTAAAAAGAAACGATGGATATTTTGAAAATATTTCAGATTTATCTGGAATGCATAAAAATCATCCTTTAAGGTCCATGCTAATTGCCTTGATTATGTTTTCTTTAGCTGGCATCCCTCCTCTAGCTGGCTTTTTTGCTAAATTTTATATTTTTGTTGCAGCTATTGAGTCTGAAATGTTTTTTCTCGCAATCATTGGCGTCGTAGCAAGTGTTATCAGTGCATTTTATTATTTAAGGATTGTTAAGATAATGTATTTTGATGAACCTAAAGAAGAATTTGATGGATCAAGTATTAAATCACTTAATCTGCTTTATTATCCTTCATCAATACTAATTATTATTTTCTTTATTTATCCATCGCCAGTAATAAATATTTCTGAATATGCTATTCAATCAATTATTTAATGTTAGATCGAATTCAATCAGAGGTTATTTATTATGAAGTAATCGATAGCACGAATGTAGAAGCTAAAAGATTAATTGAAAATGACAAAATAAATAAAGCAACCTGGATTATAGCAAATAGACAAACTTCAGGCAAAGGTAGAAATAACAATAAATGGGTTTCAGAGGTAGGTAATTTTTACGGCTCATACGTCTTGCCAATTAACTTGGATCACAGAAAGATACCATTTATCTCATGTATAAGTTCTTTGTCGGTATATGATGCAATTAAAAATTTTTTACCCAATAATGCCCTTTTAAAAATTAAATGGCCAAACGACATACTATACAATGATGCAAAATTAGCTGGTATATTAATAGAAAATTCACTAGGTGAAAGTGCGAGTTTTTCAATAATTGGAGTTGGTATTAATTTAAAAAATTCACCAAATATAAATAATCATAAAACTATCTCTATAAAATCTATAATTGAAAATGAGGTTATGCCAAAAGATATACTTGGAACATTAGACACCAATATCAATAATTACTTAAATATTCTTAACAGTGATAATATCTCAGTTTTAATTGAGTCATATAAAAATAATTGCTGGAAAATGCGAGATCGGGTTCGTTTTTTACAAAATAATATTGAATTTGAAGGTATATTAGATGATATAACCGATACATTTGAGATTCTAATTAAAGTGAATGGAGAGCTTAAGAAATTCAATTCAGGAGAACTGTCATTTAGTTATTAATCATGAAGGTTTTAGTTGATATAGGAAATACAAATGTATTAATGGGGAAATATGACAATTCGAGATTAATTGATCAAGTACGATTTGAAACTAACACAGTTATAAGTTCACCAGATGATATGTTGAAAAATCTATGCATTTTTTTAGCTAATGTAGAATATGTTTTAATTTCGGGTGTTGTACCACAAGCTCAAAAAAATTTACGAATTTTGATCTCAAAAAATTTTGAAAATTTATCAATTAGAGAACTAAATACTTCTGACTTAGATGCATTTATAAAATTCAATGTCATCAACCCAGCTGAAGTTGGAGATGACAGGATCATAAACTCAATAGCGGCTATAGATAAGTATGAACCTCCTTTCATAATTGTAGATTTTGGGACAGCCACTACTTTAGATGTTGTAGATAAGAGCGGTGCATATTCTGGAGGGTTAATTTGTCCTGGTGTCAACTTATCAATAAAATCACTGTCAGATGGTGCAGCTCTATTGCCACTTATAACTTTTAAAAAGCCTGAAACATTAATTGGTAAACATACAATTGCCGCAATGGAATCGGGTATTTATTGGGGTTATATTAGTTTAATCGAGGGCTTGATTGAGAGATTAAAAACTTCTCACGAGTGCTTTAATGCAAAAGCTATAGCAACTGGAGGTTTGTCAAAACTATTTGAAAATGACCTTAAATGCATTAACTATTTCGAGAGAGATCTTACTCTTGAAGGTCTTTTAATCGTAAGCAATAAATTACAATGAGCAAAGGTGATAGATTAGTATTTCTGCCTTTAGGAGGCACTGGTGAAATTGGGATGAACATGAATCTCTATGGATACGGTAAAGAGATTGATGACATGAAATGGCTAATTGTTGATGTTGGCATCACATTTGGGGATGAGACCACACCAGGTGTAGACATCATTTTACCTGATCATGATTTTATAAAGGAAAGAAAAGATAATTTATCAGGAATTATAATAACTCATGCTCATGAAGATCATGTTGGAGGTCTTGCATATCTATGGCCAGATTTAAAATGTCCTATTTATGCTACTCCATTTACAGCTTCAATAATAAGACTAAAATTTGAAGAAAGAGGATTAGATCATGAAGGTTATTTGAATGTAATAGATCTGTCTTCTGAAATACAAATAAAACCCTTTGAAATAAAATTTCAAACTCTGACGCACTCAATACCAGAGCCAAATTCACTTATCATAAAAACAAAGCTAGGGAATATATATCATACTGGTGACTGGAAAATTGATGATGATCCAGTTGTAGGAAAAGCTATTGACTTTAACGAACTCAAATCAAACACAAAAGATATTCTTGCAATGGTTTGCGATTCAACAAACGTCTTAACAAAAGGGAGATCCGGATCAGAATCAGAAGTTAAAAATAATTTAACTGAAGTTATAAAAGGGGTAAAGAATAGAGTTTTTGTAACATCTTTTGCTTCAAATGTAGCAAGACTTGAAACAATTGCTCACGCTGCAAAGGAAGCAAATAGATCGTTAGTCGTATTAGGCAGGTCTATGCATCGCATGATAAGTGTCGCAAGGCAAAATGGTATTCTTAATGATATAGATGTTATATTATCTGAAAAGGAAGCAGTTAAAAAAAAGAGGGAAGAAGTTTTGTACCTTTGTACAGGCAGTCAAGGCGAACCAAGGGGTGCAATGATGCGAATTGCAAATCAAGATTTCCCTCATGTTGATATTGACTTAGATGATACCATTATTTTTTCATCAAAAATAATACCTGGCAATGAAAAGAAAATTTACCAATTGTTTAATCGACTCTCAGAGTTAGGTGCAAATGTTATAACTGAGTATGATGAAAATATACATGTCTCGGGTCATCCATGTTTAGATGAAATGGTTGATATGTATGAAAATATTAAACCCGCAATTTCAGTTCCAGTTCACGGTGAACACAGACACTTAAAAAGACATTCAAATCTTGCGAAGGAAATGGGTGTAAAGTTCCCAATGCTAATTTCTAATGGAGATATATTGCAAATTGCTCCTGGATCGCCATACGTGGTTGATCAGTGTGACTCTGGCAGACAGTACTTTGATGGAAATAGATTAGTAAAAAGTGAAAGCAGTCATATTAAAGATAGAAAAAGAATGGCTTACAACGGCGTTTTGAATGTTACATGTATAATTGATCAAAAAATGAATTTAAAAGAAAACCCATTGATTATTAGCAGTGGCATAGTAAGCGATCAAGAATATGAGAATGATGAGATGGTATATTTATTAGAAGAGGAAATTTATAAATTTTTTGAGGATAAGACAAATTTATCAAAAAAAGAAAAAAAATTATATCAAAAGCTCGAGACATTATCGCGAAATTTTGTTTTCAAGCATACTCGTAAAAAACCTTTGACAAACATAAGTATTGTTCATATTTAATTAGTATGATTGGAAAATTAAATCACATTGCTATTGCGGTACCAAATATAAAAGAAGCTGCTGAACAATATAAAAACATTTTTGGCGCAAAGGTATCTGAGCCTGTTGAACAACCCGACCATGGCGTAACAACAGTATTTATAGATTTAGGTAATACAAAAATAGAATTGTTAGAGGTTCTAGGTGAGGGGTCTCCAATTCAAAACTTTATTGATAAAAATCCAAAAGGTGGAATGCATCATATTTGCCTAGAAGTGAATGACATTAATACTGCTATAGAAAAATTAAACACTCATGAAGTATCAATAACTGGTACTGGTAAACCAAAAATTGGTGCTCACGGTAAACCAGTAGTTTTTCTTCATCCAAAAAGCTGTAACGGAACACTCATAGAGTTAGAAGAAGTATAATTTGGGTATAACTGGCTCAATTATCATTTTTTTATTAATTTGGTGGTTAATTTTTTTCATATCACTCCCAATTAATATAAAAAAAAGCAGGTCAGGAAACTATATAGAAGGGGAAGATCCTGGAGCGCCTAATAATCCACAATTATTTAGAAAATTCTTAATTACAACAGTTGTCTCAATAGTCATCTGGTTTATCATATATAGTTTTCTAAATAATGAAGGCTTTCTGATGTATATCTTAAAGCTTTTTTACATAAATGAAGTTATCTAATTATTTTCTACCTGTATTAAAAGAGTCTCCAAGCGAAGCAGAAATTGTTTCTCATAAACTTATGCTGCGCTCTGGTATGATCAGTCAATCAAGTTCTGGGATTTACTCTTGGCTACCTCTTGGGTTAAAGGTTTTAAAAAAAATCGAAAATATCGTCAGAGATGAACAGAATAAGGCGGGAGTTAATGAAATATTAATGCCAACTATTCAACCCGCAGATTTATGGAAAGAAAGTGGACGATATGAAGATTATGGAAAAGAAATGTTAAGAATTAATGATCGTCAAGAAAGAGAAATGCTTTACGGCCCTACAAACGAAGAGCAAATAACAGATATATTTAGAAGAAATGTTAAATCCTATAAAGAGCTTCCAATGATGCTCTACCATATACAGTGGAAATTTAGAGATGAATTAAGGCCAAGATTTGGAGTAATGAGAGGTAGGGAATTTTTAATGAAAGATGCTTACTCTTTCGATATTGATGCAGCGTCATCAGAAGATACTTATAATCGTTTTTTTATTTGTTATTTAAAAACATTTGCAAGATTAGGTCTCAAAGCAATACCTATGGCTGCTGATACAGGACCCATTGGAGGAGATCTCTCACATGAATTCATAATTATATCTAATACCGGGGAAAGTGATATTTATTTTGATAATAATATACTAAATGAAGGAAATAAGATTTCTGACATAAGCTATGACGACGACCTAAATTCAATTGTTGAAAAATTTAAAAGTTATTATTCTGCTTCAGATGAGAAACATGACAAGGCTAAATTTGATGAAATAGTTCATAAGGAAAAACAAATGAATTCAAAAGGAATTGAAGTGGGTCACATATTCCATTTTGGAACAAAATATTCAAATTCAATGAAGGCAAATGTTTTAGACTCTGATGGCAAAGAAAAAACGGTACACATGGGATCATATGGAATAGGAATTTCACGTCTAGTGGGCGCTATAATAGAGTCCTCCCATGATGAAAGTGGAATAATATGGCCTGATGCAGTGTCACCATTTACACTTGGTGTTATAAACTTGAAACCAAAAGACGATGAAACATCTTCAATTGCTAATAAAGTTTACAATCAAATTAATCATAAATTTGAAGTTTTATTTGATGATAAAAATGATAACGCAGGAGTAAAATTTTCTAGAATGGATTTAATAGGTTTACCACATCAAATTATAATAGGAAGCAAAGCTGTGTCGGACGGTCTAGTAGAGTATAAAAATAGAAAAAGTGGAGAAACAGAATTCATTAACCTAGATAAATTAGATAAGTTTCTAAAAGAAATGAACGATTAAACAAAGTGCCATTTAATTATTTTGAGAGATTTATAGCTTTTAGGTACCTGGTTCCTCTAAGAAAAGGCGGGTTGTTATCAGTCATTTCATGGCTTTCATTTATTGGGATTTGTATTGGCGTTGCAACATTAATAATTGTGATGTCTGTAATGAATGGTTTTCATGATGAACTAAAAAAGAGAATTATTGGTTTCAACGGCCATATTTATATTAAGAATATAGAGCCATACTTTGAGAATGATCAAAGCCTTTCTGAAATTAAGGAAATATTATTTATTGATAGAAATATATCTATTCAAGCCTTAGTAAGTTCAGCTAATAAGAGCAATGGAATAGTTATCAAATCGATCAATGATGAGAACATTAAATTTTACGAATTTGTTAATAATCTAAATAATAATAATCTGTTAACTACTAATTCAATAATATTAGGAGATGAACTAGCTTTTTCTCTAGGTGTATTACCTGGTGACGAAATAAAAGTCACTTCTTCCTCAATGATTTCTACCCCATTAGGTCAAATCCCAAGATCTCACAAAATGACAGTATCGGCCACATTTAGTTCTGGTATGAGTGAATATGACAAAAATTTTGCATTTACTTCACTTGCAAATGTTCAAAAACTATTGAGTCTCAATAATGAGATATCAACCATTGAGATACATTTAAAAGATATCAATGATTTAGAAAAAGTTAAGAGTGATTTACTTAAAATTTATAATGATGATTATTTAGTAAAAGATTGGATTGATCTAAATAGTTCTTTTTGGGAAGTGTTGGCAACAGAGCGTGAGTTAATGTTCTTTGTATTATCACTTATAATCATAATTGCTGCATTTAATATTGTCACAAGTCTGTTTATTTTAGTGCAAAATAAAAATAGAGAAATAGCAGTGCTTAAAACAATTGGTAGTAGTGATAGTTCAATATTAAGAATATTTTTGCTAGTCGGTACTTTTATAGGGTTTAGTGGAACTATCATAGGCTCTATTCTTGGAATACTTTTTACAATAAATATTGATACAATAAGAAATTTACTAAATTCAGTATTCAATTTAAATTTATTTCCATCCGAGTTTTATTACCTTGATAAAATGCCAACCAGTATTGATTTGACTCAAATTATATTAATCATTTTCTTTTCATTAATTATATCAATGATAGCGACTGTATATCCAGCCTATAAAGCTTCTAAGACAGAAATTAGAGGAATATTAAATAATGTCTGAATCAAACCTAATTTTAAAAAACATTTCAAAATCCTACTATCAAGCTAATAATAGCTTATCTATTCTAAAAAATATTTCTCTAGAAGTTAAAGGTGGTGATTTTATTGCAGTTACAGGTCCCTCAGGTTCTGGAAAAACTACTCTACTTAACTTAGTAGGGCTAATCGATACATCCGACGAAGGCACTATCTCATTCAATGGTAAGGATCTCACGAATTTAAATAGTGAACAGAAAAATAAATTTAGAAGGAATAATTACGGATTTATTTATCAAAACTATAACTTATTGGAAAATTTTAATGCAATTGAAAATGTTGCATTACCGCTAATCTTAAATGGGTACAGTAAGGACGAGGCAACACAAAGGGCTGAAAATATAATGAAGGTATTTATGATTGATGACAGATCTTTACATTTTCCAAATTCATTGTCAGGTGGGGAGCAGCAGAGAGTGGCAATATCAAGAGCTTTAGTAAATAATCCAAAATTTATAATTGCCGATGAGCCAACTGGCAATTTAGACAATAAGAATTCTGATTTGGTGTTTAATTATTTAAAAAACTATGTCGAATCAGAAAATATGACACTAATTATAGCTACTCATGATGAGGAGTTAGCATCTAACGCAAATAAAAGGATAAATTTATAAGTGAGCGACTTTATTCATTTAACAAATAAAACAGAATACTCATTATCAGAAGGCGCTTTACCAATAGCGCGTATATCTGAACTTTGTCAGGCCTTTAAAATGCCAGCCGTAGGCATTACTGACACGAATAATATGTTTGGAGCTTTGGAATTTAGTGAGAAAGTATCAAGTGTTGGAGTTCAGCCTATAATAGGATGTAATTTAAAAATCAAAACACCTAAAAATTATCTTCATGAAAATATTGAAGAAGAAGACTTCCATTTCTTTCTTAATATATTCTCTAAAAATGAGGTTGGTTATAAGAATTTATTAAATGTTATTTCAAGTGCATACATGAATCATAAAGAAAATGCTTATGTAGATATTGAACAGTTGTATAAAAATAAAGAAGGCCTATTAGTCCTTTCAGGTGGAAATAACTCTATCTTAAAATATTCAAATGGTAATAACATTACTTCACAATCTGCATCATTTGTTGCCGACTTTAAAAAAGAATTTATTGATAATTTTTACATGGAAATCCAGAGAATTGAAGGAAATCATTATAGAATTGATGAAGAAGTAATTCTTAATCTGGCATACGATAACAATATTCCAGTTGTTGCAACAAACGATGTTTACTTTGAGGGACCTGATCATTTTGAAGCACATGATGCTCTAATGTGTATTGAGAAAAAACTTTTTGTTTCTCAAAAAGACAGAAAAAGGCTATCAAAAAACCACTATTTTAGGTCTCAAATCGAAATGCAAGAAGTGTTTTCAGATATTCCGGAAGCATTATTTAACACAATTGAGATCGCGCAAAGGTGCTCTCATAGACCAAAAATAAAAATGCCGGTGCTTCCATCTTACGATAACGACGATAGTCAAGAAAAAAAATTATTAAGAGAACTATCTTACAAAGGCCTTGAGCAAAATCTCGCTCAAAAATTTTTGAGTGAACAAATAGATAATAATTCAAAATTAAACATAAAAAAGGAATATGAGGAACGATTAGAAAAAGAGTTACAAATAATTATAGATATGAAATATGAAGGATATTTTTTAATTGTTTCGGATTTTATAAGATGGGCAAAAGACAATGATATACCGGTTGGTCCTGGAAGAGGTTCTGGGGCAGGTTCCCTGGTTGCCTGGTGTTTGAAAATTACTGATCTGGATCCAATTAAATTTGGTTTAATTTTTGAGAGATTTTTAAATCCAGAGAGAGTTTCTTTGCCTGATTTTGATATCGATTTTTGTCGTGATGGTAGAGATCGTGTACTCGATTATGTGCATCAAAAATATGGGAATAACCATGTTGCTCAGATAATTACTTTTGGAAAATTACAAGCTCGAGCAGTAATTAGAGATGTAGGTAGAGTTCTTGGCATTCCATATGGTCAGGTAGATTATCTTTGTAAATTGATGCCTTTTGATCCTTCAAGACCTATGACATTGCAACAGTACATAGATGAAGAGCCGCGACTAAAAGAGGAGGCAGGTAAGGATGATAAAATTGCAAAGTTATTAGACATATCTCTAAAATTAGAAGGTCTCAAAAGACATGCATCAATTCATGCAGCCGGGGTAGTCATTTCAAAAGAGGAAGTGTTCAAAGATGTTCCAATATACAGTGACCCAGATTCAAATATTTTTCTTACTCAATTTGATATGAAATGGGTTGAAAATGCTGGTTTAGTAAAATTTGATTTTTTAGGTCTCAAGACACTTACGTTAATTGATAATTGTACAAAACTGGTAAAATTAAGTAATCCTGATTTTAATATTGATAATATTAAATTAAATGATCAAGGTACTTATGATTTGTTAAGCACTGGTGAAACAACAGGCATTTTCCAGTTAGAGAGTGCGGGCATGAAGGATACTCTTAAGCAACTTCAACCAGATAAATTTGAGGATATTATTGCAATTGTTGCGCTTTATAGACCTGGTCCTATGGCTAATATTCCAAGCTATATAGAAAGAAAGCATGGTAGAGAAAAACCTGACTACATTCATCCTTTATTAGAAGACTTATTAAAAGAAACTTATGGAGTCGTAATTTATCAAGAGCAGGTTATGGGGGTAGCTAGAGAACTATCAGGATATTCAGATGGTGAGGCAGATTTACTAAGAAGAGCAATGGGAAAAAAAATACAGAAGGAAATGAACGCTCAAAAACAAAGATTTATAAATGGTTGCTTAAAAAAAGATATAACGTCGAATGAAGCCCATACTATTTTTGAATTATTATCTAAATTTGCTGACTATGGTTTTAATAAAAGTCATGCCGCAGCATATGCTGTAATAGCATTTCAAACAGCCTATCTAAAAACACATTATCCAATAGAGTTTTTTGCGGCTTCCATGTCATTAGATATTAATAATACAGATAAAATTTCAATATTTCAGCAAGAGTTGATGCGTCTAAAAATTAAATTAGTCCCACCTAGCGTTAATTACTCAGGGCCGAATTTTTTAAGAAATAGTGACTCAATTTTATATGCGCTAGGAGCAATTAAAAATGTAGGCATTGAGTCAATGAAGGATTTATACAATGAAAGATGCAAAAATGGTAATTTTCATGATCTCAACGATTTTATAAATAGAAACAATACCTCAGTAATTAACAAAAAAACAATTGAAGCATTATCTTGTGCGGGAGCATTTGACGAGTTCAACGTAAGTAGAGCAGCTGTATTTAATCAAGCCTCAGAAATTGTAAAGTATCATAAGTCCAAAAATAGCAATTCCATAGGTCTTCAAAAAGATATGTTTGGTGATATGAACATATCAAGTTTTAAATTAACAGAGGAAGAAGAGTGGAAGTCAAATTACAAATTAATGAAAGAATATGAGATGTTGGGTTTTTATTTATCGGGCCACCCCCTGTCAACACACAAAAAAAAATATAAATCTTTAATGTTAAGAGAATATTCAGAAATCAAAGAAAACTCAGAACTGCATAATCAAAAAGATCTTCTTTTGGGCGGTACCTTACTTTCTAAAAAAGAAAAGAGATCAGCCAGGGGTAATAATTATGCATTTTTAAACTTTTCTGACCTGTCATCAATTTTTGAGCTAATTATATTTGAAAGTAATCTTAGAAAATACCGTGAGCTACTTTTAGAAGGTGAGTCATTTGTTCTAGGTGTAGATTTTACATGGCACAACGGAAGTTTAAGAGGAGAGCTTAAAAAAGTATTTAGTTTCGAAGAAGTTGAAAAGCTTAATAAGACAAATGATTTTAGCAACAGAGAAAATGACAAACTAAACAATCAAACACTTAAAATTTATGCTGATATAAGCTTTTCAAAGGATGAGTTAGCTAAATTAAATTGGGTTAAAGGGCATAATAAAATAGAGATTATCATTAATAATCAAATACTTAAGATTCCCGGTGAATTCAATATTACCTCAGAGATGCTTAATAAGATGAAAAGCCTTAACGGCGTAATGAAAATTGATTTTGTTGAATAAGTTGTTGTAAAGCTTGCTTATATAATATAATTACATTCAAAATATCACACAGCGATAGCTAATGCTGTCCGGTCCTTAATTAGGTCAAATTGCTGTGGATGAACAACCGGAGAAAATAAATGAGTATACCAATTATTAATTTAAAAGAACTTGTTGAAGCTGGGGTTCATTTTGGCCATAAATCACAAAGATGGAACCCAAAAATGCTTAAGTACATTCATAGTACAAAAGAAAATATTCATATAATAAATCTTAACTACACAGTACAGATGCTAAGTGAAGCACTGAAAGTTATTGAAGATGTGGTTTCAAAGGGTGGAAAGATTTTATTTGTAGCTACAAAAAAACAAGCAGCAGGTAAAATTGCAAATCTAGCTAAGGAAACTAATCAGTTTTATGTCAATCATAGATGGTTAGGCGGAATGCTTACCAATTGGTCAACAATTACTAAATCAATCAAAAAAATGAAGGAACTTGAAGTTTTAAAATCTAATCCTGACAATGAATTTACAAAGAAAGAAATATTAAAAATAACAAATCAATATGAAAAGTTAGTGAAATCATTAAGTGGAATTAGTGAAATGAAAAAATCTCCCGACTTAGTATTTATTATTGATACCAAACTAGAGCACATAGCCGTTTCTGAAGCAAATTTATTAAAAATACCAATTATTGGAATTGTAGATACCAATGCTGATCCTGATAAAATAAATTACCCAATACCAGGAAACGATGATTCACGAAGATCTATAGACTTATATTGTTCACTTATTAAAGAAACAATTAATGCATCTGCCAAAGAAATTGATTTCGAAATCAATTCTAATAATAAAGAAGTGATTACTGAGCCTGAAATAAAAGGTGACAGTGATAATTCTAATAATAATGTTTCTGACACTGAGGATCCTAAGAATGACAGTTAGTGCAAAAGAGGTTCAAGAATTAAGAAAAATGTCTGGGGCAGGAATGATGGAGTGTAAGTCTGCTTTATCCGACTCAGGTGGAGATGTATCTCAAGCATTTAAATTGTTAAGAGAAAAAGGAATTGCAAAAGCTGAAAAAAAATCTGGTAGAGACGCCAATGAAGGTCTAATAGGTGTTAGAGTTCAGGCAGAAAAAGCATCTATAATTGAAGTTAATTCAGAGACTGATTTTGTCTCTAGAAATTCTGAGTTTCATAGTCTTGTTAACTCGATTTTAGATATATCTATGGATCATGAAAGCAATTCATTAGCTAATAATGAAAATGTTGCCGAGCTAATAAGTGCCGCAGTAGGAAAAATTGGAGAAAATATAGTTCTAAGAAGATCAAGTCATCTCAGTGGAAACATTCATAGTTATGTTCATAATAGTGTAAGTCAAGGCTTGGGTAAGATTGGCGTTCTTCTAAAATTAAATACTGATAGTGATCAAATATCTGAAATAGGTAAAAATTTATGTATGCATATTGCAGCTTTGAATCCTAAATCAATTTCCGAAAAAGACCTTAGCAATGAAATAGTAAACGCAGAAAAGGAAATAATAAAACAACAACTCAAAGATAGCGGGAAACCTGATAATATTCTTGAAAAGATGCTTGAAGGAAAATTAAAAAAGTTTTTTGAGGAAAACACATTATTAGGCCAAAAATTTGTAATTGATCCATTGCTAAACGTTGAAGACTACATTAAGCAAAGTTCAGAAAAAAATAATTGTAAAATTTCTGTAGAGCAATTTATCAGATACGAATTAGGCTCATAAAAGATGCCCAAAAAAAAGTTAAACCGGATATTAATTAAATTATCTGGTGAGTCTCTTATGGGCAAAAACAAATTTGGGATTGATTTAAATACCGTTAAGCGGATTTCAAATGATTTGCTCTCATTAAAAAAATTAAAAATACAAATTTGTGTTGTAATTGGTGGTGGAAATATATTTAGAGGTATAGCAGCTTCTGCAAAAGGCATGGATAGAGCAAGCGCAGACTATATGGGTATGCTAGCCACAGTTATGAATAGTCTTGCTCTTCAAAATTCACTAGAAAAATTAAATGTTGAAACCAGGGTTATGTCTGCATTTCCAATTCAATCTGTATGCGAAACATACATCAGAAGAAGAGCAATAAGACATATGGAAAAGAACAGAATTGTTATATGCGCAGCTGGTACTGGTAATCCATATTTTTCTACAGATACCGCTTCAGCTCTCAGAGCTGCAGAACTTGAATGTCAAGTCATATATAAAGCTACTCAAGTGGATGGTATCTATGATAAAGATCCGAATGTATATAAGAAAGCAAAAAGACTTAAAAAAATATCATATGAAAACTATTTGTCGAAGAATCTTAAAGTTTTAGATAGTGCTGCAGTAAGTATTGCAAGAGATAATGAAATTCCTATAAAAATATTTTCAATTTTACAAAATAATTGTTTCAAAAACGTATATAATAATAAGCAACAATATTCTGATATTAACAATGTTTGATATAATTAAAGATGATATTACAAGTCGTATGGACTCTTCAATACAGTCATTTAAGTCAGACATGCAGGGTATACGTGCTGGAAGGGCATCGCCAAGTATGCTGGACTCAATTAAGATTGATGCGTATGGACAGAAAATGAATATCAACCAAGTTGGCAACATAACAACTCCCGATCCCCGTACGATAAATATTGATATTTGGGATAGTTCTAATGTTTCACTTGTCGAGAAAGCCTTACGAGAATCTGATTTAGGTATTAATCCAATGATTGAAGGAAATCTAATTAGGTTACCTCTGCCACAGCTCACAGAGGAAAGGAGAAGTGAATTTCTAAAAATGGCTAGTAAAATATCGGAAAATACAAAAGTTGCTATTAGAAATATAAGAAGAGATGGCATTGAACAAGTGAAAAAATTAGAAAAAGATAAAGAAATTGGACAGGATGATTCTAAAAAGTATCAAGAAAACATCGATAAAATTACTGCAGATCAAATTAAAAGTATCGATGAAATTCTTAAAAATAAAGAAGAAGATTTAAAAAAAATATAATCTTAAGTGAGCTCATCTAAATTATCAAAAAAAAAGATCAACCATGTTGCTATTATTATGGATGGGAATGGAAGATGGGCAAAAAAAAACAATCTTCAAAAAAAAACTGGCCACGAATACGGGATTAAGAATTGTATTTCATTATGCAAGAGTTTAAGAGATCTAGATTATAAACTAAATGAAATTTCTTTTTACGTATTTTCAGCTGAAAATTGGAGAAGAAACCCTTCAGAAATAAAAAATTTATTTAATCTTATAACTGAATTTTACAGAGATTTTAGTTCAACAGCTAATGATAACAATCTTAAAATAAGGCATTATGGAAGTAGAAAAAAACTATCAAAAAAATTGTTAAGTATAATTGATGAAGTTACTGCGACCACTAAAGACAATAAGGGTATTATAGTAAATTTATTATTTAATTATGGATCAAGACAAGAAATAAATGACGCAGTAGATAAAATAAAAAAACTTAAAAATCCATCCAAAAATTTAAGAAATTATTTCTATATTCCAGAGTCAAAAGATCCAGATTTCATTATAAGAACCGGTGGTCAAATCAGATTAAGTAATTTTATGTTATGGCAAAGTGCTTATGCTGAATTGTACTTTACAAAAGTATTATGGCCTGATTTTAAGATTAGTAATTTGAACAGGGCTCTTGATCAGTTAATGAAAAGAAAACGAAATTATGGTCAATAAATGAGTGATTTTTTTACAAAAGAACTATTTTATCGATTAGGGTCTGTTATTGTTTTTGTTCCATTAGTTATATTGCCTCTTATTTACAATAATTATTTTTCTGTAATTGTTTTTCTTTTTATAACATCGATCATTTGTCTTGAGATTAATCAAATGAAAAATAAAAAAAGAAGTTATTTAATATTTAATTTATATTTGGCATTTGCAGTATTGTCTTTTTTTTTATTTTTATTTTTGCTCATTACTGAAAAAGTTTCATTACTTTTTATATTAGCTACTATAGCTACAATTTGGCTTTTTGACACATTCTCTTACATAGGAGGAAAAATCATTGGAGGTGCTAAATTAATGCCCAAAATTAGTTCGGGTAAAACCATAAGCGGATTAATCACAGGTGTATTCGTGACAGTACTTATTATTCAATTATTATTTTATTATTTAGAAATTGATTATAAATTTTCAATTTATTACACAATATTTATTATCGCTTTATCTTTTATTGGGGATACACTTGTTTCAATGTTAAAACGATACGCATCTATAA
>CACIWK010000007.1 GCA_902590345.1 uncultured Pelagibacteraceae bacterium | reverse complement strand
TCTGGGCCGTTACGGCACGGTTGAAATCTGTTTTCTCTAATCCAGTGAATACATTTTTAAATTGAACCATTCCTGAATTAGCGAACATCAGAGTAGGATCATTTTGAGGCACAAGGGGACTTGAATGAACATGTTTATGTCCATTTTTAACAAAGTAAGAAATGAATGAGTCCCTTAAACTATTTATCTTCATAGTTAAGGTATAACATCGAGATGACTAAAACGCAAAAAGACGCTTCAAGCGCCTTTTTGCTATGATCAATTTATATGAATTTCTTATTCTTCTGGAGTATCTTCGACTTCTTCGTTGTCTCCAATTTGCTCAGGTATTTCCTCAGATTGTCCTCTAATTACTGATTCAATTTCATTAGCTACTGCAGGATTATCCTTTAAAAAGATCTTGGAGTTTTCACGTCCTTGGCCAATCTTATTTCCTTTATAAGAAAACCATGCCCCAGACTTTTCAATGGTGCCGACTTTTACGCCCAGATCAATGAGCTCACCTAATTTTGAGATTCCTTCACCGTACATAATGTCAAATTCCACTACGCGGAACGGTGGGGCAACTTTATTTTTTACAACCTTTACTCTTGTTTGGTTTCCAATAATTTCGTCTTTATCTTTTATTGCTCCTATCCTTCTGATATCTAATCTGCACGATGAGTAAAACTTTAAAGCATTACCACCAGCTGTTGTTTCAGGGCTACCAAACATCACGCCAATCTTCATTCGAATTTGGTTGATGAATATTACCATACAATTAGATTTAGAAACGGAGCCTGTAAGTTTTCTTAATGCTTGACTCATTAATCTTGCTTGAAGACCCATGTGAGCATCTCCCATTTCACCCTCGATTTCTGCTTTAGGAGTTAATGCTGCAACTGAGTCGACAACTAAAACTGATATTGCTTTCGATCTAACAAGTGAGTCGGTTATTTCAAGAGCTTGCTCACCTGTATCTGGCTGCGAAATGATAAGTTCATCAATGTTTACGCCGAGTTTTTTTGCGTAAGCAGGATCCAATGCGTGCTCAGCATCAATAAACGCACAATTCTCACCTTTTTTCTGCGCTTCTGCAATAACATGTAATGCAAGAGTTGTTTTACCAGATGATTCTGGTCCATAAATTTCTACTATTCTACCTTTTGGCAGTCCACCTATTCCTAAAGCTACATCTAATGATAGCGACCCAGTTGAAATGGCCTCAACATCCATAACAGTCCTTTGACCAAGTTTCATAATTGAGCCTTTTCCGTAAGTTTGCTCAATTTGTGACATTGCTACGTCTAAAGCTTTTGCTTTTTCTGAGTTGTCCATCTTTTTATCGTCTACCACTTTTAAATTTGCTTTTGTCATGTGCTTTCTCCAAACTTAGTTTTAATATATATTCCATTTGTACACATTTTGTTCTCATTTTACAATACCCTATAAACTATTGTTAAATAACGATAAAATATAATTTGTTCAATTAATGTTCTTAAATTTTATAGTTTTTATCAACAGGTGATTCTATATCTGATGATATAACTCAATTAGATTAACTTAAATATATATCTAAAATTGGCTGATTTTCGCTGTTAATAACTATCTAGTCGTCAGAGTGAAGCTTTTCGTCTCTCTCGTGCATTTCTTGAGCCTCAATACTGAGAGTAGTTACTGGCCTAGCGTCCAATCTTTCGATGTTTATAGGTTCTCCAGTAACTTCACAATAGCCATAGCTTCCATTTTCTATCCTAGCAAGCGCAGCATCTATCTTGGCGATTAATTTACGTTGCCTATCTCGAGACTTTAACTCAAGGGATTTCTCTGACTCTTGGGTAGCTCTATCAGACATGTCGGCTGGAGCAATTGAATCTTGTAGATTCTCGACTGTTTCTCTACTTTCTCTGTAAATCTCATCCTTCCAATTTTTAAGCTTCGTTCTAAAATATTCTTTTTGCTTTGCATTCATGAATTTTTCAGATTTTGTTGGCTTGTAGGTTTTTGGAAGTTTGACCATATTTACTCCTTGAGAATTAAGATTAAAAACAGTTGGGTGCTTTTAGTGGTTTTTATTATTTAAGTCAACGGATCATTACAATTTTTATGATTGATAAATCACTGAAATATAATATGTTTCTCTGAAATTGATCTTAATTATATGAAGTTTGAAGGAACCAGCTCCTATATTGCAACAGAGGATCTTAAAGTGGCAGTAAATGCTGCTATAACTCTTGAAAGACCAATAATAGTTAAAGGTGAGCCAGGCACTGGTAAAACAATGCTAGCTCATGAGGTAGCAAAATCTCTGGATGCTGAAATAATCACTTGGCATATCAAGTCCACAACTAAAGCTCAACAGGGTCTCTACGAATATGATGCTGTTACAAGATTGCGTGATTCGCAGCTTGGAGATGAGAAGGTTAAGGATATCAAAAATTATATTAGCAAAGGTAAGTTATGGAATGCTTTTGAGAGCGATAAAAGGCCAGTCCTACTAATAGATGAAATTGACAAGGCTGATATCGAATTTCCCAACGATCTGCTACTAGAACTAGATAAAATGGAATTTTTTGTTTACGAAACTGGTGAGACAATTAAGGCGCAAAATAGGCCAATAGTAATTATAACATCAAACAATGAAAAGGAGTTACCAGACGCGTTTCTTAGAAGGTGCTTTTTTCATTATATTAAGTTTCCTGATCCAAATACGATGGAAGAGATCGTTGAAGTACATTATCCAGATATAAAAAAAGATCTAATTCAAGAAGCATTTAAAATATTTTACGATATTAGAGAAGTTCCAGGAATTAAAAAGAAGCCATCTACCTCTGAACTAATTGATTGGCTAAAGTTGCTCATGACGGATGATGTAGATGCTAAAATCCTAAGGGAAAAGGATCCGAAAAAGCTAATACCACCTCTTCATGGGGCTTTGCTAAAGAATGAACAAGATGTTCATTTATTTGAGCGTTTAGCTTTCATATCTCGTAGAGAAAATGAGAATGTTGAGTAGAGTAAGAATCTCTATAAAATAATATTATATGTTTATTAATTTCTTTTTTGACCTCAAACAAGCGAGCTTACCCGTATCATTAAAAGAATACTTGATGTTGATGGAAGCGATGAATAAGCGTGTTGTTGACTCATTCAATGTTAACGACTTTTATTATCTAAGCCGCTCAGCATTAGTCAAAGATGAGAGATATTTAGATAAATTTGATCGAGTTTTTGGCCATTCATTTAAGGGGTTAGAGAACCCTGAAGGTGAAACAATAAAAGAAATACCAGAAGAATGGTTAAAATTGATGGGGCAAAAGTATTTAACTGATGAAGAAAAAAAGATGATTGAGTCCTTGGGTGGTTGGGACAAATTGATGGAAACGCTTAAACAGAGATTGGAAGAACAGAAAAAAAGACACCAAGGAGGAAGTAAATGGATTGGGACAGGTGGAACATCTCCTTTTGGAGCATACGGCTATAACCCTGAAGGAATAAGAATTGGTCAGAAAGAAGGAAAAAATAAAAAGGCAGTAAAAGTTTGGGATAAAAGAGAATTTAGCAACTTAGATGGCGACGTAGAACTTGGTACTCGAAATATAAAGATTGCTCTTAGAAGGTTGAGAAAGTTTGCGCGCGAAGGAGCTGAAACTGAGTTAGATTTAGATAATACAATTAAGTCTACTGCTCATAAGGGTTACATTGATGTTAAAATGATGCCTGAACGAAGAAATAAAATCAAAGTTTTGCTTTTTTTTGATGTTGGTGGATCAATGGATGCACATGTTAAAATCTGTGAGGAGCTATTTTCTGCAGCAAGAACAGAGTTTAAACACATGGAATATTTTTACTACCACAATTGTTTGTATGATGCGGTTTGGAAAGATAATAATCGCAGATACAATGACAATATCAAAACATGGGACGTTCTGCATACATACCCATCTGATTATAAAGTAATATTTGTTGGAGATGCTGAAATGAGCCCGTATGAAATAACCTACCCTGGCGGAAGCGTAGAGTTCTGGAACGAAGAGTCTGGTGAGACTTGGCTAACTAGAATGTTAAACGTATACGAAAATGCGATTTGGCTTAATCCAATACCTGAGCGATATTGGGATAGAATTGCATCAACTTCGATTATAAAACAGATCTTTTCTGATCGAATGTTTCCTCTAACAATTGAGGGAATTGATCAGGCCATGCGTGAACTAAATAAATAAACCATGCTTAAAGAGCAGAACGTTATCTTAGGCATATCTTTGTTATGCCTTGGATTATTAATAGCTCCTTTATATGATGCGCTTGCTAAGTACTTAAGCGAGGACATTGGTATACTTGAAATAATTTGGGGACGTTTTTTCAGCCATTTTATTTTCTTAGTGCCACTTGTTTATTTTTTAAAAGGAAAAAAAGAATTTTTTAATCAATCAACGAAGCATCAATTAATCAGAGGTACTTTTATATTTCTTGCGACGGCATTCTTTTATGCATCAATTTCACAAATCCCTCTAGCAAATGCATTAAGCATAATGCTCATTGCTCCCATTGTGGTGGTATTCATGTCTTCATTTATTTTGGGAGAAAAATTAAATACGCTAAAGATCTTTTGTGCATTTTTTGGTTTTATTGGAACTCTTTTAGTAATACAGCCAGGGTTTAGTGAGTTTAATTATTTTTCTTTATTTGCCCTATTTTCAGGCTTCTTTTATGCAATGTATCTTGTTTACACGCGCCGCGTAAACTTTACTTCTGATCCATGGGTTAGCTTGTGTTATACCGCCATTCCTGGAGCACTAATAATGACTATCTTTCTTCCTTTTTATTGGAATAGTGATCCTAATTTTAGTCAGATTATTTTGATGGGCTCAATTGGTTTAGTTGTGATTCTGGTGCATTTTATATTTATAAAAGCTTATCAAAATGCTGAAGCAAGTATTTTGGCTCCATTTCACTATTTTGAAATCGTCAGTAATATGTTAATAAGCGTCTTATTTTTTAGAGATATTCCAAACATAATAGTGTGCTTTGGGATTCTTTGTATTGTGAGTAGCGGAGTACTTATTACTGTTAGGCAAAAACTAAACTATGAATAATTTGAACGTTGACTATCGCTTTTCTGTAGCACCGATGATGGGAGTAACAACTCCAAGCGCAAGGTACATGTACCGTCTTATCTCAAAAGAATCTGTTTTATTTACTGAAATGATAGCCAGTCAAGCTTTACACAGAGGTGATTACAAAAAACTTCTTAGAAAAGAAAATATCGAAAAACCTGTCATTCTACAGGTTGGTGGTTCTGATATAAGCTTATTAAAATATTCAACAAGTTTAGCAAATAAGTTTGATTATCAGGGTATCAATTTAAATGTTGGCTGCCCCTCTAAAAAAGTTTCTCAAGGGAAAATGGGAGCGTGTTTGATGAAAGAAGCTGAACTGGTTAGAGATTGCTTAAGTGGAATGAGAGAAGAGACTTCAATGGATGTTTCATTAAAATGTAGAATTGGTGTTGATGAATTTGACTCTTATGATTTTTTTAGAAATTTCATTTCTACAGTTCTTGAGAGTGATGTGAAAGTTATTTTTATTCATGCCCGTAAAGCTTTTCTAAAAGGTCTTGATCCAAAAAAAAATCGTACATTGCCTGAACTTAAATATGAATTTGTTTATAATATCAAAAAAGAATTTCCTGATATTAAATTTATCATGAATGGAGGTTTGACAAATATTGATGACTGTATTGAACAATTGAAATATTTAGATGGAGTGATGGTAGGTCGGGCAGTGCAGGTAAACCCTTTTTTTATTAAAGACGTGGATCATATTTTTTATGGTCAAAGTAATATTCAAGTTAACAAGTCCGATGTCGTGAAAAAGTATTTTGATTATATTAAAATGAATATTGAAACTGTATCTACTTACGAATTGTTAAGTCCATTACTTTCACTTTGTTTTGGAGTTCCAGGATCCAAAAAATTTAAACAAGAAGTGAATGAATTAATAAGAGCGAGAGATATCAATAAGTTAGAAGATACTTATCTAAATTTGATTGCCGCTTAAATTATTTCAGCAATATCAGAAAAGTCATACCTCGGCGCTCTCTCATAAAAACCGCCCTCAGCAGCGTATCCCAAATTACATAGAAAATTGCTTTTAATTGTCGTGCCATTAAAAAATTCCTTATCAACCAGATCATTTGAGAAGCCTGACATTGGTCCAACTGATAAACCAAGAGAATTTGCTGCCTTTATGAAGTAACCTCCTTGAATTGATGAGTTTCTAAAGGCTGTAACTTCAGACTTGGTTGTATCATTTTCAAAATATTGCTTAGCATCCTCACGTAAATAGTTTCTGGGAAGATCACGCCAAAATTCTATGTCCATTCCAATAATTGTACATACAGGTGCGTTGATAACTTTGCTAATATTATCATCACTCACTAATCTTGATAGCTTTTCCTTTGAGGTCCTGCTTTTAAGAAACTTTAATCTCATTGGACTAGAGTTAAACGAAGTTGGCCCCCATTTAACAAGATTATAAAGTTCATTCAGTGTATCGTTTGCAACTTCCTTGTCGATAAATTTATAGCAAGTCTGTGGTTCAACAAATATTTCTTTAATTTTGTCAGACATCTCAGATTATAGCTTGAATGTATTTCTCAATCTCTTCAGGTTTTTTTTGTGTACCAAAACCTCTAACAAATTCACCATCTTTATTGATTAAAAACTTTGTAAAATTCCACTGTATCTCTCTGCCTGCTTTTTTAGTAAGCTTAACAAAAAGAGGTGATGCATTTTCTCCATTAACATCAATCTTATCAAACAGGCGAAAGGATACATTATACTTTGTGTCACAAAAATCTTTTATTTCTTCATTCGTCCCTTTTTCTTGGGCACCAAATTGATTACAAGGAAATGCTAAAATTTCTAACCCTTTGTCTTTATATTTATCATAGAGATTTTGTAAGCCAGTATATTGCGGTGTAAAACCACAAGCACTTGCTACGTTTACAATTAATAAAGTTTTTCCCTTGAATTCTTCCATTTTTATAGAGTTCATATTAATGTCTTTTACTTCAATGTCGTAAATACTCATAATTTTCCTTATCTTACAAATGTTCCATTATTATAGTCATTAATCGCTTGAATGATCTCACTTTTGGTATTCATTACAAATGGTCCGCCACGAGCAATGCTTTCACCAATTGGCTCACCCGCGATTAATAAAAACTTAGCATTGGTTTCAGAGGATACTTTCAAATTATTACCATTCGTCAACAATACTAGTTTAGATCCCTCAATATTATCATGAGATAGATTACCGATTTTTATTCTGCCATCAACCAAGTAAACAAAACTGTTATGCGATTTAGGTATTGAAAAACTAAACTGTTTATTTTGTTTAAGTTCAACATCAAAGAATATTGGCTCAACATTATGCTTTTTGATCGGCCCTTCAGCGTTCTCAAATTTGCCAGCAATTACTTTGATTTTTTTATCTTCATCATGATGTACACTCATTTCATTGGCATCAATATAATGATATTCAGGCTTACTCATTTTTAAGCTAGCAGGCATATTAATCCATAACTGAAACCCATGAAGCTTGCCCTCCTTCATAGCAGGCATTTCGGAGTGAATAATTCCACTGCCAGTTTTCATCCACTGTACATCGCCTGCTGTCATTCTTCCTTCTCCACCAGTACTATCTTTATGCTCAAATTCTCCAGCCAGCATATATGTCACCGTCTCTATTCCTCTATGAGGATGTGATGGAAAACCAGCTATATAGTCCTTACTGTCTTCAGAACCAAATTCATCCAACATTAAAAAAGGATCAAAATAGTTTGGCTCCACACCTATACTTCTTTTTAATTTTACTCCAGCACCGTCTGTTGCGGGAATAGGATTAATGATATTTTTTACCTCAATGTCAGACATATTTTAATTAAAGGTTAAAAGTATTTTACCTTTTGCGCGACCACTTTTGAGATGATTGTAAGCATCAAGATATTGATCAAAAGAAAATATTTTTTCGATGATGGGCTTAATCTTTCCATCTTCAATCCACATTCTAAATAAATCTAAATTTGCAGTTGATGTTCTACCAGATAATACGACTCTTGATTTTTTTCTTTGAAACAACTGTTTTGCTACATCTATATTATTGTAGATATTATTTTTTGTAGTCACATATATTCCGTTAGCCGTTAAGATTTTTGATGCCTTAGGAAAAGATAGATTTCCGTTTGCATCAAAAAAGATATCATATTTTTTTGATGAAGATAAAATATCTTCTTTTGTATAATCAACAACGTCATCTATATTAAAATCATTTTTAATCCAATCGTAATTTCTATCACTTGTTACCGCAGTTATTTCTGTTTCATATATTTTAGCCATTTGAATTGCAAAAGAACCCACTCCTCCGGATGCGCCATTAATTAAGATCTTGTGTCCCTTTCGAATTGAAGCAATATTTCTCAATGCTAGCAACGATGTATTTGCTACTTGAGGAATAGCGGCCGCTTCGTGTAACTTGATATTTTTCGGTACAAGTGAAATTGACTTTTGAGAAATTTTAATTTTTTCTGCGGCACTTCCATTAAATAATATATCTGTCATGCCAAATACTTTATCACCAACTTTAAAAGCTCCTACATCTTTTCCAATTTCAGTAATTTCACCACTGAAATCACAGGCAGTGAATATAGGAAATTTATTCAGATTGGTTATGGGCTTAAACCCACCTTGCATTTTTTTGATATCAACTGGATTAAGCGATACGGCCTCGATCTTTACAATTACTTCTGATCTTTTAGGTCTTGGCTCAGCAACCTCTAAAATTTCAAGATTATCAATATCTCCGTATGAGTTGTATCCTATTGCTTTCATTTAAATATCTAATTAATGATTTTTTGATATATAGTTAATAAAACCACAAATACAACAGATATTCATGATTTATAGTTTACTTAATGACATTAGTTGGGTAGTCAATATTCGAACACCCTATTTAACTCCTATATTTGAATTTTTTACATGGTTGGGATATCGAGATTTTTTATTCATGTTTATCCCATTTATTTATTGGTGTTATGACCGAAAAGTTTTTGGCAAACTTCTTGTAATAGTTTTCTTTTCCGCAATTATAAATTCATTTCTGAAAGATATTTTTCAAGATCCTAGGCCGGATTTTGCTCTTAATATTGATCCATGGCTTCAAACTGAAACTTCATTCGGGTTTCCAAGTGGTCACACTCAAATTGCGGTCGTGATTTGGCTTTATATAGCCTTAAATGTGAAGAATTTATTTGTGAAATCACTTTCAATAATTTTTCTCTTTGGGGTGCCTCTAAGCCGAGTTTACTTGGGAGTTCATGATATTGGAGATATTTTAGGGGGCTTGGTTGTTGGATTAGTTACTCTTTACATTGCAGACCTTATCTACAAAAATATTGAAAGAGAAAATATTAAATTCAATACCTTTACAAAATATTTATCATTATTTGTAATCTTTCTTATATTTTATCTTACATGGCCGACTGCACATGGTAATGAAGCAGCAATAGCAATCGGAGGTCTAATGATTGGTTTCTTTATCGGCAAAGATATTGACTACAAACAATTTAATTTTGTTCGTACTTCAAATGCATTTGCTCACTACACATCATGCTTTTTGGCATTATTTTTATTTCTTTTGTCTAATGAATTTCTAAATTTAGCTTTTGAAAAAGTGAACTTGCCTATAGAGCTTGAAACGGCTTTAACTTCATTAATATTAGGCTTTTTTATTTCTTTTTTGTCTCTTTACTTACTTTCAAAAATTAAACTTCAATTATCTAAGTAAGTTTCTCCATGCTTTAATGTGAAAAATCTATCTTGAGAAATATTATATTTTGAAACGACTTCAATTAACTTTTGAGGCGGCTCTCTTACAGGCTCATCGGTCAAAATAAATGTTCCCCAAGACATGCCAATGGCTTTAGAAGCTTCTAAATCCAAGAAAGACATAACTGCCTCTTCAGGATTCATGTGTGAAACTTCCATAATCCATCTTGGCTCGTAAGCACCGATTGGAATAGCAGCTAAATCAACTGACCCTAATCTTTTTCTGATTTCTTTAAAATCATCAGAATAGCCTGTATCACCTAAATGAATAAAGCTGTGATAATAGTTTTTAAAATGCCAAGCTCCCCATAAAGTTTCATTTCTATCAAATAAGCCCCTTGCCGACCAATGCTGTACAGGAGCAAAAGTAATTTCTGTATCACTCACTTTAATTGAGTCCCACCAATCAAGTTCTCTCACATTTTTTATACCTTTATTTATGAACCATTCTTCAAGACCCAGTGGGACTAAAAAAAGCACATCTTCGTATTTTTCCGAGATTAATTTCACGCTTCTATAATCAAGGTGGTCGTAATGACTATGAGAAATTGTTACGACATCTATGTTTGGTAAATCTTCAATTTCCATGCCGGGTGGCATATATCTCTTTGGTCCAGCAAAACTTAATGGTGAGGCTCGATCAGTAAAATGTGGATCTGTAATCACATTTATATCCTTGTTTTGATATAAAAAAGTCTCATGCCCAATCCATGTAGTAACAATGTTATTATTGTTATATATTTCTTTATAATTTGGTTTCTCCATTTCAAATTTAAATGTTGATAAATCCTTACTTCTTCTCTCCCAGCTCCATTGCATTAGTTTTTTAAAACTACTTTCATATGGTACTCCATTAGTGTTTGCATAAGTTCCATCCGATAAATGATGTGCGGGGGGTTGTGGCAGGTTTTCGGTACTTGCTGAAGCAGCATAAAATAAAAATAAGAACAATAAAACTAATCTCACAATTATTTATCCCTTAAGCTCCACAATATAGCCAGGCATATACTTTTTGATATTGGAAGCATATAAAGTACGGTCAGTATTGTAATTGGTATCCATGTAATTGCCTGCAACCATAACTGAGGTGAATAGTTTTGTTCTATATACAAAACTAAAGGAACAATGATGTGTCCAACAATAATAATTGTAAGCCAAGGACCAAAATCATCCGTTCTGTAAATTGAGAGCTTTTCATTACAATTATTGCAATAAGGCTTCAGTTTCAAATATTGCTTATAAATTTTTTCTTCTCCGCATTGTGGGCATTTTTTAAAAACTGATCGAGATAAAGCAAGTAATAATGATACTTTCACAATAATTACTTTTCGCTTAAAATAAATTCATTGCTTGAGTCCGCTAACCAATCCCATAAATAATCAGCGAAACTCCATCTAACTGATATATCAAAAACTAGGTCATCTGATAATCTATCAATTAGGACAGTTGCCTTACTTATATATGATTGAGCGCAAGAATTCCCTTTTGTAAGATATTGATCAAAATTAAGAGGGCAAGCTTTTGTTAAGACTTCAATACTTTTTGGACCACTAAGCCTCATCGTCAAATAATAATCAGATACATCGGTAATTGCGCAAAATAGATCTGAAAGTATTTCTCTTAATCCATTGATAACATTGTCTTTTTTTTCATCTTCACTTAATAACAAATATTCATTTGGTCCTAACCACAAAACTCTAGTCTCATTATTTCCAGTGACTTCACCAGCACTTTTTGGAAGGCTATATGTAAGGTATTTTTCTACTGCATCTCTTGCATGAGAGTCATTTTCCTTTAATCTCAAGTTAATTTTTCCTAGAAACTCAATTAGCTCCAATGAAATATTATCCGAAGCGATTTTTTCTTTTTGTGTAAGAGGGGAAAAAATTTGCGGTTGACTACTCATTATTTCTCTTACCTTCTTTGTCGTAGAATATTGTATCTGTCACAGTAGCTTCAATAATCTTGCCATTCATAAGTGGTACAACTACTTGTTCACCCATTTTACTAAAGCCATCTTTTAACATCGCTAGAGCGATTGGATAACCTAAAGTAGGACTGTAATAACTAGATGTAACATGTCCTAACATTTTCATCGGTGGCTGTTTTAATGCCTTTTCAACGATATGTGATCCTTCTGGAAGAATTGTTTTTTTGTCATTAACTAAGAGTCCAACAAATTTTTTTCTATCATGTCTAACGGTATCAGATCTCGTAAAGGATCTCTTTCCAAGAAAATCTTCTTTCTTCTTTGAAACAATCCAATCCATATTCATATCACTTGGTGTGACACTTCCATCTGTATCTTGTCCAACGATTATAAATCCTTTCTCAGCTCGCAATACATGCATTGTCTCTGTACCATACGGAGTAATATTGTATTTTTTCCCATGTTCCATAAATTTTTCCCAAACATAACGTCCATAACGCGCAGGAACATTAACCTCATAGCTTAACTCTCCAGTAAAGCTAATTCTGAATACTCTTGCTTTAACTCCGCAAACTTCCCCTTCTCTAAATTTCATGAATGGAAAATTTTCTTTTGATAAATCAATATTTGTTAAATCTTTTAAAAATTCTCTTGAATTTGGTCCCGATATAGACAACACAGCCCACTGTTCAGTAACTGAGGTGCAAAACACTTTCATATCAAGCCATTCTGTTTGTAGAAATTCTTCTAACCAGGACATTACTCTCGCAGCACCGCCAGTTGTCGTTGTCATGTGATAATGATTTTCTCCCAACCTACTTGTAACCCCATCATCAAATATCATGCCATGCTCATTGCACATTAATCCGTATCTGCATGAGCCAATTTCAAGTTTTGACCAAGCGTTTGTATAAATCATGTTTAGGAATTTAGCGGCATCAGGCCCTTGTAGATCAATCTTTCCAAGGGTTGATGCATCTAATATACCCAAGCTATTTCTTACTGCTAAACATTCTCTTTTAACTGCTTGATGAATATCCTCTTTGTTTTGAGGAAAATAATATGGTCTTTTCCATTGCCCAACATCCTCAAATACAGCTTTATTTTCAACATGCCATTCATGCATTGATGTTTTTCGTTCAGGGTCAAAAAGCTTGTCAACGCTTCTTCCGGCTATAGCTCCAATCGTCTGAGGAGCATAAGGCGGTCTAAAAGTTGTGTGTCCTATTTCGTCGACAGGTTTATTATGAATATGAGACATCAAAGCCAATGCATTAACATTGGATGTTTTTCCTTGGTCAGTGCCCATCCCTGTTGTTGTGTACCTTTTTGTATGTTCTACACTGATATAACCTTCTCGTTGCGCTAGAAAAATATCTGCAGCAGTTACATCGTTTTGAAAATCAATGAAATGTTTAGATCCTTTTGTAACTTTTTTCTTACCTAACATATATGGCTCAATATCAGAATGTGTGAACTCTATCTCTTCTTTTCCAGTCCAATTAACTTTTTCAACGCTATTGAAATTAAGTTCATTAGCTGCTGCTATTCCTGCTTCAAAAGATTCATTAAGATTTTCTTGCAGATTAAACTGACCATTATTCGAACCAATTATTTTTTGGTTTTCGATGATTTTATCAGGAACAAAAGTATTTATCTTTAGATCATATTTTAGTTTACCTCTTGATTGGCTAAACAGTTGGACTGCTGGATTCCAACCACCTGACATTAATACACAATCAGTATGAATATTTTCAACTTCTCCTGTTAGTTTATTTTGATTTTTATCAACTTGCTGTATTTCTATTCTATTTACTTTCTTATCACCATAGGTCTTAATAACTGAATATGATTTAAAAACTGTTATATTTAATGATTTACATTTTTCACTAATTCTTGCATTTAAAAGATCTCTTGTATCTACGACTGTTACTTTAGCCCCCTTTTCAACAAACTCAAAAGCGGTTAAATAAGCATGGTCATTGTTTGTAAAAAGTACAACTGACTTACCTGGTAATACTCCGTACCTAGAGAGATACTTTTGACCTGCAGATGCCATCATGATACCAGGTCTATCATTGTCTGCAAAAACAAGTGGTCTTTCAAAAGCTCCTTGTGCCAAAATAACTTTTTTTGAACGTATGCGCCAATATCTCTCTCTCGGTAAAGTGCTTGAAAATTCTGCATGGTGATTAGTAACTTTTTCTAGAGCCGTTAAATAATTGTAATCATAATACCCCATTGCAGTGGTTCTTTTGAGAATTGTAACATTGGCTAAACCATTTAATTCTTCAATGATTTTCTTCAGCCACTTCTTTCCATCTTTCTCATTGATGCTAAAATTATAATCAAGAAGATATCCTCCTAATTCCGGATTTTCATCTATAAGTAAAACTTTACACCCCGATCGACCTGCGCCCAAAGCTGCGAGTAAACCTGAGATGCCACCACCTACAATAGTGATATCAGTGTAATAAAATTTCTGTTCATATCTATCTGGGTTTTTTGCTGTAGGTGACTGACCTAACCCAGCAGCTTTTCTTATGAAATGCTCATAAAATAACCACATGCTTGGAGGCCATTTAAATGTTTTGTAATAAAAACCTGCAGGGAATATTCTTGATAGAAAGTTGTTCATTGCTCCAATGTCAAAATTAACTGATGGCCAACAATTTTGGCTAGAAGCTTCTAGACCTTCATAAAGCTCTACTTCTGTTGCACGAATATTTGGCTCTGTTCGTGCTCCAAGTCCTAATTGAACAATTGCATTTGGCTCCTCCGAACCTGCAGTTAATATTCCTCTTGCGCGATGATACTTAAAACTTCTACCTATTAAATGAACATCGTTAGCTAATAACGCAGAAGCTAACGTATCACCCTGGTACCCAATATAAGACTTTCCGTTAAAAACAAAGTTAATTGGCTTTTCCCTATTTACTTTACCGCCGTAAATTGTCCTATTTTGATTACTCATTTGATATCTCCGGCTTCGCTTCACCCATTTTATATGTTTTTATTATTTGATCTGTGACAGTATCTCTCATTACATTAAACCATCGTCTGCATCCATGATCGTGAGTCCATCTTTCAAAATGGGTTCCTTTTGGATTTTCTCTGAAAAAAAGATACCTGCCCCATTCTTCATCACTTATTTCAGATGGGTTATCTGGCCTTGCAATGTGAGCTTCGCCGTGACATGTGAATTCCGTCTGATCTCTTTCCCCACAATATGGACAATTAATTATAAACATAAAAAAAATTATTAATGAGCAACTGCTGCCGCTGCAGCTTCATCAACTAAGGCTCCCGAGAAATGTCTTTCTAATGAAAAAGGAGCTGCAATATCATTTGGCTCTCCTCTAAAAACTGTCTCAGCAAATACATGAGCTGACCCTGGAGTTGCTTTGAATCCCCCAGTTCCCCAACCGCAGTTAATAAACAAGTCTTTTACAGGGGTCTTTCCTATTATTGGGCTTCTATCTGGGGTTACATCTACAATGCCGCCCCAGCTGCGAAGCATTTTTAGTCTTGAGAATATAGGAAATAATTCAACTAAAGGAGCCATCATATGTTCAATCATATCAAAGGATCCACGCTGAGAATATGAGTTATAGGCATCAGAACCTGCTCCAACCACTAGTTCACCTTTATCTGATTGACTTACATAAACATGAACGGAGTTTGACATGATGACACAATCTAGAATTGGCTTAACAGGCTCGCTTACTAAAGCCTGTAAGGGTACAGAGTTTATTGGGAGAGAAAAACCTGCCATATTAGCTAATACTGAGGAGTGTCCAGCAGGTACGAGACCAACTTTATCAACTTTAACAGAACCTTTTGTTGTTTGTAATCCAACAACCTTGCCATTTGAAATATCTATTCCTTTAACCTCACAGTTTTGAATTATATCGACACCAAGATTTTCTGCCGCTCTTGCATACCCCCATGCTACAGCATCATGACGCGCCGTTCCCGCTCGCCTTTGAAGTAAAGCCCCTAAAACAGGATACCTGCCATTAACATTAATATGAGGTATTTTTTTTGCAACTTGATCCTGATTTAGAATTTCAGCGTCAATACCATTTAAATAATTAGAGTAACCTCTCCTTGTAATTTCTTGCATATCATGAACTGAATGCGCTAAGTGAAATAAACCTCTTTGTGAAAACATTACATTAAAATTAAGCTCACTAGATAGGCCTTCCCATAAATTAACAGCATGATTATAAAGAGCTGCACTTTCATCCCATAAGTAATTAGATCTTATTATGGTTGTGTTACGTCCTGTATTACCCCCACCAATCCATCCCTTCTCAAGAACAGCAATATTTTTAACACCAAATTCTTTTGCTAGGTAATAGGCAGTTCCTAATCCATGGCCGCCGCCTCCAACTATTACTACATCATATTCAGGTTTAAGATCAGGACTGCTCCATGCTTTTTCCCAATTCTCATGATAAGAAAATGAATTCTTAACTAAATTGTATAGTGAGTATTTCATAACTTAAACCTCTTTACAGAATACGGTGACAAATCTAAATCTGTATTGTTTGCGCAAATTTGTTGTGCAACCAGTTTTCCTGATATGCCACCTAATGACCACCCGATATGTTGATGACCAAAATTATAATAAATATAAGGATTTTTTGGAGATTGTCCAATCACTGGAAGAGAGTCAGGCACCGATGGCCTGAACCCTACCCATGTTTTTTGAGGAAGGTCTGCTGAGGGAAAAACTTCCTTTAATGCTCGGTTTAAAAAATTAAGAACTCTTTCATTTTTTGTTTCATTTAAAGCTCCAAATTCAACAATTCCACCCGTTCTTAGACCGTCAGACATAGGTGTAAAATATGTTCCTCGTTCTTGCCAAGATATTGGTCTTTTTACAATATTCTTCAATTCTGGATTGACCAAATGGTAGCCCCTCTCAGCTTCCAGTGGCACTTTGTCGCCTATATGTTTAAGCAGATCATTAGACCACACTCCGGATGTAATCACGACTCTATCGTGCAGGGTCTCTCCTGAGTTTGTTTTAATATTTATTTGATTAGTTTCAGTTTTTTTAATGGATATAACTTTCTCTTTTTTGAATTTTCCTCCTTTTTTAATAAACAGTTTCATTAATGCTTCGCTAACCTTGATCGGACTTTTCGCAAAATAACTACCTTCAAATAAGGCCCCTTTGTAAAAGATATTATTAATATTTGGTTCAAGATCAGAAATATCATCTCGACTTAGAGTTGTTATTTTAACGCCTGTTTCTTTTCTTTTAGAAAAATCTCGTTTTGCAGCATTAAAAAATAATTTTGTAGACCATCCATACATAATAGACTCTCTTGATATATAATTTTCTACATTTGCTTCGTTGAAAAGATCTTCATAACCATCATCCATATGTGACAGTAAAGTTGTTAAATGTTGAACAGTGTGGTTAACTTTTTCATTTCTGCAATTGCTCAAGTATTTTATAATCCAAGGAAATGTTTCATTTAATCGTTTTAGGCTAATGAATAAGGGGCTGTTTTTGTTTAGCAATAGATATGGAAATAAATAAAAATAGGATGATGAATTTGTTGGTATATTTGCATATTTTGCATAAGTTCCAGCATTGCCGTAACTTGCTTGTGATCCAGGATCATTCATATCATACAAAGTCACATCTTGACCGTAATTCTTAAGCCAATTAGCTGAAGAAATACCAACTATTCCCGCTCCTATTACTGCTATTTTCATTTGTAATTATTGTGATTTCATTTCTAGAAGTCTGCTTATGGTTCTGTTAAATTTATCTTTCAAATGATATGCACTGCCAAGATCGCTTATTTCTTTTTCTGTGCTTAAATATAATTTAATTTTATTATCATAGAGAACATCAATTAAATTAATAAATCTTTCTTGAAGATTAGAATTTGTATTTCCAAAATTTGGAACATTTTCAACGATTAATCTATCAATTAATTTAATTAACTCGAGGTAGTCTTCAGTGCCTCTATCATCTCCACAAATTTCATTGAATTGAAAACGAGCTATTCTATTAGACAAATTCTTAACAACAAAATTTCTCTTCTTCACACTTATTACTTTATCCTCAACTGAAGTTTTATTTGAATGGATAGAAAAAATATCATTTATTTTAAGCTTGCTAACCGGTGAATTTGATAAAAAAAAGTTCTTTTCTTCTTTTAATGATCTTGTTCTATAGTCAATGTCTATTGATAGATGATGAATTAGAGAGTTATTTTTAATTAAATTAATAAATGGAATAAAAAGTTCTCTTTGCAGCCCTTGTTTGTATAAGTCTTCTGGGCTGGAATTAGAAGTTAATACAATTAAAATATTATTTTTAAAGAACTCCTCAAATAAATGCCCTAGAATCATTGCGTCAGCTATATTTGTGACCTGGAATTCATCAAAAAATATGAGACTTGATTTCGATTTAATACCTTTTACAAGTTTTGAAATTATAAAATCTCTAGAATTTTTTTCATTTCTGAGTTGGTGTAATTGATCATGTATATCAATCATAAACTCATGAAAATGGACTCTTTGTTTTTCTTTTAAATTTACGTCATCATAGAATAAATCCATAATGAGTGTTTTTCCAATACCCACTCCCCCGTATAAATAAAAGCATTTCTTTTGATTTAAATTATATCGAAATAGTTTTTTTATAAAATTTCTGCTCGAACCTAACAAAAATTTATCTAATTCAATAACTAAATCTTTTTGCTTAATATTATGTTCAATATACTTATCTTTACAGAGCTGTTCGTAAACTTTTAAAGCTTTTGACACTTTTTTAAGTAGCTAAGATCTAAGTTTCTGATTATCAGGATCGTATGGACTTTCGGGTATTACCGTTACATCAAACATATCTCCCAAAATATCGATCTTTAACTTTGTGCCTACTTCTGAATGAGCTGGATTGACCATAGCTAAAGCGAGAGACTTATTAACTCGAAAGCCAAAATTTCCACCTGTAGCGCGACCAATAACTTTGCCATCAGCATATATTGGATTATTGCCAAGTACATCAGCATCTTTGACACCATGAACTTCAAGAGTTACGAAGGAATTTTCAAAACCTTTTTCTCTCCACTGAACTAATGCATCTCTGCCTATGAATTGACCTTTGTTTGGGTGAATGAACCTGTCTATTCCTGACTCATATCCTGCGTATTCAATTGATAATTCTGTACCAATTAGTTTGTAGGATTTCTCAATTCTCAAAGAGTCCATTGCTCTTATGCCAAAAGGCTTTAAACCCAGATCTTTTCCTGCATCCATTAATGTATCGAATATATGATTTTGTACTTCAATTGGTGAGTGGATTTCCCATCCTAATTCGCCAACGAAATTTACTCTTATTGCAAGTGTTTCTGCAGCACCAATTTTTACTTTTTTACCAGATAGCCATGGGAAACCCTCATTTGTGAAATCATCCTCAGATACTCTTTGAAGAAGTTCTCTCGACTTCGGACCAGCGACAACTAATACTCCAATTTGATTTGTAATATTTTCAAATTTTACACTTCTGTCATCGGGCATATGTTTTTTTACCCAATCATGGTCCAGCCGCTGCCAAGCTCCAGCAGAAACACAATAAAAACTGTCATGAGACTCTCTCATTATTGTAAATTCTGAGTGTACTCCTCCTTTAGAATTCAAAGCATGACAGAGATTTGTCCTTCCTATCTTTTTTGGCAATTTATTAGCAACTAAATTATCTAGGAATTCTTCTGCTACTGGTCCGCTTATTCTGCATTTTGCAAATGCGGTCATATCTAAAAGACCTACATTTTCTGTTACATTTTTACATTCATTTCCAATGTGCTCAAACCAAGCTGATCGCCTGAATGACCAATCGTCTTCTTGAGGAACTCCTTCAGGAGCAAACCAGTTTGCGCGCTCCCAACCAAACTTTTGACCAAACACTGCACCTAAATTTTTCAGCCTATCATAACAAGGAGCTTGTCTTAATGGCCGGCCTGCGGGCCTTTCTTCATCAGGATAATGGATTGTGAAAACGTTAGCATAAGCCTCTTCATTTTTTTTGATTAAATATGATTTTGATGCGTAATCGCCAAACCTTCTGGGTTCAACCCCAAGCATATCAATAGTCGGTTCGCCATCAACAATCCATTCTGCGATCTGCCAGCCTGCACCACCAGCAGCTGTAACGCCAAACGAATGACCGTCATTTAAATATAAATTTTTTCTATCCCATGCTGGACCGATAATTGGGCTTCCATCTGGAGTATAACAAATAGCACCATTATAAACTTTCTTAATTCCTGCTTCTCCAAAAATAGGAACTCTGTGAATGGCATGCTCTATATGGGGGCCAAGTCTGTCTAAGTCTTCTTGGAATAATTCATACTCACAGTCTTTGCTAGGTCCATTGACATAGCAACATGGTGCACCATTTTCATATGGTCCAAGAATTAATCCACCAGCTTCCTCACGCATATACCATGCGCCGTCAGATCCTCTAAGTACACCCATTTCAGGAAGGCCTTCTTTTTGTCTTTCTAGAATTTTAGGATGAGCTTCTGTAACGATATATTGATGCTCAACAGGTATCACTGGGATATCTAATCCAACCATTTCTCCGGTTTGCCTGACAAAATTTCCCGAGCATGAAACAACAATATCACATTTGATTTCACCTTTATCAGTTGTAACAATCCAACTATCATCTGGTAACTGTTCAAGTCCTATGACTGCTGTTTGTCTGTAAATTTCAGCTCCAAGCGCTCTTGCTCCTTTTGCTAAAGCTTGCGTAAGATCATTGGGTTGTATGTATCCATCCTCAGGATGCTGTATAGCACCCACTAAGCCCTCAGTTGAACAAAGCGGCCAAACTTTTTGAACTTCTTCGGGAGTTAAAAAATTGACTTTAACACCTATTGTTTCCGCAACACCTGCATATTGACGATACTCATCCATTCTATCCTGATTTTCAGCAAGTCGAATATTACTTACTTGCCTAAAGCCAACATCTTGACCAGTTTCTTTTTCAAGTTCTTGGTAAAATTTAACTGAGTATTTATGGATTTGACCAACAGAGTAACTCATGTTGAATAAAGGCATCAAACCCGCAGCGTGCCACGTCGAACCTGATGTAAGTTCTTTGCGTTCGCACAAAACTACATCAGACCATCCTTTTTTTGCAAGGTGGTAAAGCGTACTAACTCCAACTACACCGCCACCAATGACGACAACTTTAGCTTTGTTTTTCATATGAATTATGGTCCGGCCCAATCAACAGCACAATATTCGGCACTTCCACCTGTGAAATCCCAATTACGGCCATGATCTCTAATCCTACTTCTTTTTGATCCTTTGCAAACAATTATTTCTGGCGCAACCCAATATTTTAAGTTTGATACTTTTACTACTTCGCCTCTCTCTTTTCCTGGCTCATGTTCAATTCGACCATCTAAGATTTCTGGAATTGTAAACGACCATCCATCGTCGGTTTCTTTATATGATATAGAACATCTTTTTACGCCAAGGAAGTTTGCAATCATATGTCTAAACCAACCTGTTTGTCCACCTGCTTGACCTGAGAAAATAACTGCGAGCGCATCAGCTGCATCATCAGATGCTTTTTCGTCAATATATAATCCTGCTGTCCAACCGCCTGAACCTAAAGGGCCAGGAACTTCTAAAAGAATAGCAACATTTAAACCACCTAAATCCATAATTCCTTTAGACTCTCTTTTGATAGGGTTAAATCCAGACCACTTTTCTTCTGCGTATCCTTCTTCGATATTAATTCCCCACCATGAAAAGCATTTACCATTTGGTGAATTTGGAACCGCTCTTCCCAGGGACATCGGACAATTGCAAAATACATCGCAGTTACAATTCAGCAAAAAATTTCCTTTTATTTCCCAATGTAAGTTTAGTGGATTTACAGTCATATAGTTAAATAAGTATTAAATATGCCCCCCAACCTACAAGAAGAATGCCCAGAAATCTAGAGCTAAGTTTCTCGTAAGGCAGCATTTTTTCAGCCAATACAATTATTGTTATTGCGACAACCCAAAGTAAATTCATAACTCCATTTACAAAAAGCAGAAGCATAAGAACCCAGCAACACCCTAAGCAAAATAAACCATGCTTTAGACCCACATAGGCAACATTTCCGTATCCTTTAATAGGACCAGCCATTAGAAACGATAAGGGGTTTCTGCATTTCTCAAGACATGTATCTTTCAAACTTGTAAATTGAAATGCACCTGCTCCAACAAGAAATAATCCTGCAAGAATATTATTTTGTAATGTTCCCATCATATCGACTACTCCGTTATTGTGAAAAATATATTGAAGAGTACATGCAATAAGTGAAAAAATTGTCCAAATTAAAATATAAGTGAATGAAATCACTATCATCTCACTAATAATATTCGACGATATTTGCATATTCGATCTCATCATTCTAAAAATATTTAAAAAGATAAATGTAGATGGAAGCATCATCGCAAACATCATGACGGTCCACATTACGAACATCACGATAAAATCATTTATTGTCCACTTTCCTGTCATTGGCATCATAAGAAAATTGATTGATGAGTTTTTTTCATTCATATTCATTGAGTCCATAGTCATTTCTGTATCAGACATCGAGTTCATTGACATTTCATTTTCTGACGCGGTTTCCATTGACATTGTCATTGGATTTTTATTTTGCATCATTGAGTCCATTGGATTAGATGCCATGAGGAATAAATAGTACCAAGCTAAAGCAATTAGCAAGGTGAGAAAAAAAAGTGTGGTGATATATTCAATTTTAAATGTTTTCATTAATGTTCTGTATGATCATCTAAACTTTTTTGAGTTTCAACCTCAAAAAGCACTTTGATCTCGCCTGCATTTTCAAATACTAAAGACCCTTCTAAACTTATTCCATGAGTTAATTCAATACTAAAATTTGAAAACATTATATGATGCGTGCCGGGATTGAGCGATTTAGCTTTTTGTGGAGGGATTTCAATAAAATCAACTTTACTCATTGTAACTATTCCATTCTCTACACTTGAATAATGTAACTCAGTATCTGCAAAGTCGGTAACAACTTTAATTAAACGATCTGTCTCGAAACCCATGTTTACTATTTTCATATATCCAGCTGCAGGGCCTGATGAAATTACAAACTTAATGTGTGGGTGATTTATATTAATATGATCTTTTTGAAATTGGTGAGCAGCTCCAATTTTTGTAGAAACTAAAAACAAAATTATTATTAGTGCTTTATACAACCCTTAATCTCTCTCTGTCGAAAACATACAGACATCGTTAACACAAGTTAAAACGCATAATAAGTTTTTATCTTTGTTATGATAAGATGCCCATAATTCAGTCTTTTCATGTTTTAAAAGAAGCTCAACATTAGCATCACAATTTTTTTTTGATGCTTGTTCAGATGCCAATTCTCTATATTTATTTGTTTCTATTATTTCGGAACAAGACAATAAAACAAAAAAAATAAATATTGATATTTTATTCATTGTTATAGATTTTTTAAATCTTCAACCATTTGTTCAATACTAGAACCAAAGGGAAGTATGCTTCTTAATACATCATTATCATCAAAAATATAATAGAAAGCAGTATGTTGAACCATGTAGTTTTTTTCTTTATTACTTATTTCATCAGATTGTTCAGATGTACCTAAATAATTTTGATGTTCTGAATTTGTTGCCGGCTCTACATGTACAAAAAAATCTTTCCATATTGGCATAAGATTTTCATGTGTCCCCGTTAAACCAATTAAATTATTGCTAAAGTTGCTAAGAAATTCTTTTAATCGGTCAGGGTTATCCCTAGCAGGATCAACTGTTACAAAGAAAAATTTTATATTTTCTATTGAATGGTTTTCTCTATTTAATTGATCAATGGCATTACTCATAAGATTTGCACTAATTGGACAAATATCTGGGCAATGAGTAAAGCCAAAAAAGAATACTTTACTATATCCGCTGTAAGTTCTTTCACTTACATCAACTCCAAAATGGTCAACTGCTGTAAATTTTAAATCAATATCTTTTGATACTTCTGAAGTATTGTCTCTAAATAATTCAGAAACTGCCCAACCAGCGACGACTGCTAATATAATTATTGAGAGGCATAAAAGTTGATTAACTCTACTTCTTGAAATCATTATTCCATTTTTTCGAGTCTAGAACTAAATGGTAAAGGGACAACTTCAACTTCTCGTTTCTCTCCATCATGATCAATCTGATAAACTTCTTCTGAATTAATTAAATCAATATCAATGAACCCTAAGGCAATATTGCATCCAAAGTTTGGGCTATAAATACAGCTGGTTACAAATCCTTTTTTTTCAGAGTTATTGTCAAACAATGGTATTCTTGCCATATTATAACCAATTTTCTTTCCTGAAATTTTAAAACCTGTGAATTGTTTTTTAATGCCCTCTTCTCTTATTTTTAAGAGAGCATCTTTTCCTACAAAGTCCGCTTCTTGATCAAGATCATAAAATTTTGGTAAGTTTAATTCTAAAGGGTTCTCAGCTAATGAGGTATCTCCTTGGTGGGAAATCATACCGGCTTCAATTCTATCTATTTGATTAGGACAACTTGGTACAATTTTAAACTCTTTTCCTGCTTCCATTAATGCATTCCATAATGCCGGACCATCTACTTCTCTTGTTATATAAATTTCGTATCCAAACTGATTACTCCAACCGCTGCGAGCAATGACGATATCTAATCCAAATAAGTTAGTTTCGATAAATTGATAATATTTTAATCCCATAATAACTGGATCATCATTTGTAGCTTTTCTCATGAGTTCTTTTGCGCGCGGGCCTTGCAATGAAAGCGGACAAGCTTCAGGCTCCGAAATTTTAACATTAAACTTACCAGATAAAGCAACGCCTTTACACCATAGTATCGCATCTGAATCTGCAATACTCAGCCAATACTTATTTTCATTAAACTTTAAAATTAATGGGTCATTTATGATTCCACCATTTTCATCTGTCATAAATGCGTAACGACAAAACCCATCTTTAAAAGTTGATAGATTTCTTGGCGTCATATACTGAACAAATTTAGCGGCGTCCTCTCCAATAATTTCAATTTGTCTCTCTGCTGCCACATCCCATAATGTTACATCGTTTATTAATGATTGGTACTCCTCCTCAGGAGTCGTATAGCCAACAGGCATCGTCATACGGTTATAAGTTGTAAAATTGGTAGCGCCGTATTTTAGTGTCTCTTCGAAGAAAGGTGATTTTCTAATCCTTGGGGTGTATATAATACCTTTTGACATTCTGTTCTCCTTAATGATCAGACCTTATAGACCATAAAGTCATAAAAAGTAAGTCCTTTTCCTAAGTTTCTACTTACTAATTAAAACTATAAATGCTAAAAAATAATGATGAGCAAAAGATATGAAAATTTAATGAAACGTATTCATGCCGGAGAAAATATTCTTCTTGATGGGGCCACTGGTTCGGAGCTTGAAAACCGTGGTATTAAAATGGATAATTCTTGGTGTGGCACAGCTTCCTTAGAGAGCGATACATTAAAGCAAATACATAAAGATTATATTGAGGCTGGTTCAAGTATTATAACTACAAATACTTATGCAACAAATCGAATGATCTTAGAAACTGCGGGGGTAGATAATCAATTCAAAGAAATAAATCTTAGTGCAATAAATGCAGCTCTAGAAGCAAGGGAAGAATGTGGTAGAGATGATGTACTTGTAGCTGGGTCCTTGTCTCATCAAATACCGTATGAGGATGCTTTTGAAACACAAGAGGAAAGAGAGAAATTTAAAAAAAAACTCACACCCGAATATTTTCAAAAGTCTTTTGATGAGCTCGCTTTTTTTCTAGCCGATAATGGGTGTGATTTTATTCTACTAGAGTTAATGTATCGACCAGATCGAATTGAAATAATTTTTGACTCAGCAAGTAAGGCTGGATTGCCTGTGTGGGCTGGATTCTCATCTAGAAATAAAGACGGGTTAATAGCCCTTACTACAGACTATGACTATAGTTTTAAAAAAATGATTAGTAATGTGAAACATCATAAATTGGATGCTGTAGGAATAATGCATTGTGAAATTAATGTAATAGAACAAAGTATTAAAGAACTTAAAGAAGTATATGACCTTCCTGTTATGGCGTATCCAGAAGTAGCAGTATTTAATTTTCCACACTACGACATGAGCAATGTAATTTCTCCTGATGATTATTTAATTGAAGCAAAAAAGTGGAAGGATGCTGGAGCGCAAATTATAGGTGGATGTTGCGGCACTACAGTTGAACACATTAAAGTACTCAATCAATTATAGTTAGCCCGTATCTTCTTCAGTCTTTGATGCAAATATTATTTCTGTTAATCCAGCAAATATTATGAAAGAGCTGCCTAATATTTCTCGCCATCCAATAAGCTCATCTGTTAATACCGCGGCACTGAAAGTTCCTACAACTATTTCAAAAAGTATAATTATAGAAAATATGCCTGCACCAATTCTACTTGGTGCACCTAAGATCACTATATTTGTCGGTATATGAAATAAAATTGCAATTAAGATTAGCCACGGCATCATTGCAACCCATGACTCTATTGATGGAGCATCACCTAGGTAGTCGCTCAAGAAATATGATTGTATTAATGTAAATAAGCCACCATAAAAAAAGAATGAAAATAATATAGGATATATTCCCTCTGGCTTTTTTATCTCCATTCTAACTGCTGATGCGGCAATAAGAATTCCGCCTAATAAAGCAATCCAATCACCAGAATTTTGCGGTAAGGGTATCACGCCTTCTTGACCAAAAACTATCCAAACACCAGATAGTGCAAGAGCTAATGTTATGTATCTATAAAAACGTGGAATTTGTCTAAGAAATACTATTTCAAAAATAGTTGTCCAAACTGGGGTTATATAAAAGAGTATTAAAGCTCTTACTACATCTGTCAGTAAAAAACTATTAGCGTAGCAAGCAATACCTCCTCCAAACAAAAGTCCAATTAGAGGATACTCTAAGCCAAAAGACTGACCTTTATAGAGCCTCCAAAGTGATATTGGAAGCAGCATTGCAAAAGGTATAACCATTTGAGAAATCGTTGCCCATCCACCTGTTAAACCACCAGCCTCTAACGCTCTTTGAGGGATCCAGAATAAACCCCACATACCTGCAGCGATTAATAACGCAAAGCTAATTGTATAATAGTAAGGATGTCTTGATGAGGTGATCATGAAAGTTAACTAAAAAAAAGGCCTTGCACAAAAGTAACAAGGCCTTAATTTTCTGATTTAGCTATTAAGACTTACGGAAGCCAAGCTTTCCATTCGTCTGTACTGTTTTTCCATTCAGCAACAGCTTCTTCGACAGATAATCCGTCGTCACCAACTCTTACAAGCATTTTTGCTTGATCCGTGTTAGAGAAAGCCATTTTTTTGAAGAATGCAACTGCTTCAGCGTTCTCAGGTTTAGACATAACTTCAGGATTCATATAATTCATCGTGTAGTCTTTATCCCAACCTGTAGCAGGCCATGCTGCAGTTCCACAATCTTGCCAGTTATTAGCTTCAGTAAAACTATCACAGTATTTGTATGTTGGTAGTTTTACACCAACCATTTCATTCTTACCGAAGAAAAAGTGTGGTTCCCAAAGATACAGAAGGAATGCTTCACCTCTATCATAAGCTCCTTGAGCTTCGGCTAGAGCTGCAACCTCAGTACCTAGTTCTGATGCTTCAAAATCAATTCCTAAAAGATCTAATCTTTTTTGATCATGACAGTTCCAACCAGCAACTGGACATCCAATCAATCTACCTTTTGAACCTGTTTCAGGTGTCGCAAATTGATCTTTGTATTTATTTAAATCTGACCAGTCTTTAAAATCTGGGTTAGCGTCAACAAAGTATTTTGGAACATAGTAATCTGACATTCCAATGATACCACTTGTGTACGCATCAACAGATCCATCACCAGAATACTCTTTTACAACTTCTCCGTCATAAACAAGATTCATGTTGATCATTACATCGTCAGCCTCAGCATAACTTGGCCAACTTTCACATGCGAAGTCAATATCGCCAGCAGCAATAGCTTCCCATAGACCTGTTCCTGAAGCGAATTCTATTCTATCAACTCTGTAGCCTAGCTCTTCTTCAAGGATAGCAACTGCAACCTGACATGTTATTTCTCCACCAGTCCAGTCAGCAACAGCAGCTGTTAAACGCTTAGCGTTGGCAGTACCTGCCGAAAGAACTAAAAAAGAAGACAAAATCAGGGCAGCAAAAGTTTTTGCAAATAATGAATTTTTCATTAATTTCCCCTTTTTATTAATTAATTAATTAATAATTCTAGACCAAAAAAGATGAATAAGTAAACCGCTTTATCAACATTTTTTGAAGAAAAGTATCAGGAAATATGTATATAAATTAGATCTATAAACCTAGGGCATCTCTTTGCTTTTTTGTCCATGCAAGACTGATACGGTCAATTATCATGGCTAATAAACAAATTCCTATGCCAGCAGCAAGAGCTCTACCAGTATCTGATCGAGCTAAGCCATTAAATACCTCAAGACCTAGCCCTTTACCACCAATGAGAGGTGTAACAATCTGCATCGCAAAAGCCATCATGACTGTTTGATTGAAACCCATAACCAAACTAGGAACTGCTAGAGGAAATTTTATCTTATTGAGAGTCTGAATTGTAGTACCTCCAAATGACTTTGATACTTCTGAATATGTAGAAGAAACTTGAGACAGGCCCAATACAGTTAAACGTATTATTGGAGGTATGGAGTATATAATTGTTGCAAGTAATGCAGAAAATGCCCCACCACCAAAAAACATTAAAACTGGAACAAGGTAACAAAAATATGGCAATGTTTGCATTGCATCTAATATTACCTCGTTGATATTTTGAAATCTCTTACTGTAAGATGCTAAGATACCTATTGGCACACCAATTACAAAACATAAAAGAACTGAGATAAGAACTGATGAAAGAGTAATCATTGCTTCAGTCCAAATATTGCAAGCGCCGATGAATGCTAGAAGGATGGCAGTAATAATCGCAAATCTAATTCCAACAGATTTCCAGCTGATTAGAACCAATGCGCCAATTGTAAACCAATATGGTAAATATGTGAGATAAAAATCAAATGGTCTTAGAAGGTAAATAACAACAGTTGATCTGATTGTTTTGGTTATTGAAATAAACGTATCATTTACAACCAATGATTTTACACCAGCAGAAATTTCTTCTCTTATTGACAGGTTCCATGCTTCAGGAAATGTTCCTATTGCAGCAACGTTTGCATCATAATAAACGATGCCAATCAATATTAATAATCCAGAGAAAAAGAAATAATGAGCATTTATAAATTGTGCAATCGCTGAGCCGTAATCCTTATTAAATAAAGAAATTACTGAATTTAAAATGAAAGAAAATATTCGAATAACGCTTGAGAATACAAATGCAAATGCAAAATGAATTAATTGTAGAGGTTTTTCAACCTGTCTAGCAATGGGATAAATATCCCATGTTTGCGGTAAAAGATAAAATTTTTGACTATCGGATGGCAAGGTAACTGTCTCCCGACTAGCGGCTTTACCAAATCTGTCGAACATGATTGCCATTAAAAGAACGCAAATACCTCCTTCCAAAGCAGCTCCGACTTCTAGTTTTTTTATCGATACCCAAATGTCTGAACCTAGACCTTGAGCCCCAATAAACGTTGCTAAAACAACCAATGCCAATGCCATCATTATTGTTTGGTTAACGCCCATCATGATGCTTGGAAGAGCTAATGGAATTTGTACTTTAAATAAAATTTGGCTCTTACTCGAACCAAAAGCTGTTGCTGTTTCTACTGTTTCATTGGGGACCTGACGTATACCTAAGTTTGTCAAACGAATAATAGGAGGCATTGAATAAATCATTGTTGCAAGAATTGCAGGTGCGCCTCCGATGCCAAAGAAAAACATTGCAGGGATTAGATAAACAAATGCAGGCATCACTTGCATTATATCGAGAGCTGGTTTCATATTTCTCTCAAAACGATCACTTAATGCACAGAAAATACCAAGTATCACTCCAACGGCTACAGATAAGAATACTGATAGACCCATAAGAGCAAGAGTTTCCATAGCAGAATCCCACAGCCCAACCATTCCCCAATACATGGTGCCAAAAAGAACAAGAAAACCTAATTTAATTCCCCCAAATGCAAGTGATGGAATAAGCAATAGCGCCGCTATAAATACCCAAGATGAATCTAGTAAAAAATCCTCGAGCATCCAATAAAGGTCTTTTACATAACCAGCAACCATCCTTGTATAAACTTTAATATTATCTTTTAAAAAATCTTCACCAGCATTGACCCAGGCTGTAAAAGTAAAAGCATCTGTTATAAAGACAGGAAATTCTGAAACATCTTCACCTTGGAATGCAAGCCAGATTGAAGCTAGAATTACAGCAAAAATTAGCCCAGGAATGATTAGACTCTGAGTACTACTTTTAGAAGATAAAAGCGATGTATCCTGGGTTAATGCCATGTAAAATAGTATTCCTCAAGGTTAAATAAATTATTCAAAAATCCTCAACATAGTATAACATTCAGCAGATAAAGCACTCAAAAATAATGGAAAAAAATGACAAAATAGTATGCACAAATATATGGAAGGTATTTGGGCCAAATGAAAAAAATGTTCTTACAAATTTAGACAAAAATCTTTCAAGAAGTGAAGTGCAAGAAAAAACTGGACATGTGGTTGCAGTTAAAGATGTAAGTTTCTCAGTTCAAAAAGGTGAAACGTTCGTTGTAATGGGTTTATCAGGTAGTGGTAAATCTACATTAGTAAGATGTTTATCAAGACTGATTGAGCCAACAGCAGGTGAGGTAAAAATTGACAATCAAGATGTAACATTGATGAGCAATAAAGATTTAACAGATCTGAGGCGAAATAGAATGAGTATGGTATTTCAGCACTTTGGTCTTTTCCCTCATCGAAGAGTTATAGAAAATATTGGCTATGGACTGGAAATCAGGGGAGTAAATAAAAAAGATCGATTAGATAAGTCAATGGAAACGCTTAACCTTGTAGGGCTAGAAGGTTGGGATCAACACTACCCTCGCGAATTGTCAGGTGGAATGCAACAAAGAGTTGGACTAGCTAGAGCTCTAGCAGTTGACCCAGAGATTCTAATTTTCGACGAACCTTTCTCAGCACTGGATCCATTGATAAGAAGGGAAATGCAAGACGAGTTAATTAGCATTCAAAAAATGGTTCAAAAAACAATGGTATTCATTACGCATGATTTTTCTGAAGCTATTAAAATGGGTGATCATATTGCGATTATGAAAGATGGAGAAATATCACAAGTTGGTACACCAGAGGAAATTGTTGCAAATCCCGTAGATCAATATGTAAAAGACTTCACTGAAGATGTTCCCAAATACAAAGTTTTAAGTGCGGGTAAATGCGCAAGAAAAGAATGCTGCGAAGATACGAAAACCCTGTTCGCCCAGGGCAATGAGTGTATTAAAAGTGACGTTAAAATCGATACTTTAATTAATCAGATAGCTGACTCTGACAAAAAATATCCTGTAATCGATGCAGTTTCAGGAGAACTAATTGGTGAAATTGATCGGTCAATTGTCTTAAAATCAATGACATCTTAATTAATTAAAATAAATAAACCATGACACTTTTCAATTTGAACAAAGAAGAAATTCTTGCCCCTCAAGATTGGGGCTTTCCTTTGCCGATAGCATATGGTCCAGGTAGATTTTCCGAAATTGGAACTTATTGTTCTGAGAGTAAGATAACCAATCCACTTATTGTCACAGATAGTGGCAGTGTTGATCTTCCCTTCATTGATAAGTTGGCCGAAATTTTAAAAAAATCGAAAATTAATTCAGACATATACTCAAAAATTTCACCCAACCCAAGAGATGATGAAATTGCATCAGGAAAAAAACTTTTCAAAGATAATAATCACGATGCAATAATTGCAATTGGCGGCGGAAGTGCTATGGATGGAGGCAAGTCAATTTGTTTAACTGCTAATAATGATATTGAGTTATTTGACTTTGAGTGGGAAAAGACACCTCAAGTCATTGGACCAGATAATAAATTTCCTAAACTTATTACAATTCCTACAACAGCTGGAACAGGCGCTGAAACTGAAAGTACAGCAATGGTAACAGATACTAAACAAGGAATTAAACTTTGCATAATGCATCCTGAATTGAAGCCTTCATTGGCACTGCTCGATCCTGAACTAACATTGGGATTACCCTCAAATCTTACAGCATGGACAGGTGCAGATGCAATGATCCACTCAATTGAGGGTTATTGCGTGCCAGGTTTTCACCCCTTATGTGACGGTGCCGCACTCGAAAGTCTAAACTTAATTTCTAAATCACTCATTACAGCTGTAGAAGAACCAAATAATCTTGAAGCAAGAGGGGCTATGCTAGTTGCTTCATGCTTGGGAGGAGTTTCTTTTATAAAAGGGCTGGGTCTTGTGCACGCTATTGCGCATATGGTTGGAGCAGAATTTAATACGCATCACGGACTAACTAATGCTATTATTTTGCCTGCAGTTCTAAGATACAACCTTCCAGATATGGAAGAGAAAGTGATGAGAATGGCTCAGGCAATGCAATATAAAGATCATAGTGCAAATCATTTCATCGAAAGCATGGAAAAAATACTAGATCGAATTAAAATACCTAAGGGTTTAAATGAAATTGGTGTTCCAGAAGATTGTATTGAGAGAATATCTGAAAAGTCAATGATTGATACAGCCTTTGGCACTAACCCTCGTTCAGCCACATTGGATGATGTTAGAGAGCTCGTCAAGGTCAGTATTTTTGGAGCTCGATAAAAAACCTCGTAGATGATTACTCATTTATCTGTTCGGGATCAAATTGATTTAATTTCTAAAAAAGAAATAAAAGTTGAAGAACTTTTTCAAGAATACTTATCCAATATTGAAAAGCTTAATCCTAAGCTTAACGCCATTGTGTCACTTAGAGACAAAGATTGGATTATTGATAAAGCAAAGGCACAGGATGAACAAAAAGTTGATGTTACAAGAAAACAAATTTTATTTGGACTTCCATTTGTTTCAAAAGAATTATTCGACGTCACTGGACTGCCAACTACTTATGGAATACTTGAATATCGAAATAATTTTCCACAAAATGACTCGTTAATTGTAAAAAAAATAAAGCATCAAGGAGCCACAATTATTGGAAAATCAAATATGGCAGAACTAGCAATTGGATCTCATACAAAGAATAAATTATTTGATCCAGTTTCAAATCCTTATAACTATAATCTATCACCTGGCGGCTCAAGTGGAGGAGCGTCAGCAGCTGTAGCCAGCTGCCTCATACCATTTTCTGATGGTACGGACATGATGGGCTCTTGCAGAAACCCTGCTGCTTTCACAAATCTATATGGTTTTAGACCATCTCCTGGACTGATATCTGATAAAAGAGAAACCTGTAAATTTCCTGTATTGACGACTCCAGGTGGAATTGCCAGAACACCTGATGACTTAAGTATTTTTTTAGATGCCGTCGTTGGAAAAGATATAGAAGATCCTTACTCGTTTAACTTTGAAGGTTCATTTCAGTCAATAACTAAAAATTTATCTAGTGAAATAAAGATTGGTTGGATTAACAACTTTGTTGACCACTATTCTTTTGAAGAAGGAATTATAGAATTATGCGAAGCTTCTTTAAACAAACTCGTGGAAACAGACAAAAAGATATTTGTAGAACAATGCAAAGTTAATATTGATCCAGATAAACTATGGGATACATGGTGCACTCTCAGGTCAAAAATCACATTTAATGATCTTTCTGCAATGCAAATTAAGGATTTTAATGAACTAAGCTTTCCAGCTAAATGGGAATACGAAGAAGGAAGTAAAGTTTCAGACGATCAAGTTTCTAATTCCATTGATTGGTATAATAATTATAAAAAGTATGTCGATAGTATATTTGAAAAATATGATTTTATTGCTTTACCATCAGCACAATTGTTTCCATTTAACAAAGAAATAGATTTTCCAAAAAGTATTTCAAAAACCCAGATGGACACATACCATCGCTGGATGGAAGTTACGGTATTTGCAAGCATGTTTCAATTGCCTACCATCTCATTACCAGTTGGCTTTAATGCTGAGGGACTGCCAATGGGTATGCAATTAATTGGAAAAAATAAATCAGATGAAAAAGTGATACAAATTGGAAAATATTATGAAGAAATCTTTAATCATTCAAAAATAAAACCTAATATAATTAATGGTTAATAAGTTAGTCGATACCCCAAACCCAACTCTTGTAACATTACGCGACAATAAAGCTAAATGGAACCTTCCTGAATATAGAAGAACTGGCTATAGGAATCTTCATAAAATAAACAGATATGGTCTTTTGTTAAGATCAGATTACGTTCTTTTGCTTAATGAGAACAGTAAAGATGAAATAGATAAAATAAACTCAGTAAGGGAAATGACGAGCCATAAATCTTTTTGTTCTTTAATAGTTGGAAGAGGGCAAGAAATATTTTTTGAGAAATATGCAAAAGATTTCTCTTCTGAAACACCGCATACAATAATGTCAATTTCAAAGATGTTTTTAAATCTATTTGTCGGTGAATTAGTTGAGAAAGGTGAATTGCAATTGGAAAAACCTATTGGCTATTATTTGCCCAATATTGGAGAAGGATATTCAAAAGCGACGGTTCAAAACGTATTAAATATGAACATTATTAATGCTTTTATCGAAGATTATACTGATCCGTATTCAACATCATTTATGCATGAAACTGTTGGTGGCTGGCGAATACCAGATAAAGATAAAGATGAAAAGTTTCAAGAAGATTTCTTGAACAGTATTCAAACAGATGGAACTAATTCTGTAATAAACAATTCTGATAAAGCATTTTATAAGTCAGCAAACAGCGATGTGATTGCTCTACTAATTGAAAAATTAAGTGGAAGAGAGCTGCGAGAGTGGCTTCTCTCGTCAGTAGAAGCAATGGGTCTTGAAGATGGTTTGTATATGGCAACAGATAGAGGTGGGATGCCATGGCTGTCCGGTGGTGGTTGTCTTGTTGCAAGAGATTTGCTACGCATGGGACTGCATTTCTCAAGAAAAGGTCTTGGGATCAGAAATAGATTAGCTGGCTCTAGTAAATTTATTGATGATACAGTTTCTGAAAAAGGTCCAAAATATATGCACTTAAAAGATGAAAAATATGTTTATTATGCAAATCAAACTATGAAATCTAATAATTGGATTGGGCATTCTGGATACGGTGGGCAATTTTTAATGATTAACTTAGAAACAAATGTTGTTGCAAGTTTTTTTTCTGTTTTAGAAACCGACTCAGCAACTGATGAAGACTATAAAGCCAAAATGATTCTGATGCTTGAGGAAGTAACATCAAAGCAATATTCATAGAAAGGATAGATAATGAGAGGATACGTAATGGTTGGATCAAGTAATTTAAAAGAATCTAAAGCATTCTACGATGTTGTCCTCGCAGTAATGGGAATAGTTTCAATTTATGAGGATGAGGTGTGTGTAGGTTATGCTCGAGAGGGGAAACAAGATGTTGAGTTCTATATAACCAAACCGGCAAATGGAAAGCCTGTTACATTTGGAAATGGTACACAGATATCCTTTTTGACCGAGTCAAAAGAACAAGTTGATAAGTTTCACAAAACTGCTTTAGGACTTGGAGCACAAAATGAAGGTGATCCAGGTTTTAGACCAAGCGACAGTAATGTTTATTATGCATACATCAGAGACCCAGATGGTAACAAAATTTGCTCATATACAAGTGTAAATGTCTAGGGCTACCAGGTTTAAATTATATCGAGCATTGCTTATAGTTGCTATTGTTTTAATAGTACCTGTCGTCTTTGTTGTAGGAATTACTCTGCCATATTTATTTAATACAATAAAAATAACTTTTCCTGATATTGTTATTGATAAAGATGTTGAAAGCTATATTGCTGAAAAAGAACTGCTTTTTGAGAATACTGATCCCCGAGCAAAGAAAAAAATCATATGGCATGATGATGCGAAAATTAAAACTGAATATTCAATTGTTTATCTTCATGGAAGTTTTGCGACGGGGCGTCAACAAGAAGAAGTTTTGGTAAAGATTGCCAAAAAATTAAAGGCTAATTTATTTATATCAAGACTAGCTGGCCATGGCTCTGGTTTTGAATCTACAAAATTTCTGGAGGCCAAAAATTTTCTCGAAGATGCAGCCGAAGCCGTTGCAGTAGGCAATAAAATCGGAAACAAAGTTATATTAATGGGTTTTTCAGCTGGAGGTTCATTTGCATTAATGGCTGCAAAAGATCAGAATTTAAGTGAAAAAATTGATCATTTGGTACTTGTGGCGCCATGGACTCCCAAGCTATCTCCTCCTTATTTCTTAGCGGCGACTGGGTTATTTTTTAAAAGCCAATACAAGTTTAATTTTCCTAGAATGTTTGACTTGCCAAATGAAGAATGGGATCCTTTTTGGGTCAATGAATTTCACAGGGAACTTCCAAGACAGCTTTGGGTGGCGGCATTTTCTGGAAGGAAACTTGAATTTCAAGAGACTAAGATTACACTATTAGTATTTTATGAAGAAAAAGATAAAGTAGTAAACGCTGAAGGAGTTAAAAAAATATTTGAACAATGGAAAGGACCTAAGAAAATAATTAATAACGATACTAATTTAGGAGGCTTTAATTATCATGATATTATTGGAATTCTAAACTCCCCACAAGATGATTTCTTTGTTGAGGAAATCAATAACTGGATAGAAGTTAACTCTTAAATAAACTTTTATTATTTTCTCTCAATTTATTTTTTTGAACTTTGCCCATAGAATTTCTAGGTAAATTTGACATAAATATTATTTTTTTTGGCTGTTTATATTTAGCAATTTTATCTTTTGTATAATCCAATATTTGACTACCATCATTTTTATCATCTGTTGTCACTACTGCCGCAACAACTGCTTCGCCAAAATCATCATGTTGAACACCAAAAACTGCTGACTCTGTAATATTTGGTAACTCATTTATCACATCTTCTATTTCCTTAGGATAAACATTTAGTCCACCGCTTATAATCATATCTTTATCTCTACCAACAATAGTAAAGTAGCCATTTTCATCTTTCTTTGCGAGATCACCTGTTATGAAGAAACCATCATCTTTAAATGATTCTTTGGTCTTTTCTTCCATTCCCCAGTACCCCTTGAAAATATTTTCGCCCTTAAGTTCAATAGTTCCTATTTGACCCACCTTTACTTCCTTACCTTCTTCATTGACTATTCTTATTTCAATACCTGGAAGAGGTATGCCCACTGTGCCTGCTTTCCGTGATCCGTCATATGGATTTGAAATATTCATATTTGTTTCTGTCATGCCATATCTCTCAAGAATTTTTTTACCAGTTCTTTTTTCAAATTCAATGTGGGTTTCTGAAAGTAAAGGTGCTGAACCAGAAATAAATAGTCTCATGTGTTTTGCTGACTCATTATTTAATTTTTCATTTGCCAACAATCTTGTATAAAAAGTCGGCACGCCCATCATGGATGTGGCTCTTTTCATCCAAAGCAAGGCTTTTTCAGCATCAAATTTTTCCAAGAAAATCATTGATCCTCCGACAATTGCAAGAAGATTACATGCAACAAAAAGACCGTGCGTATGGTAAATAGGTAGCATATGTAAAAGAACATCATTTTCTGTAAATTTCCAAAATTTTCTTAAAATTTCAGAATTTGAAACCAAATTTCTATGCGATAGCATCGCTCCTTTTGATTTTCCAGTAGTACCGGATGTATATAAAATGGCAGCTAAGTCATTTTCGTTTCTTTTAATAGATTGAAATTTTTTTGGATATTTTTTTATCTGCTCAATCAATGAACCAGTTTCATCTAAATTTAATGATAAAATTGAAACCGAAGAATAGCTCACTAAGTTTTTTACTTCATTTTGAATTTTGTCATCGACAATTATCACCTTAGGTTTGGCGTCATTAAAGAAATATTCTAATTCACTTAGGGTATAGCCAGTATTGAGTGGCAGATAAACACCTCCAGCTTTAACGGTTGCAACGTATGTAGCAAGTTGAATTACATTCTTTTCTGCCTGTATGGCCACGCGGTCACCTGGTAATAAATTTATATCTATTAAGTAATTAGAAATTTGATTTACAATTTCATTGAATTCTAAGTAACTTATCTCTTTAGTTTCATTGATCAAAAAAATATTTGGACTCGTTTCGTTAGATTTGAATATTTCATCAAATAGATAGTTTGATTCAGTCATTACTCTTTTCATCCAATGAATAAATACTCAACCGAGATAAAATATCTTCATGAATAACTATTCCAAGTCCAGCTGATTTATTTATATGTGCTTTATTATCTACAATATCAAAAGGTAACTCACAAAATTTCTTTGAAAAGTTTATATAATCTGGAAATATTTCAGCCTTTTCTGAATTAGAAATACTTGAGCAAACATGAAGCATCGCAGATGCTGAAACGGACATTGAATTCCAACAATGTGGAGAAATAGAGATGCCATTATTTGATGCTTCATTTGATATCGTGATAATATCAATGAGTCCGCCCATACCTGAAATATCAGGATTAAATATATCTACTGCATTTCTGTGTATTAATTCTCTGAAATGGACCAAGCCTGATTGCTTTTCACCTGTTACAACTTTCATATTAAAAGCATTTTTGATCTCAGTAAGTAAGCTTATATTCTCACCATCAACAGGCTCTTCTATCCAGTAAGGATTAAATGACGATACTTCTTTTAAAAAAGATTTTGTCTTATCTAAATCTTTAGGTACAGCTAAATCAAGCATTAGCGGTAATTCATCTCCTACTATTTCTCTAACTTTTTCAACAAACTGAATTGAAATTGATACGTTATCTAGCATTGGATATATCTTGATCCCCCCATATTTCTCTCCATAAAATTTTTCTATTTGTCTCAAATAGTCATTTGTGTCTTTTTTTAAATCGCTCCAACACGTAGCATAAATGGGAACATTTGATTTGGGACTTTTTGTTAGTAAAGAATTTAAAGGAAGATTTTTTAACTTCCCTGATATGTCCCATAATGCAATTTCAATGGCGCTTGTAGCAGAGCTGAAATCTAAACCTCTGTGACCATCACTTAACAATGAAATTTTATTATAAAAAAACTTTATTGATAGATTTGGAATATTTGAAATTTCTCTGAATAGCTCTTTTATAATAATCGCAATACCCTTTTCTCTAAGATTAATAGAGAATGCTTCTCCCCAACCTTCAATTCCATCTTCAGTAGTTATTTTTATGATGATAAATTTTTTTGTATTTGACCATTGATCATCAGACAGATGATTATCGGTTATCCAGATCTTTAACCTTGAGAGTTTACCAATGCTTATATCTTGATTATTCATTATCAGAATTAATATTAGATGGAATATAATTTAATTTGATCTTTAACATATATAAAAAAAACCTTATGTTAAGGTATGATTTCAAAGTTAATACTAGGCGCAGGTTGTTTTTGGGGAGTAGAAGTTCTTTTTGAAGAAATGTCTGGCGTTAAAAAAGTAATTTCAGGGTATGCCGGCGGGCATACAGAAAACCCTACATACGAAGAAGTCTGTACAGGTAAGTCAGGACACATTGAAGTTGTTGAGATTGAGTATGATAATAGTGAAGTAAAGTTTGAGGAATTGTTAGACAAGTTTTTCTTTATTCATGATCCAACTCAGATGAATCGTCAAGGTCCAGACATTGGTGAACAATACAAATCAGTTATTTTTTGTAATTCTGATGAAGAAAGAAGAATATCGGAAAGTAAAATTGATGAGATTAATAACTCAGGCGAACATCAAAACGAAGTAGTTACAGAATTAAGAGAGAATGCTAAATTTTGGCCTGCTGAAGAATACCACCAAGACTTCATAGAAAAAAATGGTAAAGTTTGCTATCACCAACTTTACGTGCAACACAAATCCTAAATTGTATTATTATTAATGCTCAGCACGTTGATTTGTGCTGAGCAATTAATATAAACTAGCCCTTTACAACTTCTCTTGTATTCGCGTTGAAAGACTCAGTAAACGGAACATCAACTGTTACAGCGTCTACTGGTACTCCTGGCTCATCAGCATAAATATCAGGTAAATGAACTTTAAATTTTTTACCTAGTTCCCATTTTGGAAAGCCATTTGCATTAAGAGTTCCATCAAAAGGTATATAACCCATAGCTATATTTTTTCCTTTTTCAGGATGGTACCAAGGTGAAGTAATAAAGCCACATGGGTCTCCACCTTCACCAGGAGACACAAGCCAAAAATCAGGCGCATACTCATCAATTGGTTTGCCACCAATTTCAAATCCCACCAATTGTAACTTGTAAGGCTTATGACCATCTTTCAAGTCAGTCTTCATCTTTTCAAGCGCTTGCTTACCGATATAATCACCTTTTTTCTCCCACTCACCTTTTCCAGATAAAGAAACTTGATAGCCAAGATTACATTGGAAAGGATTGTGTTCATGATCTAAGTCCTGACCCCAAGATAATATGCCTGCTTGTATTCTTCTGTGGTGAGCAGGCGCTATAACCATTAGATTATGTTTCTTTCCTGCTTCCAAAACAGCATCCCACATATCGTCGGCATAGAGCGTCGCATTTCGTAAATAAATTTCATAACCGGACTCGCCAGAGAAACCAGTTTGAGAAATCACACAACTTCTTCCACCAACTGTAACTTCTGCTAGACCATAGAAAGGAATATTATCAAGATCAACTTGATCACCCACTAGGTCTTTCATCAAGGCAATGGCTTTTGGTCCTTGAATCTGAACAGGGCACGCATCAATTTCATCAATTTCCACATCAAATCTTTTATCAGCGTTTACACCTTGTAAATAAAGTCCAATATCAGAGTCTGACAAACTAAACCAAAACTCATCTTTCGAGATTCTTAAGAGAATAGGATCGTTTAA
>CACIWK010000006.1 GCA_902590345.1 uncultured Pelagibacteraceae bacterium | reverse complement strand
TTCATCAACCATTTTTGGACAATTAAGAATTTTAGGGTCAAAATGCATAATGCCATTTTTTTTTGTAAAAATTAAATTAATACCTCCGAGAGATATTTCATCATTCCCGTCATAACCAGCTATTAAGCAAACATTTTTATCCTCCTTTTCAAAAACATCCATATAAATATTAAAAACTTCTTTAGAATAAACGCCAACTATTTGATTTGTAACATTTGCCGGGTTTAACAAAGGACCTAACATATTAAATATAGTTCGAATACCAAGCAATTGTCTTACTTGAGCAACGTGTTTCATAGCGGGATGGTGGTTTGGTGCAAACATAAAGCATATTCCTGTTTTTTTGAGACAATCCTCTAATTTAGAAGTTTCCATATCTACATTTATATTTAATGCTTTTAAAACATCGGCTGATCCACATTTTGATGTTAATGCTCTATTTCCATGTTTAGCTACCGGTATACCTGAGGCCGCCAATACAAAAGCTGTAGCTGTTGAGATATTTAAACTGTTTTTTCCATCTCCTCCCGTACCGCATGTATCTATTGCATTTATTGGTACATTGATCGAGAGCATTTTTTTTCTCATTACTTCTAGAGCGGCAATCACATGATGTGATTTAACGCCAGATTTTTGAAGTAATGAAATAAAAGAACTTATTTGTATCTCACTTATTTCACCATTCATGATTTGCATAAAGGCTTTCTTAGTAGAGTTTAAATCTAAACTATCTTCGTAAGCTAATTGAATAAATTCTTTGAAATCACCAGTCATAAGTTTAAAAAATTTTTCATTATTTTTTTACCAAATGGTACAGAGGCTATACTTTCTGGATGAAATTGAACTCCATAGCAAGGGTAATTTTGATGTTCAATACCCATTATTACATTATCTTTGTTATCAATAGTCTCAGATATTACTTTAAAACTTTTAGGTAGAGTTCCATTCTTTATTATCAAACTGTGATATCTTGTTGCTTCAAATGATGATGGTAGTCCTTTAAATATTTTTGAACCAAGGTTTGAAACTTTAGAAGTTTTGCCGTGCATAATTTTACTTGCTTTAATTATTTTCGCACCAAATGCTTGTCCAATGGATTGATGCCCTAAACACACACCAAGTATAGGCTTTTTATCATAAAATTTTTTAACAAGCTCTAAACAAATACCAGCTTCATTTGGGGTGCATGGACCAGGTGAGATTATTATTTTTTTGGGATTAAGTTTTGCTATTTTTTTTAACGATATTTTATCATTTCTATAAACTTGAACGTCATGCCCTAGTTCTTCTACATAGTGCAATAGATTATAGGTAAAGCTATCATAATTATCTATTAGCAATATCATATTTTGTTTCCAAGTACGATTTCAGCAGCATTTAATACGGCTTTAGCTTTATTTACAGTTTCCATATATTCGAGCTCCGGGTCACTATCATAAACTACACCACCTCCTGCTTGAACATATAATTTATTCTTAGTAATTATCCCTGTTCTTAAAACGATGCAAGTATCCATATCTCCATCAGGAGAGATGTAACCAATTCCACCTGCATAAATCCCACGGACCTCACTCTCCAATTCATCTATAATTTGCATTGCTCTTATTTTTGGCGCACCTGATACAGTTCCAGCAGGAAATCCTGCCATTAGTGCCTCAATTGTACTGATATTTTTTTTAAGTTTTCCAGTTACATTAGAAACTAAGTGCATTACATGTGAATATTTTTCAATAATGAATTTGGCAGTTACGTTTACAGTAGATTTTTTTGCTACTTTGCCAACATCGTTTCTGCCAAGATCTAACAACATTAAGTGTTCCGATGTTTCTTTTTCGTCAGAAAGTAGTTCCAACTCGTAATTTCGGTCCTGCTTTATGTTTTTTCCTCGTGGCCTTGTACCTGCGATAGGCCGTAAAGTTATTAAACCAGATCTAAGTCTGACCAAGATCTCTGGACTTGAGCCAACAATTTGAAAATTAGGTAAATTGAAATAGTACATAAAGGGTGAGGGGTTAGTCAATCTCAGTACTTTATAGAGAGAGCTGCCTTTACTTTTAAAATTAATTTCAAATCTTTGACTTGGAACTACTTGGAATATGTCACCAGCTTTAATATATTCTTTTGCTTTTTTTATATTATAAATAAATTTTGACCTAGTAATATTTGATTTAATTTTAACTCTTTTCTTTTTTTTGAGATTAATCACATGATTGTTTGATTTTTTATAGAGGCTAATTTCTACATTATTTAACTCTTTTAGAACTTCTTCATATTTTTGAGTTTTTTTTATACCAGGTAAGAAATGTTTTAATATGTATAAGGAATTAGAAAAATTATCATAAATAATTAATATCTGAGGAATAAAAAGTATAAGTTCAGGAGTCATTAAAGTATTCTCTTTTTTGAACTTAGATATATCCTCGATATTATAAATATTTTCATAAGAAATATAACCAAAAAAGGCACCTGCCATAGGTGGCAGTTTTTTGTCTTTTAAAAATTTATATTTACCTATTGTTCTATCAATTTTTAAAAAAATACTTTTATTTATTGACGATAGCTTTTTTTCTTTTGCATTATTTCTATTGTTTATTTGTATTGTTTTAATAGTATTGTAACCACATATCGAATATCTCCCTTTATCCTTACCTTTTTCAACAGATTCATAGAGAAAACTAAAATTATTTTTTTCCACAATATTAATGAACTCTGGAATAGGATCAGATTTGAAATTTTCTATTTTTTTGAAAAATATAAAATTTTTTTTATTTTTAAAGAATGTCAAATATTGATTTTTAGTATGAGAAAAATTCATTACATGAACAATTTATCTATATTCTGATCATAAATTTCATACGATGAGTTTTGAATAATTTCAGATGCCATTATATCAACTAGAGATGCATTAAAATTATTGTTTATATTTATTTTTACAGAATTATAAAAATTATCAGAAATTTGATTTCTTGGCATAATAATTTCAGTAACAACACCAACTCCAATTTTTCCGTCAGATGTCAGAACTTTAAATGGTTGATTAAGTTTATGATTAAACACTTTGAGAATTGTTTCATTAAGAAGGTTCGAGTCTGTACGATTAATCTTTTCAAATGTTAGTAAATTATAATTTTTATTTAGTGCATATTTTTTAAATGCACCTTCTTTTTGCAAGTTAACTGAATTTAAAATATCATCAGAAAGTTGATTTAGTTTTAAATTGCTTTGCTCTGCTACATAGTCAATTATAACTTTTTCTTTAATTGTTTCTAAATTAGGTATGTAAGATTTTTGCCTTTCTTTAACAGTATAAATATAGGCAATATTTTCTTTTATAATTATTTCTGAAATAAATCCTACGGGAATATTTTTATCCATAGATAAATAATCTTCACCTAATTTTCCTATAAACTCCAGAAAGTCAATATTTTCAGATATTTTTATGTTTACTTGATTTTCAACTATCTCATTAAAATTATAATCATTTATTAGCATTTCATCTAAAATGTTAATAACGTTATCAAATTCTTGGTATGCTACCTCTAATGCTAAGTATTCTAAAATTTCACTTTTAACGTTCTCAAAATTAATTACTTTTTCATCATTTATTTTATTTACTTTAAATAAATAGAACCCTAAATCATCGTATCTAATGGGCTCGCTCAATGTATTAACATCTAATTTAAAAATTAGCTCTGAAATGTTTTTAGAAAAAGTGCCTCCAGTAAATTTATCTATATTTGAAAGTTTAAAATCATTTGTTTTTATATAGTCATTAAAATCACTTATATTTTTATCGGCCACTGCATCATAAAAATCATAAGCTTCTGACTCATTCACAAATCTTATAAATTCGATATTTCTACTTTCTTCTTCTTTATAAAGATTAATATTATTATTATAGTAATTCTGTGCTTCAATTATGTTAATATTTTCTATTCTTTTAAAATCATTAATGTTTATTTCAATGATATCTATAATAGTTTTCTCAGGAATGAGATAATTTGATTTATTATCTAAATAGTAATCATTGATTAAGCTATCATTTTTATCAATTTGAACTTCATTTTTATCTAACAAAAAATAACTAATTGATCTCTTTTCACCTTCATAGTCATATAGTTTATTTATAATTTCATCGTTTATGTAATTATCGGCATTAAAATTTTCAAAAATAATGCCCTGAAAAATATTTTTTTCTATCTCTCTCAGAAACAATTCTTCTGATTCAAAATTATTTAAAATAAAATTTTTGTACTTAAGATTAGAAAATTTTTTATTGCTGTCTTTGAATTCATCTAGATTAGATATAACTAATTTTAAAGACTCTTCATTCAAATATACACCTCTTTTTTTTGCATAATCATTAACCATTTTTGAATAAATAAGATCTTGTAGCAATAGATCATGAAGTTTTAATTCATAAGCTTCATTGAGGCTTAAATTTGAGTTTGTGTTTTGATTATAATCTTTTACAGATTGTTGAAATTTTATATAAAATTCATTAAGTGATATTTTTTCATTACCTATTTTTGCTGCAAGTTGACTGTTGCCAGATGAAAGTATATCGCCAACGCCCCACAAAGCGAAACTTAAAACCATTATTGCTAATAGTAATTTGCCAAAAATCGATGAAACTAAATTTCTTATTATATCTAACATTTTTTTACTTTGATGGTATAAATTAGAGTTTATAAAAGGAATAAGCACGAATGAAAAGGGTTAAATATACTATCGCAAATTGGAAGATGAATGGCTCAAATGGAGCTGCAAAGGTAGTTAAATCCATCGATAAGCATATTAAAAAAACAAGACATAAAAAATCTAAAGTTGTAATTTGTCCTCCTTTTACACTTCTAAATAATTTCATTAACACAAAAACAGGAATTGATTTTGGAGGTCAAGACTGTCACCACTACAATGAAGGTGCATTCACTGGATGTATCAGTGCTCAAATGCTTAAATCTGTAGGATGTAAATATGTTATAATTGGCCATTCTGAAAGAAGGGAGTATCAAAAAGAAACATCAAAAGAACTCAATTTAAAAATTGATATTGCGAATAAACATAATTTAAAAATTATTTACTGTATTGGTGAAAAATTAAAAGAAATAAAGATTAGAAAAAAAATACTCAAAAGACAGCTCAGAACTCTTCCAAAAAAAATAAATATAAAAAATCTTATTATTGCCTACGAACCTGTCTGGGCTATCGGGACTGGTAAAACTCCAACAATTGAAGATATCAATAGTATACATTTAGGTATTAGAAATTTACTCTCAAAAAGCATTGGTAAGTATGAAAGTCAAAACATCTCAATATTATATGGAGGGTCTGTCAATCCTTCAAATGCTAGTGATATTTTAAATTTAGATCAAGTAGACGGGGCTTTAGTAGGTGGGGCTTCTTTAAAATCAAAAGATTTTAGCAAAATAATTGATTCTTACTCATAATTAGATATATAAGCTTTTTTATGGAAACATCTTTATTAATAATACACGCGTTACTTGCAGTTGTATTAATTATTGTCGTTCTCATTCAAAGAGCTGAAGGCGGTGCACTCGGTATTGGAGGTGGCAGTGATGGGATGTCTCCTAGAGGCAGTGCTGATATATTAACAAGAACTACCGCAATTGTTGCTGTATTATTTGTTATTACAAGTATAAGCCTAACAGTTTTAAGTTTAAAATCGTCAGATAGAACTCTAAATTTTGAAGATACAGGAACTCAGCAAATTAATGAAAATTTAATTGAGGATTTACCTGAATTACCACAGTTAGATTAATATCTTTGATTTAATCATGACTCTGTAGTATAAAATACCTCCATGACGCGATTTATATTTGTAACAGGCGGCGTGGTTTCATCTCTTGGTAAAGGTTTAGCTTCTGCCTCTCTAGCATCTTTGCTTCAACATCATGGCTATAAAGTAAGAATAAGAAAATTAGATCCATATCTTAATGTTGATCCAGGTACAATGAGTCCTTATCAGCACGGTGAGGTTTATGTCACAGATGATGGTGCGGAAACAGATTTAGACCTTGGTCATTATGAGAGGTTTACTGGTGTAGTCTCTAAAAAATCTGACAATATAACATCTGGAAGAGTGTATCAAAAAATTATAACAAAAGAAAGAAAAGGAGAGTACCTGGGCGCTACAGTGCAAGTTATTCCACATGTTACAAATGAGATTAAAGATTTTATTTCAAACGACCTTGAGCAAGAAGATTTTGTGATATGTGAGATAGGCGGAACAATTGGTGATATTGAAAGCTTGCCTTTTATAGAAGCTATAAGACAATTTCATAATGATAATGGGCATGAAAATTCATTATTTATTCATGTTACTTTGGTACCATATATTGATAGTTCAGGCGAATTAAAAACAAAACCTACTCAACATTCAGTAAAAGAATTGAGGAGTTTGGGTATACAGCCTAATATTTTATTGTGCAGATCTGACAGAATAATACCCGAAGGAGAAAGAAAAAAAATTGGCCTATTCTGTAATGTCCAACATAACTGTGTAATTCAAGCAATAAATGCAAATTCCATATACGAAGTTCCAATTAATTTTTATAATGAAGAGTTAGATAAAAGAGTCTTAGAATATTTCAATTTAGATGCAAATAAAACTATAGATCTGAAAATGTGGTCTCAAGTTTCAAAGCATGTTCTTGAACCTAAGGGAAAGGTTGTAATTGGAATAGTAGGTAAATATACAGGACTTGCTGATGCGTATAAATCGCTAAATGAGGCATTATCTCACGGTGGAATTTTTAATAATGTAAAAGTTGAATTAAACTGGTTTGAATCTGAAGAATTAAATAGTTCAAATACGTCAAGTTTATTAGCAAATTGTCATGGTATTTTAGTTCCAGGCGGATTTGGTGAACGAGGTTCGGAAGGGAAAATTGAAGCAATCAAGTACGCGAGAGAGAATAAGATACCTTATTTTGGAATATGTTTTGGAATGCAACTTGCAGTTATTGAAATGGCAAGAAATATATTAGGCATAAAGGATGCAAATTCTAGCGAATTCTCAAATTGCACTAATTCAATTGTTGGACTCATGACGGAGTGGATTACTTCAGGTAATACTACCGAAAAGAGATCTAAAGATGATGACCTTGGTGGAACGATGAGACTTGGTGCATATGAAGCAAAATTAAGAAAAAACAGTAAAATATTTAATATATATAAAAATGAAATTATTAATGAAAGACATCGTCACAGATATGAAGTTAATAATAAATTTGCTGATGATTTTGAAAGCAAAGGTGTTATCTTCTCTGGTTATTCTCCTGATGGATTATTGCCAGAAACTGTAGAGTTGAGTGATCACCCATGGTTCATTGGAGTTCAGTATCATCCTGAATTAAAATCAAAACCATTTGAGCCACATCCTTTATTTAAGTCATTTATAGATGCAGCAAAAAAGATAAAAAGATGAATAAGATAGTAAAATTAAATGATTTCGTATTTTCTAATTACGATAAATTAAATTTAATAGCTGGACCATGTGTACTTGAGTCTCATAGTCATGCTAAAAAAATGGTTGAAGCTCTTTTAGAAATTACTTCAAAATTAAAAATCAATTTTGTCTATAAGACTTCTTTTGATAAAGCCAACCGCACAAGTTTACATTCTGAGAGAGGCTTAGGAATTGATGCTTCATTAGAAATATTTAAATCTCTTAAAGATGAATATAAAATAAATATTTTGACAGATGTACACAATGTAAGTGATTGTGAGAAAGTAAAAGATTATGTTGACATAGTACAAATTCCAGCTTTTTTATGTAGACAGACAGATTTATTAGTTGCAGCAGCTAAAACTGATTTAATAGTAAATATTAAAAAGGGTCAGTTTTTAGCTCCATTAGATATGATAAATGTCTCTAAAAAAATTGAAGAGAGCGGCAATAAGAAAATACTTCTTACCGAAAGAGGCGCTTCATTTGGCTACAATAATTTAGTTTCAGATATGAGGTCACTCGAGGTTATGAAAAATGATATTGGATACCCTGTAATTTTTGACGCAACTCACTCTGTACAATCTCCCGGAGGAATGGGTGACAAAAGTGGGGGAGATAGAAAGTATGTGCCAGCTCTATCAAAAGCTGCTGTAGCAGTTGGTGTTTCAGGGGTGTTTATGGAAACTCATAATGATCCAGATAATGCTCCATCCGATGGACCAAATATGGTCAAATTAGATGATATGAGTGATTTGATAAAAAAACTCATTGAAATTGACAATTTAGTTAAAGAAAAATAAATAACTCAACATAACAATTTTATTTATGCATTTTATAAAAAATATAGTTTCTAGACAAATATTCGACAGCAGAGGCAACCCTACTGTTGAAACAGACGTTTTTCTATCAAATGGTGTTTTTGGTAGAGCAGCTGTTCCATCTGGCGCATCAACTGGTAAAAATGAGGCATTTGAATTAAGAGACAACAAGAAATCATATCATGGAAAATCTGTTCTAAAGGCAGTAGAAAATGTCAATACCGTGATTTTTGATACACTTTCTGGTTATGACGTTCTTGAACAGGAAGAAATTGATGAGACTTTAATAGAATTAGATGGAACGCCAAATAAAAAAAGGTTAGGGGCTAATGCGATATTAAGTGTTTCACTTGCCTGTGCTGACGCTGCTTCAAAGTATTTAGGTATTCCTCTTTATAAATATTTAGGCGGATCCAAAGCATTTAGAATGCCAACACCTATGCTTAATATTATAAACGGAGGTGCACATGCAAATAATAATTTATCATTTCAAGAATTTATGATTATACCTGTAAAATGCAAAACATTTACCGAGTCTATTAAAAAAGCATCTGAAGTTTTTCATACACTAAAACAAATTTTAGAAAAAAAAAATATACCAACCGCAGTTGGTGATGAAGGTGGTTTTGCGCCAAATTTAAAAAATGAAGACCAGGCATGCGCACTGATTAAAGAGGCAATTACAAAAACAGGATATAAAATAGGAAAGGATTTCTTTTTGTCATTAGATGTAGCAGCATCGGAATTTTATACTAATAAAAAATATAAAATCTTATCAGAGAAAAAATCATTTTCTAGTGATCAATTTTCTGATTTTTTAATCAAATTGTGCAAAAAATATTCTATTATTTCACTTGAAGATCCATTTGCAGAAGAGGACTGGAAAGCATGGCAAAAATTTAATCATCACTATGGATCAAATATACAAATTGTTGGCGATGATATTTTTACTACTAATATAAAATTAATATCAAAAGGCATTCAAATGAAAGCTGCAAACTCAGTCTTGATAAAAGTTAATCAAATTGGAACGTTAACTGAAACTATGAAGGCAATAGAACTTGCCCAAACGAATGGTTTAGAAACTGTAATATCTCATCGTTCAGGTGAAACAGAAAATACATTTATTTCTGATCTAGCTGTAGGAACGAATTCAGGTCAGATTAAAACTGGCTCAATGTCTAGATCAGACAGAATTTCTAAATATAATCAGTTAATTAGAATAGAAGAAACGCTTAATACTGATAAATCATTGAAAATCAATAAGTTCTACTAACAATACAATATCCAAAAAGAACAAAAAGAGTCCAAAAATCATTTTTTTCATTTTTTTTTCTTTTTTTAATTCTTTGAAATTGTAGTGATTCGCCAAATATGATTCTCTGCTTAATTATGAATAGAATTGAGATTATTTTTGAAAATATTAAGAAGTATTACTCATACTTTTTTCTGCCTCTAATATTAATGTATTTACTATTTAATATTTTTGATGGAAATAATGGTTTATTATCACACACAAGGCTAGATTCTGAGATAGCAAACCTAGAAGGTAAGGTTAAAAATATTAAAAACAGCAATAGTCTATATCAAATAAAGATCTCTTCTCTACAAAAACATAGCGCAAATCCTGATTTAGTAGATGAACAAATTAGAAATGTTCTTGGTTATGGACAAAATAACGAATTCATAATTTTCTTTGATAATTAGTCTTCTCTTGAAAATAGTATAATTTGCCTTTAATTATTATAAAGGTAAATGGAAAAAAATATATCTAAAACACTTTTGAGAAAAAAGTTTTCTGCAATAAATAGTCCTAATAAGCCTAAATGGATTAAAGTAAAAATTAATACCGATAAATTAAAAAAGGTAAAAAACACCTTACTCTCTAATAGGGTAGTTACGGTATGTGAAGAAGCAATGTGCCCAAATATAAATGATTGTTGGGCAAAATCCCATGCTACGTTTATGATACTTGGCGATGTTTGCACAAGATCTTGCAGTTTTTGTAATATTAGCACAGGTAAACCAAAAATAGTTGATGTTTTTGAACCAATAAGAGTTGCAAATTCTGTTCAAAGTTTAAATTTATCTCATGTAGTAATTACGTCTGTAGATAGAGATGACCTTAATGATGGTGGAGCTAATCATTTTTCAAACACAATAAATCAAATTAAATCTCAGTCACCCGATACTACTATTGAAGTATTAGTGCCCGATTTTCGAAATAAGAAAAATGCGATTCAGATACTTTCAAGATGCAAGATAGACGTATTTAATCACAATTTAGAAACAGTAAGATCGTTATATAAAAATGTAAGACCAGGTGCTGATTATAATCATTCCCTTAAAATTCTAGAAAAAATAAAAAATCTTAATCCTGAGGTATTTACAAAGTCTGGAATTATGATCGGTTTAGGTGAAAATTTTTCTCAAATAATGAGTTTAATGGATGATTTAAGACAGCACGATGTAGATTTCATTACAATTGGTCAATATTTAAGACCTACAAAAAATCATCATCCCGTTATTGAATATCACGACCCCGAATATTTTATCAAACTTTATGATGAAGCTATGAATAGAGGGTTTAAAATGGCTTCATCATCACCTTTTACAAGATCATCATTTCATGCTGAAGATGATTTTAAAAAGTTACAAAAAACAAAGATTAATGCCTAAACAAGAAGAAAAAAAAATCGTTAGGTATACAAAAGATCAAATGTTTGATTTGGTTGCTGATATTGACAAGTATAGTGAATTTCTTCCTTGGTGCAATAATTCTAAAATTATTGATAGAAAGCCTTCAGAAGATCAGGAAATAATTATTGCAGATTTAGAAATTGGTTATGATCAATTTGTTTATACTTACCGTAGTGAAGTTATACTTAATAATGAAAAAAATGAAATTAATGTCCGTAATTTAGATGGTCCATTCAAATATTTAGAAAATAATTGGAAATTTATCAATATCAGTGACAGTGAATGTGAAATACAATTTAGCATTGATTTTGAATTGAATATCACTCTACTTGATATTTTAATGAAAAAATTCTTTGATCTTGCTTTTCAAAAAATGGTAGATGCATTTATCGATCGTGCTAATAATATTTATTAGATCTTACTAATTTTTTTAATAATTTCTTTTAAAACAAACTCAGTACTTTTTATTTGAACTTTTTGTCTAGACTTTTCATCAAAAGTTTTTTTTATAGTTTGAAAATGATATTTATTTTTAATTTTGATTCCAAAACCGAAATATACACGACCAATTGGCGTTTTTGAACTTCCACCATTTGGCCCAGCAACCCCTGTAACTGATACAAGTATTTCACATTCACATATATCTTTTAAACCTTTTACCATTGATAGTGCTGTTTGATGACTTACTGATCCGTATTTTTTAACTACTGACTTCGGAACGTTTAATAGATGACTTTTTAAATAATTAGAGTATGAAACCACAGAACCCTCAAAAAAATTAGACGAACCGCTTATGCTTGTTAATTTTGAGCTAATCATGCCTCCTGTGCAAGATTCAGCTATACAAATGCTAAATTTTTTACTTTCTCTGAGTTTCTTAATTTTTTTTAAAAAATTATGCATTAGTAGATAAGGTAATTTTATAGATCATTATTATGATTAAGGAATATATACCTGCAATGACATCGTCCATGATTACACCAGTTGCACCCTTCAAGTTTTCAGCCTTATTTATAGGATAAACTTTAAATATATCAAAGAATCTAAAAGTACAAAAAGCTAATAAAACTTCATAAATATTATATTGAATTAAAAACAATAAAGGCACTGATTGACCAATGAATTCATCAATAATGATTTCTTGTGGATCTTCTTTTTTTTCATTATTCAAATAAATCTCTATAAATTTAAATGAGATGATAAATACAAAAACATATATAAAATAAAAAAAATAAATATTTAATATATTAATTGATAAATACCATAAAAATATTGCAAAAATAGATCCTAGAGTTCCTGGTGCAAATGGTATGAAACCAATCCCAAACAAAGAGACAAAATACTTAGATAAATTATTCATAATTTTATTAATTTTAGCGTAGTCCAGCAAGCAATAGCTTTAGATTTTCCTATTGTACCTATGTTATCTGCAGTTTTGGCCTTGACATTAATATTCTTTTTTTTGCAATTCAATAATGATGAGATATTTTTCTCAATTTTTTTCTTATATTTTTCTAGTCTTACTTTTTGGCAGATTATTGTGCAGTCGATATTGCTGATAATGGTATTTTCTAGTTTAAATTTTTTTTTAATTTCATCCAATAAAATAACTGAAGAAATATTTTTATTTTTTTTTGAAGCAGGAAAGTATCTGCCAATGTCACCTTTACTAAAAACTCCAAGTATCGCATCTATGATTGAATGTAATACAACATCACCATCTGAGTGGCCAATTGATTCATATTTGCATTTTATCTTTAAACCAGCCAAAGATAAAAAATTACCTTTTTGAAGTTTATGTAAGTCGAATCCATTACCATAAGAAGTATTATAATTTATAAATTTTTTTAATATTTTTACATCTTCATATCTTGTTATTTTTATATTTTCTTTACTCGAATTTACGATTTTAATTTTTAATTCCTTATCTTTTTCTACTACACCCAAATCATCTGTAGGTATAAATTTTATATTTTTTAATTTCTGAATAAAATAACCTAGTTTAAAAACTTGAGGAGTTTGATAAGTCATGTAATTATTTCTATTAATAGTTTTCATTTTTGTTCTTACAGTATCTTCAATAACCGATGCGGGAACAATACAATCATAAATATTTGTATTTATGTTTTTTATAAGGTCTTTCATTAAGTAATTTGGCGTAATCGGTCTAGCACCATCATGAATCATAACAAGGTCATATCTTTTGATGTCTATATTAGTTATTGCCTTTTTAAGTGTCTTAAATCTACTATTACCGCCCAAAATCAACTGATTATCACTATATCGGGATAACAAATTTTTTTCATTTTTTGTTATTTTTTTAGGAATAGTAATATATATAGAGTTTTTACTTATATATTTTGAAATATTTTTTAGTGTAATTTCTATAATTGGAGTTTCATGTATCTTATAAAAAAGTTTTGATTTTGACTTTCCAAACCTTACACTATTTCCAGATGCTAGTATTAAACATGCAATTTTCATATTAACTAATATTTAATTAGAAGTATATATATCTTAAATAGCAAATCGAATGAATAACAATTTTTATAATGTTAACTTTTTAAATTTAAGAAATCTTCTCTTAATTCTTGGTGCGTTGACTTTACTTGGATTATCAACTTTTGCACTTTTAAGACAAAGAATTGAAACAATATATACCTATGATTATATTAATATTTATATACTCATCGCTTCGATTTTAATAATCGTATTAATCTTTTCAATTGCTTATTTAATTATTCCCATTGTAATGAGAGTAAGAAGAAAAAAAATAAGCACTTTAAATAGTAAATTTACACTTTATTTCGTCTCGATAGCTTTAACTCCAGCAATTATTTTAGGAATAATAGGAATGATACTTATTAATTTAGGCATTAATGATTGGTTCAATTCTAAAATAAATAATGTCATTAATAATTCAGTTTTAGTTGCAGAAAGCTACTTAGAAGAGCACAAGGAGACAATAAAAGGTGAAGTATATACAATGTATAACGATATCAACAGCTCTATAGATGTGCTAGGAGGAGATATTAATAGATTAACTTTTGCTTTGAGGACCCAAGCACTTATTAGGTCTCTTCCAGAAACTTTTATTTTAAATAGAGACGGAAACATAGTTGTTCAGGCATTTGAAAAAAGTAATTTATTTTACGCTCCGCCAGAGAATGCTTTTGAAAGAGCAGACAATGGTGAAATGGCGATAATGTCATCAACACAAGTAAACAAGGTTTATGCGCTAGTTAAGTTAGATAAATTTGATAACTCATATTTATTTGCTGGTAGGTCCATGGATGCCAATGTATTAATAGCTTTGAATGACACAGTATCAGCAAAAAATGAATATACTTTTCTTGAAGCCAATAGAAATCAAATAAGTGTAATTTTTATGCTTTTGTATGTAATAATTTCTTTATTACTTGTACTCCTCTCAACATTTTTTGGTTTAAAATTTGCAGAAAGAATTGTAATGCCAATATCCAGCGTCATTACTGCTACTAATAATATTAGCAAAGGTAGATATGACAATAAAATTAAAAAGACAAATGATTATATTGAATTAAATAGACTTGCGGAGTCATTCAATAAAATGAGTAATGATATTGTTAAACAGAGAGAACAAATATTAATTTCAAAAAAATACGAAACATGGTCTGATATTGCTAGAAGAATTGCTCATGAAATAAAAAATCCTTTAACTCCAATTCAATTATCTTCAGATAGATTAGAAAAAAAACTTAAAGATCTTTCGATTAATAAAAATGAGATCAACGAGTGCGTTAGCACAATTAGACGTCAAGTAAATGAAATAGGTTATTTAGTAGATGAATTTTCTAGTTTTGCTAGATTACCTGAACCTAGGCTTAAATTAGAAGATATAAATCTAGTATTAAAAGATTTAATTACTGATTATCGAGATAACTATAAAAATATTAAATTTAATGAATATTATTCTAATGATAAGTTAAATATTAAAATAGACAGATCCCAAATTTTAAGAGTATTTCAAAACATAGTTATTAATTCTATTCATTCTATTGAGGACAGTAAGTCATCTAAAGGAGAGATATATATTAGATCGGAAAATGAAAAAAATTTCTTAAAAATAATAATTGAAGACAATGGTGTAGGTTTAAAATTTAAAAAAGATGATTTAATTAAGCCATATTTTACGACAAAAAAGAAAAAAGGAGGTACAGGTCTAGGTTTAGCTATTGTTGAAAAAATATTATTTGATCATAATGCTGAGTTTTCTATTGATAACCGCAATGATAATAAAAGCGGTGCCAAAGCTATAATAAAATTTGAAATATAAAATATGAAAAAAATTCTAATAATTGAAGATGAGATTGATATTGCTGATAATTTAAAAGCGGTCTTAGAAGATGAAAGATATATTGCTTATATTGTACATAATTCATTTGATGCATTAAACATTTTATCCAAAGAGTCTTTTGATCTATTAATTTTAGATGTATGGCTTGATAACTCAGAACTTGATGGAATTGGAGTATTAAAAAAGGTAAGAGAAAAAAACTCGGTACCTATTATAATTATATCTGGTCATGGTAATATAGACATGGCTGTACAAGCAATAAAAGATGGTGCTAATGAATTTATCGAAAAACCATTCACATCTGAGAGATTATTATTATCTGTAAATAGATCTATTGAATTACATGAAATCAAAAATGAGAACAACGCTCTAAAAAATAAAAATATTTACAACTATAAATTCATTGGTAATTCTACTTCAATAAATAGAATAAAAAATTTAATTAGTAAAGTGTCACCAACCTCAAGTAGAGTAATGATATATGGAGACTCTGGAACGGGCAAAGATATAGTAGCAAGAGAAATACATAGATCTTCCAAATTTAGAGATGGTCCTTTCATTGCAATTAACGCTGCGTTGATGGAGCCTGAAAATATGGAGAAAGAATTTTTTGGATCTGTAGAAGGCAACGTTAATAAGATAGGTTATTTTGAATCAGCATCTAATGGTACAATATTTATTGATGAAGTTGGTGAAATGCCTTTACAAACACAAGCAAAAATCTTAAGAGTTTTAACTGATAAGCAATTTACAAAAGTAGGGGATAATGAGATTATAGATCTTAACTGCAGAATTATATGTTCATCAATTAATGATCTTGAGATATTGATTGATGAAGGCTCATTTAGAAAAGATCTGTTTCACCGTTTGAATGTGGTGTCTATAAATTTGCCACGTTTAGTAGAAAGACTCGATGATATTGATAGTCTTGTAGACTATTTTACTGATATTTTTAATCGTGATAATAAGGAAAATATAGATTTAAAGCCAATTATAAAATCAAAATATATAAATTACGATTGGCCTGGCAATGTACGTGAATTAAGAAATATCATTGAAAGGTATATTATTGTTGGTGAAAAATATATTGATGAGGGCAACATAAATAACGATGAAATCGCTAATCAAAACGTAATTTCTCTACCCTTAAAAAATGCAAGAAAAATATTTGAAAAAAATTACTTACAATCACAAATTAATCGTTTTGATGGAAACATCTCAAAGACAGCAGCATTTATTGGAATGGAAAGATCAGCTTTACATAGAAAATTAAAACAACTTGGGATTACAGAAGATTTTAAAAAATGAAGGTAGTAATTTGTGGAGCTGGAAAAGTAGGAAGCAGTATAGCTAAACATTTAGTTTCTCAAAAAAATGATGTGACGGTAATTGATCAATCATCTCAATTGATCAATGAATTAAACGAAAAATTAGATATTAAAACAATAATAGGATCTGCTTCCAATCCATCTATTTTAAAACAAGCGGGTGCAGATGAAACAGATATGATTATTGCTGTTACTTTGCAAGATGAAATAAACATGGTTGCTTGCCAGATGGCTCATACATTTTTTAAAATTCCGAGAAAGATAGCAAGACTTAGATCTGAAGACTTCTTAAATCCTATATGGAGAGATTTGTATAATGCTGACAATATGCCTATAGATCTAATTATAAGTCCAGAATTAGAGGTTGCGAGATCAATTGAACGTCAACTTAAGGCACCTGGAGCATATGACGTTGTGCCTTTTCTAAATGATGAAATTGAATTGTTAAATTTGCTAATCACAGATAATTGTCCGTTAATAGACACAAACTTGATCAGTATTCATGAATTATTTCAGGAAAATAAGAATAAAGAAAAAGATCTTCGCGCATCTATACTTGGAATTTCAAGAGGAGATAATTTATTTATTCCAAAAAAACATGAGACGTTAAAGGCTGGAGATTTAATTTATATACTTACAGATAAAAACCACGTTAAAAGAACAATGAATGCCTTTGGATTAAACGAGAAACCAATTCAAAAAATTATTATTGTAGGTGGAGGAAATATTGGTTTTAATTTAGCGAAAGATTTAGAAATAAACCACTCAGAAATATCAGTTTCTATTATTGAAAACGATGTAAATAGAGCTAATTATATTGCTGACCAACTAAAAAATACTTTAATCTTAAACGGTGATGGGCTAGACCAGGATATTCTTGACGAAGCTAATATTAAGGAAGCGGATATGATGCTTGCATTAACTAATGATGATGAAACAAATATAATTATTTCAGCTGTAGCAAAAAAGAACAACTGCGAGTCATTAATATTAGTAAATAATACAGAATATAATAAACTGAAAGATGTTCTAGGCATTTCAAAAGTTATTGATCCAAGGAAAATTACAGTTTCGAAAATATTAAAACATATCCACAAAGGAAGAATAGAGTCAGTTTATTCTATTGGAAATAATCAAGCAGAAATTATACATGCGCAAGCACTAAAGTCTTCAAAACTGATAAATAAAAGCATTAAGGACTCCAATTTACCACATGGTATGAAGATTGGATTGATAAAAAAATCAGGAAATATAGTGATACCAGACAAAAATACTATTATTGAAGAAAATGATGAAGTACTTTTCATATGTATGACTGAAGATTTGAAAAAATCAGAAGATTTATTTCAGATAAGGGATGCTTATTAATGACAAGAATAGCTTATGTAAACGGTAAATACTGTGATCACGATCTAGCTCACGTACATATAGAAGATCGAGGCTATCAATTTGCAGATGGAGTATATGAAGTGTTTGCAGTTTTAAATAAAAAAATTGTTGATTATGATGATCATTTAAAAAGATTATACAGATCACTTAATGAAATAAAAGTTAAGTCGCCAATTTGTAAAGATGCCTTTTTATTTATAATAAGAAATTTAATTCGTAAAAATAATGTAACTAACGGTTTAATTTATTTGCAAGTAACTAGAGGTGTAGCTGAAAGAGATTTTAAATTCCCAAAAAATACAAAGCCATCATTAATTATTACATCAAAGAAAACTTCCATGGATGATTATTTTTCTAAGTTTAAAAAAGGAATTAAAGTTAAAATAACAGATGACTTAAGATGGAAAAGAGTTGATATCAAAACACTCAATTTACTACCACCCGTTCTTGCCAAACAGAAAGCTATAGAAAATGGATGTGATGAAGCGTGGATGTTAGATTCTGAGGGTTTTATTACTGAGGGCAGCTCTAGCAATGCATGGATTTTAATAAAAAATAAGTTAATAACAACCCCAGCTTCTAACTCAATTTTAAAAGGAATAACAAGATTATCATTAATAAAAGCCTTAAAGAAAAAAAAGATAAATTTAGTTGAAAAGAAATTTAATATAAATGACATTAAAAATGCCGATGAAGCATTTATTACAAGCGCCACACAGTTTGTTATGCCAGTAGTAAAAGTTGATAATATTAAAATTGGTAAAGGCAAAATAGGCAACTATGCAAATATATTTAAAGATGCCTATATGGAGGCAATACAATTAAAATAAGAAATCTTGATATTTGTTTTATTGTACACCCCATATTTAATGGTGAGCCATTATACAAGTCAAAAGAACTAATTGATGAAATTGAGAATTTAGCAAATAACCTAGATATATCTGTATCTGCTAAACGCATTGCAAAAATTAAAAAAGTTAATGCTTCTACGATGCTTGGTAAAGGTATAATAGGCGAAATACTTAAATATATACTTATAAAAAAAATAAATCTCTTAATTGTGAACTCTATTTTATCACCAAGACAACAAAAAAATCTTGAAGACAGGTTAAAGATTAAGGTAATTGATAGAACAGGTATAATATTAGAAATATTTTCTAAAAGAGCAAAATCTAAAGAAGGAAAATTACAAGTTGAACTCGCTGATTTAATATATCGAAAATCACGATTGGTTAGAGCTTGGACTCACCTCGAAAGGCAAAGAGGGGGTACAACGTTTATTGGTGGACCTGGTGAACTTCAAATTGAATTAGATAGAAGATTAATACAAGAAAAAATAATAAGAATAAAAACTAATCTAAAAAAAGTAAAAAGTCGCAGAAATCAGCAGAGAAAACTAAGAAAAAAAGCTAATTTTAAAACTTTTGCTCTAGTTGGGTACACTAATGCTGGAAAATCAAAATTATTTAATTGCCTAACAAAGAAAAAACAATCTAGTAAAAATGTAATGTTTGAAACTCTTGATACTAAAACTGGAAGAGTTTATTTGGGAAAAAATAAATATATTGGAGTGATTGATACTGTAGGGTTTATTAATAATATACCCACACAATTAATAGAGTCATTTAAAGCAACACTCGAGGAATTAGTTTACGCGGACGTACTTATAAATGTAATTGATATATCAGACTTAGATTATAAAAATAAAGAAAAAGTTACTATTGAAACTTTAAGAATGGCAAATGTTAGCGAAGAAAAAATTAATAAAATGATTACTGTTTACAATAAGATTGATCTTAGTCCATACAATTTTTCATCAGAGAGTATGAATTATATTAGCGCATATACAGGACAAGGAATTGAAAAATTCAAAGCAAGTCTTATTAAATATTAATTAATTTTTTCTGATTAAAAGATCTGTGTTGTTATTTCTAAGAGAAACTTCACTGAACTCATATGACTGTTTGTCATTAACTACAAATCTTAGATCAGAAACATATAACTTATTCTCCTCAATCTTCTCTGGTTTATAACCAGCTATTTTTTTATGTGTGAGTGTACAACTATAACTAAGATCATTTTTAATTGGTTTTGATAAAATAAGATCATACCTTCTTTTGCCATCATATACTTTAATAGTTTTATTGCAGTTTTTTATATATTCAAAGTCTGTAATTAGATAGAACATAGATACGGGATCAATTGATTCTTGAATCATAATATCTGATACATTGCTTATCTTAGAAACATCATAACTTGGCTCTATATTTACTTCTTCAATATATCCATCCAAATATTGAAATTGAATTTCTCTTTTAAAATCTTCTTTCTCAGTTTTAAAAAAGTATTCTTCAGTAATTATATTGTTTTTTTCTAATTTTCCTAAAATAAAGCCACTACTTATTTTACTGTCAAAAAAATCAACGATTTTAGTAGGACTTACATGATAGGAATATTTTATACGATCATCTACTGAAGTAATATCTGTTTCGATTTTTTGAACTTCTACTTCTCCTAATAATGGTAGTTTGGCAAAAACAGAGTAGTTTTCTTGATTACTTAGTGAAAATTTAGTTAAAACGAAGGACAGAATAATAGTTAGACTGATAAGCAAAATATTATAATTACTATGTTTCATATTGAGTGATAATATAATAGCAACTTCTTAATAAAAACATAATTTATAATAGATAATTTAAAATTATTAATTGAAAAATGCTAAATATAGGAATCATAGGGTTAGGTTATTGGGGTCCAAACTTATTAAGAAATTTTTCAAATAATAAGGGATGCCAAGTTAGTGCCATATGCGACACAAATAAATCCTTATTGAATAAATATAAAAAGACTCATCCCAAGTTAAATCTCTATTCAGACTATAAAAAATTAATAAGTAACAATGAAATAGATGCTTGTGTAATAGCAACACCAGTAATGACACATTTTAAAATTGCATCTTTTGCACTTAAGAATTTTAAACATGTTTTTGTTGAGAAACCATTGGCAGAGTCATCAGTAAACTGCAAAAAACTAATATCAAGTGCCAATAAACGCAATCTAACCTTATTTGTTGATCATACATTTCTGTATACTGATGCCGTTAAAGCTCTAAAAGATTATTCTTCAAAAGATAATTTTGGTGATAAATTATATTATGACTCTACTAGAATAAATCTTGGCCTTATTCAAAACGATATAAATGTATTATGGGATCTAGCAGTGCATGATTTATCCATTTTAAATTATTTATACAATGATAGTCCAGTTTCAGTTTCAGCTGTAGGACATAAACACTTTTCATCTAAACCGATTACATCTGCATTTATGACATTGAAATATAGTTCAAATTTTATTGCACATATTAACGTAAGCTGGTTATCACCTGTGAAGATAAGGCAAACAATTTTAGCGGGTTCAAAGAAAATGATTTTATATAATGATCTTGAGATAAAAAATAAAATAGTAATTCATAATAAGGGTATAAATGTTATCAAAAATGAGAGTAGCAGCAAGAATCTTGTTAAATATAAAATAGGCGGAACTAATATACCGAAACTTAAAAATAAAGAAGCTCTATCTATAGCTGTTGATGACTTTATTTTTTCGATCAATAAAAAGAAACAGCCTATATCAAATGGACACATTGCATTAAAAATAGTGAAAATATTAGAAAGCGCTGATCGTTCAATGGAGCAGGGCGGAAAATCAATTAAGATAAATTTATGAAAAATCATATATCTTCCTCGGCAATAATTGGTAGAGTAAAACTAGGTAAAAATATCTATATTGGCAATAATTCTGTTATCGGAACTCAACCACAATATGTTGGCTTTAATAAAAATAAAATTTTATCTGCTAAATTTAAAGATTTGATAATAGAAGATAATGTGGTGATAATGGATTTGTGTCATATCCATGCAGGAATAAAAAGAAATACAAAAATAGGTAAAGAAACCATGATTATGTCAGGCACTCACATAGGACATGATGTGCAAATGGGAGGAGGGTGTAATGTATCACCAAATGTTGCATTTGCAGGTGAAGTAACATTAAAAAATAATGTTACTATTGGAATGGGAGCGACGATACACCAAGGAATAACTATAGGAACGTGTGCAATGATTGGGATGGGGGCTGCTGTTATAGATGATATTCCACCTTTTACTACATATGCTGGAGTCCCTGCAAAAAAAATTAAAATTAATGAAATAAAATTAAAAAGATTAGGCGTTAGTATAAAGCTTATTAAATTAATCAAAGATGTCATGATTAAAGATTTACCTATTAAAAAAATAAAATTAAACGCTAATGATAGAAAATATTTTAAAATATTGGAAAGTTGGATTAAAAAAAATAATATTTCATAATGAAAGTTCCATTTTTAGATTTAAAAACTCAATACCTTTCTATTAAGAAAGATATAGATAAAGAAGTTTTGCAAACTTTAAAATCTTCAAATTACTCTCTAGGACCAAAGGTTGAGCTTTTTGAAGATAATTTTAAAAAATACTGCAATTCAAAATATGCCATTGGAGTAAATTCAGGTACAAGCGCTCTTCATTTAGCCTTAGATGCCCTAGACATTGGAAAAGGAGATGAGGTAATAGTTCCTGCAATGACTTTTGTAGCTACTCCAATGTCTGTTTCATATACAGGAGCTAAGCCTGTTTTTGTTGATACAATATATCCTTCTGGGCTAATTGATTTTAATAAAATTGAGGAAAAAATAACATCAAGAACAAAAGCAATAATTCCTGTCCATTTATACGGTCAATGCGCAAATCTAATTGAAATAAAAAGGATAGCAAAAAAATACAAATTAAAAATTATTGAGGATGCTTCTCAGGCACATGGATCTTCTTATCATAATATAAATGTTGGTCAAATTAGTGATGTCGCAACATTCAGTTTTTATCCTGGTAAAAATCTGGGAGCGTATGGTGAGTCAGGGTGTGTAATTACAAATGTTAAGAAACTAAATGATAAAATAAGAAAGTTGCGAAATTGGGGGCAAAGCAAAAAGCATTATCATGATGAGATATCTTACAACTATCGAATGGATGGAATACAAGGCGCTATTTTAAATGTAAAATTAAAAAAAATGAACGAATGGATTTCAAAAAGACGTATGGTTGCAGAAATGTATAATAAACTTATTGATAAGAGTTTACTTAAATCTAGTGAGGATGAAGGTAATTATCATGTTTATCATATTTACAGTATTTTTTTAAAAGAAAGGGATAAATTACAGAAGTACTTACATAGTAAAAATATTAATACTGGCAATCATTACCCTGTACCTTGCCATTTACAAAAGCCATACCGAATATTTGGTTACAAAAAAAATGATTTCCCGCAATCTGAAAAGATTGCAAATACACAAATGTCCTTACCAATATATCCAGAAATAAAAGTAAAAATGATTAAATATGTAGCTGTGCAAATAAATAAATGGATTAGTAATACTTCATGAAAATACTACATGTTTCAAATTTTGGCGATAAACACAATGCTAGGTTGCATTGGAATCAGTGTTTTAAAATAACTAATGGTTTTACAAGAAATGGTCACAGTGTATACAATTTTAGTGATCGTGATCGTTCGAGGGTATCTATATTTAATAAAATTAATAATAATCAAAGTGTTCAAAAAGATCTTATAGATACTATTAAAAACTACATGCCTGACCTCATAGTATTGGGTCATGCCGATAGAATAAATCTCGATACACTTGATGAGATTAGACAGAATTATCAATCTAAAATAATTGAATGGAATGTTGATAACTTACATTTAGATGATACAAAAAATAAATTATCTAAAAGATCGGCATTTTTAGATGGTATTTATTCAACTACTGCGGACGAACAAATTGCACAATGTATATCAGGAAATTTTATCAGTTTTTTTCCTAATATTGTTGATTCAACAATTGAAAACTTGAAAATATATGAACATACCTATCACTCAAAAGATGTTTTCTTTGCTCTTTCACACGGAGTAGGAACAGGTAAGTTAAGAAAGAAGAATACCGCAAAAGAAGAAGATGATCCTAGGGTGAAATTTATGAATTCGTTAAAAAAAGAATTAAGTAACGTTGATTTTAATTTATTTGGGATGAATGGTGTTCAACCAATATGGGCAAGTGAATTTGATAAGAATATCAAAAATTGTTACATGGGTATTTGCTTACAAAGAAAACCTCTTTTAAAATATGGATTATCTGACAGAATTGTTCAGTATCTTGGAAATGGACTAATGGTATTTATAGAAAATGAAACTAAATACTATGATATTTTGAAACCTAATGAAGAAGCGATTTATTTTGATGGGGTAGAAGATTTATCTGAGAAGATTAAATATTATAAGCAAAATAAAGATAAGGCATTACGGATTGCACATCATGGTCACAAAAAAATCCATAGTGATTTCAATGAAAGAGTAATTACAAATTATATGTTAGACTGCTTAAAGTATAAGGACATTAGCATATTACAAGACAAATATAACTGGCCAATTCATTTTTATAATTAATAAATAGAAAGGAGGAGATATAAAGCTCCTCCAATTTCTCCTTATCGTATATATAAAAGAATAAAGTAGATGTTTGTTTATATTTAAATATATTAAAGATTACTTATAGTATTAGTTTCGTATAATATATATTATGTAAAATAAGAATAAATGAATACTATCAATGCTTTAATATACAATTTGTATACTATACTTAAATTTAATTTATTACTTTAAATAAATAATATAAATAACTGATAATAATGAATTATTTAATCTTAAGAAATGATGGTATAGGTGATTTGATAGTATCAACATGCGGCATCAATCAATTACGTGAAATAGACAATAAAGCACATATCACCCTAATTTGTTCCAATAGAAATAAGGAATACGCCAAAATACTTAAAAAAGATGGTTATATTGATCTTCTTTATAATTTAGATGATATTAATAATTTTAGCGAAACATTAAAATTTATTTCGATTTTAAGAAAAATATATTTTGAACATATCTTTATACTTAAATCTGACTGGAAAAATTTAACTATTTCTCTTTTTTGCAAGTCAAAAAATGTTCATGCAATCAATCCAACTAAGATTAGCAAGCTGTCTAACAAAATAATATACAAATACCCCCTATTTCTATCAAATAAGATTTTTAAATCTACAGAAATAATAAATTCAATAAATATTCAGGGATTTGATACCAAGACCAAAATGGGTTCCCATTATAGAGAACTTTTTAATAAAGCGCTTAATATGAAAAAAACTAAATTAGAATATATAAAACCTAATTCAGTTAATAAATTTGAAAGACAAATTAAAAAGATATTCACATTATTAAAAATTAAAAAACAAAATACAGTATTATTTCATATAGATGAAAAATGGAGTGACATAAACGTATCAAAGAACTTTATAATAAACTTACTTGAAGAGATAACGGCAAATAGAAAAATAAATTTAATTATTACTAATGGAAAATATAAAACTGGTTTAAATAGTGAAATTTGGAATTTTTATAACTTAAAAAAAATTAATAATAAAAATTATATTTATAAAAGCCAAAAAAATAAAAAAATATATTTTATAAAAAAAAACAATATCTCAGAATTAATAGGTATTGCTTCAAATGTTGGCCTTATTTTTCATATACATGGATCACTTACGCACATTTCAAGTATTCTTCAAGTCCCTATTGTAGACGTCATAAGAAATCATTCGTCAAAATATTTTTATAAATGGAGACCTAATTTTAATGAATATACACAAATAGAAATTAGAAATTTAAAAAATCCACAAAAATATATAAAAAAATATTTATAATTACTTATGCAATTTAATTTCAACTATACTTGAGCCTGACAAATAATTAATATCTTTTTTTATTTGTGCTCTCTTGTCATTAAAGATATAAACTTTTCTTGCTAAATCGATAAAGTTATTATCAAATTTTTTAAGTCTCTCACATCTTCTTTTTCTATTTTCAATATTCCAAAGTTTCTCATTTATTGATTTTAAAAGTAGATATTTTCTTTTGATTTTAGTACTTGTTAAACCCTTTGCTTTTGCTATTTTTTTTAATTTAGACAATTCATATTTTATTAACTTTAAATCATCCTTATTTTTAATTTTCTTTGTCTTAATATCTAAGATTGATATTTTATCAAAAAGCTCACCTATCGATACTGGGACATTTATTAGCATGTGAATTAAGCAATAGAAATAGCGTCTACCCTTTTAAATAGTTTAAAAAAATTATCGGAGGTAATCTTTTCAACTTCCGTTTCATCAATACTTAAAATATCACTGATTTGTTTAATTGTATGAACTATGAATGCTGGAATATTAGTCTTTCCACGGTTAGGTATTGGGGCTAAAAATGGTGAATCTGTCTCTACTAATATTTTATCTTTGTCTGTTTGGGAAACAATATCCCTAAGATATGACGATTTCTTAAAGGTAATAATCCCACTAAATGATATATAAAAACCAATATCCATCATCTCTCTTGCAAATTTCTCAGACCCTGTAAAACAATGAATGACTCCAGTAAGATTAGTATTCTTTTTATATGAGTAAAGTATATCTTTCGTATCTTTTTCCGCATCCCTACTATGAACTACTATTGGTAGGTTGTGCTCTAGAGCAATATCTATATGCTTTTCAAATGAATTAATTTGGTCTTTCTTTTTGCTATGATTATAATAAAAATCTAAACCTGTTTCCCCTACCGCTATAGTTTTTTTATTATTTTTTATAATATCGTTAATTTTAATGAAGATATTTTTATTTAAATTCTCCGTTTCATGAGGATGAATTCCTACACTATTATAAATTTGTTTATATTTATTACTGAGACTTAAAATTTCGTTAAATTCTTTTTCTTTTGTAGCTATATTTAATAGAAGACTAATATTACTTGCCTCACATATTTCGATTATTTCATGGATTGGTTTTTCATATCTACTTGATATTAAATGGCAGTGGCTATCAATAATCATTATTGAACCCTATTAAATAAATGGTTTATCTTCGATAATTTATTACCATATAAATCAATATCTTTCATATTTTCAAATAATAATTTAATTTCAGAAATGCCCATAATTTGCAAAATCTTTATAGATGCATCCGGCATGATTGGATGAATAAATATTGCTATATTCTTAATCTGATCGACTGTCACAGCTAGTACATTTAAAAATTTTTCATTGTCATTTTTTTCTAATTCCCAGGGTTTATTATCATTAAAATATTTATTTACTTTGCCAATGTGCTCCCAAACTAGCCTAATATAGTCATGTATCTTAAATTCATTTACAAAATTTGAGCCCCTCATCAGCAATTCTTCGCATGATTTGTCTAAAACATTCTCTTCATTACCTTTATTTGTTATTTGAGGAATTGTTGAGTTTAGTCTTTTTTCTATCATAGAGAGTGATCTTTGGCATAGGTTGCCAAGATCATTAACTAAATCACTATTAATTCTATTTATTAGAGCATTTGTTGAAAAATCCCCATCATTTCCAAATGGAACTTCTCTTAGTAAAAAATACCTAAACTGATCAAGGCCGTAATTATCAATAATTTCAATTGGATCTATTACATTACCTAAAGATTTTGATATTTTATTACCTTCGTTTGTCCACCATCCATGAGCAAATATTTTTTTTGGTAGATCTAACTCTGCTGCCAATAAAAATGCTGGCCAATATACTGCATGATGTCTTAAAATATCTTTACCAACGATATGAACTACATTGTTCCAGTATTCCTTCATTGCATTTTCGTTTTCATTTAGATAATTAATTCCATTTGTGTAACAGGTTAATGCATCTAACCATACGTACATAATATGAGATTCATCTGTTGGTGTTTTTATTCCCCATTTAAAAGATGTTCTTGATATAGATAGATCATTTAAACCTGACTCTACAAATTTAATAACTTCATTTCTTTTTGAAGCAGGACTTATAAAATTTGGATTACTACTATACAAATCTAATAATTTATTAGACCATTCTGAAAGCTTAAAAAAATATGATTTTTCAGTAATCCATTCAACGGGACCGCCAGTGATAGTTTTAAAAGAGCCATCATTCTGTTTTACTAAATCTTTCTCATTATAAAAAGTTTCATCACTTATTGAGTACCATCCAGTATATTCCCCTAAATAAATCTGATTTCTTTCATAAAGTCGTTTCCATAAATATGAGGCTCCATAAATATGTCTTTCTTCAGTAGTTCTTATAAAATCATTATTTGATAAACTTAACGAGACAGTAAGATCTCTAAAAATCTGTGAATTTTGATTACAAAGTTCTATAGGTTCTATTTTTTTTGCTTCAGCTGCTTTTTGTATTTTTAGTCCATGTTCATCTGTTCCAGTTTGGAATCTCACATCATATCCTTTAAGAGTCATAAATCTTGCAATAAAATCTGTAGCAACAGAGGTATATGCATGGCCTATATGAGGCTTGTCATTTACATAATAAATTGGTGTTGTAATATAGTATTTGTTAGACATTTTTTATTTTATAAAAAAGAGAAACTATCAGAGTGGTATAATCTAGATTTAAACTTTTAAAATAATTTCTGTAAGTTTTAACAATTTCTGAGATTTTAAGCAAATTAAGAACCTCCTTTTCTTTTCCTTGTCTAGCCATAGTCTTTACTTCGCAAGACGTTATTAAGTAGATATAATCAAAAAAAATAGAAATATCCTCATCTTTAGTAAACATTTTTGAAATAAAATTAGAATAATGTAATGCTGTATTTGATTTTATTAACTTACGATCATTCAACAATTCTCTAAAATGATCCTGAATTTCATATAGTTCATGATTTATAAAATTTCTAGAAAGACTCAAAGATCCGTTTGTTAGATTGAAGAGGTCTCTATTAGTGGAAATGTCACTGTTTAAATTTTCAAAAAAAATTTCTTCGTTTAATTTAGAAAAATTTAAGAAATAAGATCTTGATTTAATTGTTTGTAAAACTTTAGCCTTATTTTGATTTATGATTATAAAATGAGAATTTTTATTTGGTTCTTCTATTAATTTAAGCAGTGAATTACTGGCCTCTATCGAAAGATCGTCAATTATTTTAATTATACATACTCTCTTTTGATCAATTTCGTCTTTTGTTTGAAAAAATGTATGAACATTAGATATATCATCTCTATAGATTTGATTTTTAAATCTTTTTTTATCTTCTAAATAAATTTTCGTAATCAAATAAACAAATGGTGAATTTATATGATTTTCATTCGAACAAATATTAAGAAAATCTTCAAATGTATGATCAACATTTTTTTTTACAATTAATTCTGAAAACGATATCGCTATATCTGATAAAAGTTCGATTTCTCCACCTGATAAAATAATAGATTGAGGTAATTTATTTTTGTATAGACTGAAAAGCTTTTGCTTTTGTTTAATATAAACTTGATCTACACCGCTCATAGTCTTTTACTTTTCCCTAATATTTTCCATATATTTTCTGAAATTTTATTTTTATCCTGACCAGCATCAATAATTTTAATTCTACTTTTGTTTGTTTTGGCAATTTTCAAAAAAGAGGTTCTTACTTTTCTATGAAAGCTTATATGCATATTCTCATACCTTAAATCATTGTTACCTTTTCTTTTTGATCTAGCTAGACCTGTCTTAGGATCAATATCAAGGAGGAATGTTATACTTGGCATCAGGTTGTTAATTAAAATTTTATTTAGTGAATTTATGAGTTTAACGTCAACTTTTTTACCGTATCCTTGGTATGCCATGGTTGAGTCAATGTATCTGTCACATAATACCCAGTATCCTTTTTTTAAATTAGGCATAATGACCTTATCTATGTGGTCTTTTCGCGCAGCAAAAATTAGCATTGTTTCAACTGTACCTGACCATTTCTGATTTTTATCTTTTACAATTAAATTTCTTATTTTTTCAGCTTCTTTTGTCCCGCCTGGTTCTCTAGTAATTATAACCTTTCTTTTTTTTGATAATTTTTTAGCAAGAAGTTTGATTTGAGTTGATTTGCCAGACCCTTCTCCGCCCTCAAAAGATATGAATCGTGAATTAATCACCTATCAGACAAATAAATTAAAAATAGATTGATAAATGTAGCTAAAAAACCTAGAAAAAATATTTGTCCTTTTTAGTTCATTTGTAGAATAAATATCAAAATACTCAGATGACTCATTAGGTATGTTTACTTTTAATTGTCCAATTTTTGTCCCAGCGGCAACTGGGAAACTTATTTGACTATTCAGCTCAATACTAAAATCCAAACTCTTATTTTTTGTTTTAGGGACTGTTAAAATTATATCTGACGAAGCGCTAACTGATGACAACGATTCATTTGAACCAGGAACCTTGATTAAGTCAATTTCTTGAGACTTTTTAAATAGCTCAATATTTTCATATTCTCTAAATGCCCAAGTAATAAGTCTTGATGAGCCCTGAGACCTTTTTTGCTGTGTACTAAAACCGTTTGTTACAGAAATTACTCTTCGATTTCCTTCAACGGCAGATGCTGCAAGTCCATAACCTGAAATTGATAAATGACCTGTTTTAAGGCCATCTACACCCATCTTTTTGTATAATAATGGATTTCTATTTTTTTGTTTTATACCAGACCATTCAAATTCAGTTTCTGCAAATAAATGATAATACTCTGGAAACTCATTGATTAAATATTGAGATAAAATTGCTATGTCGTATGCAGTCGAATAATTGTCGTTGCTGTGCATACCTGTTGAGTTAGTAAAATTTGTATTCAACATCCCAATTTCTTTAGCTTTGGATGTCATAATGATAGCAAAAGCTTCCTCGGATCCTGCAATATTTTCAGCAATAACTATGCAAGCATCATTTCCAGATTGAACGATAATTCCTCTTAATAAGTCTTCAACTCTTATTTCTTTATCTACTTCGACAAACATAGATGAGCCTTCTCGCTCTCTCCAAGCTTTTTCTGAAACAAGAAATTTATCATCTAAAGATAGAGTTCCGTTAGATAATTTCTCAAATACTATTAATGTTGTCATGATTTTTGTCATTGAGGCTGGATATGTTTTTTTATTCATTTCTTTTTCAAAAAGAACTTTACCTGTAGTGGCATCAATAATTACTGCTGTTTCAGCTTCAGTATCTATAAATGACGCCTGTACAAAAGGAATTGGAATAAATATTAGGTAAAAAATTACTAGTCTAAGTAAATGCATATTATCTTTTTATATTAAAAATATTGATAAATCTTCATATTTTTTAAATGTGTCATCTTTGAGATCGTTGATTAACTTATTTACGTCTTCATATGGCCCAATAAGTACTCTAAATATTTGAGTCCCCCCATTAGTTGTCATGTTATAGACTTTAGCTTTGAAATTCGATAACTCATCTAAAACAATTTTTGTGTTTTCTAAAAATGAAAATGTTGCGATATTTAGATATATTTCATTATATTGTCGTTTTTCTATAGTCTTAATATCAGACACATTAGTCACTATTTCTGTATTAGGAATTTCAGCACCTATCACAACAACATCTGAGATTGGTGCTTCTACCACCTTCTTCTCCTCTTCAAAAGTTTGTGTTTCAGAGAGAATAAAGCTTTCGTTTGTATTAATTAGCTCTATCTTTACTAACCCACCTCTGCTATTCAAATTTAATTCTTTAAATACTCCTGATGATAAATTTATTATATGCGTAGATGAATATGCTCCTCTATTGTTGACTCTAACTTTAGTTGTTCTGCCGTTTTCTAAGTTTGTAACCTCAAGTATTGATGGCAATGGAAGTGATCTATGAGATCCAGAATGTGCGTCATTATGAAAAAATTCCTTATTTGTTGTCAAGTCACCATTGTTTAATTCTATCTCAATTTCAGCAATTCCTACTTCTGTATATGATTTATAATCTCTTGGATAAAACCATTTACCATCAACCTGGTAAGGTTCTTCAATATATTTTTCTAATAATGAAATATTTTTGTTTTTATTGCTATCTTCAATTGCTAATGGAACAATATTAACAGCAGCGCATTGTGACAACAAAAAAATTAATAATAAATAAATATATTTCATCAATGATATTCTATCATATCAGAAAGAGTGCCAACTGATATTCCAAAAAAAAGTGATCTATTCCACTTCATGATGACTTTGAAATTTTCATATACTAAGAATTTTTTTCCATCTTCGCCTTCAGGAAACACTAAATATGCATCTAAGTTTTTATTTGGAAGTTTTTCTCCATTTGATTTTAAAACTCCTAATTCTGACCATTCAGATAATTTTCTTGAAATTTCTATTTGTTTTGCAGAAGTAGTAATAAGGTCTTTATTGATAGGTTTAGTAGTAATGACTTCCCTGCCCCAAGTAAGACTATTATCCCATCCTGAGCTGCTTAAATAATTCGCGGAAGATGCAAATACATCATCTAGGGTGGTCCATATATCTTTTCTTTCATCATTATTGTAATCAATTGCATAACTTAGAAAACTTGAAGGCATAAATTGGTTTTGACCCATTGCACCTGCCCAAGAACCCATCATATTCTCTGCATCAATGTGTCCTTCATTAATAATTTTAAGTGCATTAATTAGCTCCTCAGTAAAAAAGTCTCTTCTACGAAGATCGTGAGATAATGTTGAGAGTGAACGTATTACATTAAACGATCCAGTAAATTTACCAAAACTTGTTTCTATGCCCCATAGAGCTAAAAGGAATCGTGGTTGAACGCCAAATTCATTTGAAACTTTTTCTAGAATATTTTTATTTTCTTTATAGAGCTTTTTTCCCTTTTTTACTCTACTTGCGGGAGTAGTATTCGATAAATATTTCTCAAGCGTGAGAGTAAATTCAGGCTGTGATCTATCAAGTTCTAATACTCTTTCATTCTGTGTAATATTCCTAATGCTATTATTTATTGTATCTTTAGAGATCCCTTCTTTGAGTGCGAGATTTTCAATATAAATAAGCCAATCTTCAAAAGATCCTTGCTCATCTGCTTGCAATGAGGATAAATTAATTATAGTAAATACTGTTATTGCAGTAAATAAACTAACTAATTTAGAAATATAAATAATTAAATTTGATGAAGAAAATAAAGTCATTAGTTGATTTAATTGGTAATACTCCGATTGTTCAAGCTAAAAATTTAGACACCGGAAAATGTAATCTTTTTCTTAAAATGGAAAGCCTTAATCCAGGCTCATCCATAAAAGATAGAGTGGCTCTAAGAATCATTGAGGACGCTGAAGCTCAAGGAAAGTTAAAGAAGGGTTCAACAGTTGTTGAGGCTACAGCTGGTAATACTGGACTTGGTCTAGCTTTGATAGCTCTCTTAAAGGGATATAAGTCAAAAGTTGTAATACTCGATAAAATGAACCACAACAAAATACTTCATCTAAAATCTCTCGGAGCAGAAGTTATTTTGGCAAGGAGTGATGTGGGACCTGATAGTCCTGAGCATTATGTAAATGTAGCTAAAGAAGTTGCAAAAGACACTCCCGATTCATTTATGGCAAACCAGTTTACTAATACGTCTAATCCCCAGGCTCATGAATATTCAACTGGTCCAGAAATTCTGGATCAAATGAATAATGATGTTGATGCTGTTGTTTGTGGCGTTGGTACAGGAGGAACAATTTCAGGCCTTGGTAAATTTTTTTCAGAGCATAGTCCAAAAACAGAAATGGTTCTTGCGGATCCAAAGGGTTCAATAGTTAAAGATGCCGTTGAAAACAAGCCATTAAAAAAACCGGACTATTCATGGCTTGTTGAGGGTATAGGTGAAGATTTCATTCCTGAGACTTTAGAATTAAAGTATATAAAAAAAGCTTATGAAGTTACGAACGAAGAAGCATTTAGCATGATTAGAGAATTGGCTTTGAAAGAGGGCATATTGGGCGGCTCATCAAGTGGAACCCTTATTTCAGCGGCAATTAAATATTGCAAGGACCAAGATAAAGAAAAAAATGTTGTTACATTTGTTTGCGATAATGGTGAAAAATATTTAAATACAGCATATAATGAAGAATGGTTAAAAGAAAAAAATCTTATATAAAAAAAATAAATCAGCTTGATACTTTATCAGTCCATGCTGGAGTTAAAACGGATCCATTAACTGGAGCCGTAATGACTCCTATTTATGCAACATCTACTTATGCTCATGATAGACCCGGAGAACACAAAGGATATGAATATTCAAGAAGTCAAAATCCCACGAGAGAAGTTTTAGAAAACTCAATTGCTGAATTGGAAAGTGGATACAAAGCATTTGCATTTGCTTCAGGAGTTGCGGCTCAAACAGCGGTTTTAGATCTTTTAAAGCCTGGAGATCATGTAATTGCTTTTGATGACCTATATGGTGGTACTTTTAGATTGTTTAATGAAATTAAGAGCAAGTCATCAAATATTGAATTCACATTCGTTGATTTAAATACAAATTTTTCAAAAGAAATTAGAAAGAATACAAAAATGATTTGGATTGAAACTCCAACAAATCCATTGCTTAAAATTACGGACTTAAAAAGAATAGCCCGTATCGCAAGAAAAAATAAGCTTATAACTGTGTGTGATAATACATTTGCTACACCTTACAATCAAAGACCGCTAGAGCATGGAATTGACATTGCTAATCACTCGACAACAAAATACATCAATGGCCACTCTGATGTTATTGGTGGAGCCTTAGTCATTGGAAAGAATAAAAAACTTGAGAAAAAATTAGCCCTAATTCAAAATTCTACGGGTGCCGTTCCAAGTCCTTTTGATTGTTTTCTTACCTTGAGAGGAATTAAAACACTAGCTATTAGAATGAAAAAACATAATGAAAATGGAATTAAAGTTGCTCGCTTTTTAAGATCACATAAAAAAGCATTAAACGTAACGTACCCTGGATTACCAAATCATAAACAGAAAGATATTGCACTTAAACAAATGAACGGGTTTGGTGGAATGATCACTTTTATCTATGATGGGAATATGTCAGAAATATCCAAGTTTATGCGTAAATTAAAAATTTTTACTATAGCTGAGAGTTTGGGGGGAGTTGAGTCTTTAATTGAGTCCCCTGCTTTAATGACACATGCATATTTAGACGATAAATCCTTTAATCAAGTGCCCAAAAAGCTTGTCAGATTATCTGTTGGCATAGAAGACAGTGATGATCTTATAGAGGACTTAAATCAAGCTTTTAAATAATTAATATGTACAAATTACAGCATTTGCAATAGATGCCATTCTAGATTTTTCATCATCTGATCTACTTGTTATAACAACAGGACTTTTACCGCCAATAACAAATCCTCCAGCAGTAGCGTTCGCAAAATGTACAAGAGATTTTACGAGTGCATTTCCTGTTTCTATATTTGGAACAATAATAACGTTGGCATTACCTGGTACTTTCCCTAGTGTTCCTTTTATTTTTGCTGATTCTTTTGAAATAGCATTATCCAAAGCAAAAGGTCCTTCAACAGGAGTATCTGAGTAATTAATTTTTGCCCATTCAACGAGATCATGTGCTTCAATAGAGCTTGGCATTTGCTTTAGTTTCTCTTCAGTTGCTGATAAAACGGCAACATATGGATTGAAAGAAGAAATTTTTTTAATGTATTCGAGCACATTCGATAAAATATGTTTTTTTGTCTCTAAACTTGGGGATATATTCAAAGCACCATCAGTAATAATAATTGGATTACGCGGATCATTTTGAAAAGTCATAAACCAAATGTGGCTTAAGCGCTTTCCCCTTATTCTTAAATTATATTCTTTTTTTATATACTCACCCATTAAAACATCTGTATGAAGATGACCTTTTATGATTATATTTTTTTCTAAACCTGTGTCCCTACTCGCTACCTCACAGGCAATTTTTGATGACTCTTCTTCTGAATAACTCTCAATTAATTTATCTTTTGATAATGACCACTCATGTTTATCAATGAAGGCTGTCATAAATTCAATATTTCCTATGAGTACTGGATTTATTAATTTTTGACTTTCTGCATCCATAATTGTCTTCAGAATCAAATCATTATTAGCATTTGCAACTATACCTCGAGTAATTCTATTTTTGTGAATATAATCAATATTTTGTATCATTTTAATAAAGTAAATATTTAATAAAAATTTATATTAAAGTATTATTTGAATATAATACCATAATATACTGATTTTATTTCATATTTTTAAAAAAATTAAATAAATACGCTCCCACTATCAAAATCAAAATAATGAATGAAAATGCATAAAATATAAGTGAAAGGTCTTGAAATAATGAGATTAAAAACTCAATCACTTTATGCAAAAATCAGTGTCAATGCCCAATAAAGTAGATATAAGAATGAAATCGTTACTAGGCCGCCTATTATCCAGTCTAACATTCGATAATTTTAACATAATTTTACAAATATTACATAGATATGAACAGAGAATATGACTTAATAATCTATGGGGCATCAGGTTTTACCGGAAGGTTAGCTGTTGAGTACTTAGATGAAAACTATAGCGACATAAATTGGGCTATAGCAGGACGTAATGAGGATAAATTAGTCAACATATCCAAAAATAGTAAGTGTAAACCTGATTATTTTATTGCAGACAGTGAAGATAATGAAAATTTGCTAAGTATTGCTTCCAAAACTCGTGTTATTGCATCTTTAGCTGGTCCATTTAACAAGTATAGTAATAATTTGGTTACGCAATGCGTTGAAGCTGGAACTCATTATTTAGACATTACTGGGGAAAATATATGGGTACGTGATCTTATTGATAAACATCACGAAGCAGCAGAAAAAAAGCAAGTAAAAATTATTCCATCATGTGGTTATGACTCTATTCCATCAGATATGGGGTGCTTTTACTTGCAAAGAAGTCTCAATCAAGAGTTACAGAGAATTGATGGTTATCATCGAGGTAATGGAGGTGTGAGTGGTGGTACGATTGAAAGTGCATTTTCTATACGTAACTACAAAAGCAAATATTCAATGGGACATCCATTTTTACTCAATTCAAAGGAATATATAAAAACTCAAAATATTTCTGAAAATAAGGATAATTTCAAAATAAAATACATCGATGATATTAAATTATGGTCAGCGCCCTTTGTTATGGCAATTGCAAACACTAGAGTTGTCAGAAGAAGCTCTGAAATCCATGATAAAAATCAGGCAAGTTATGGAAGTGAATTTAAATATCAAGAATATATGATGTTAAAAAAATACAGTTCTGCATTTCTTTTAACAGCCGGACTTGCTGTTTTTGGGCTGATGTTAATAAGTCCTATAAGTGGTCTCTTTAGAAAATTATTTACTAAAGCTGGTAATGGACCTAATAAAAAAACAAGAGAAAATGGTTGGTTTGAGAGTATTTTTATTGGAAAAAATAAAAATAACGAAAAATATAAATTGAGGATGTTTTGCAAAGGTGATCCCGGTTATAAATCAACTGCTAAATTAATATGCGAGTCCGCTCTATGTCTTGCATTAAATAGTGAAAATCTCCCCAATACCAACGCTGGTGGTGTCTTAACTACTTCAACTGGCCTAGGGTCAACATTAATTGATAGATTAAAAAAAGCTGACGTTTTATTTGAAGGTCCAAGTAAAATATAGATCTTTAAGATAACCCAAAATGGGTATTTATAAGCTTTAATTTTAAACCATATTATTAGATAATTAACTTAAAGCCCAATTTAGGTGCGGTTTTTCTGTACCTACAAATTAACACTTGGAGAAATCACTTATATGGTACAAAATGAGACTGGAATGTTTGTCATGCCATATAAAAAACTTGATAACAGCAAAGCTGATATGGACGAAGAGCTAATAAATAAAATTAAGGAAATTTCAAAATTAAGAAAATCTATCTCAATAGATTTAAAAACCATCGCTTCAAAAACAAAAATCTCTACAAATCAACTAAAGAACATTGAATCGTTTAAATTCGATCGCTTACCTCCAAATCCAATGAGATCAGCTTTTATTGATCAGTATTGCACTGAAGTAGAAAAGCTTAATAAAATCTCTTAGATATAATTTCTCTTAAGAAGCCTGTTATACAAATAAGCAAAAACAACAATTATAAAAGCCCCAACAGCAACAGGTAAGAAAACAAAGCTTATACTCTGGCCAGTTAATATCACAATTATTGGGTTTGCTCCTGCTGGAGGATGTACGGTGTTAGTCATCATCATTACAAAAACAGCTAAAGCCACTCCTAAGCCTAATGAGATAAACGTATTACCGAGAAGATAAAAAATAATCACCCCAGACAGTGCTGATAGTATATGGCCAAGTATTAAATTTTTAGGTTTTGCTAGTGGGCTATCATAAACAGCCATGACTAAAACCATTGATGCGCCAAAGGGTGGTATCAGCCATATCGCACCTTCAATTGAAGAATTTAAATATGCTAAAAACCCTATACACACAAAAGCTCCTAATGAACTAAATAATGCATTGATCAAAGCTTGTTTATTCATTAATTTAATTGTCTATGATAAAACTCTATTTGACTACCCTATTTTACTTTTTGATAATCGATACAATCGGTATTCAAACATTTGTTGTACGTATTTATAATAAAAATCTTCCAGATAATCTAAAAATTAATCTCGATATAACTTCAGCTGTAATTTTTTATCTAATATTTGTACTCGGGCTAGTTTATTTTGTAGTAGCTCCATTTAAGAATGATTCTTTAACAAGTGTGATAGTGCCAGCTGCTATGTATGGACTTGCTACTTACGCAACATATGCACTAACTGTAAAAGCGGTGTTTAATGTATTTAACTGGACTATTGTTATTTCAGATATTGCATGGGGTATGGCACTTTGTACTGCAATTTCACTACTTACTGTATATACAATCAGCAAAGTTGGATTTCTAAATTAATTATTGTTTTAAATAATAAATTCAATAAATTAATTTCTTCAAGGGAGAGGTGGCTGAGCGGTTGAAAGCACTGGTCTTGAAAACCAGCAACGGGGAAACTCGTTCGTGGGTTCGAATCCCACCCTCTCCGCCAGAAGAATTTCTATTAGCCTGCTCTATCAGACCTTTTTTGACCAAGACTAGCATCAACCCATGTTTCATCCATCACGCAAGATGCAGCATCACCTAAATCAAAAAATGCCTTCATTGCCTCACCCGTAGGCTCAGCTCCAATTCCCCATGAGCCTGTTTCAGCTTCAACTACGAATGCAACCATATTTGGATTTGGCCAATAGAACTTTGCTGAATGAACTCCATCAGTACTTTTTGCAACCTTACACAAATTCAATGCAGCTGTTCCCAGTTTATCTCTGCTTGCATTTTCTTGTCTTTCCCATTTGCTTATGTGTAACATAAGATCTCCTTTGTAAACAAATTATTGATTGACTGTATGTTAAGTATGAAATTTGAGTAAGTAATTAGTATATTTTAACACTAATACTTATGTATTAATATTTCACGATCTAAATACTTACCTTTGATAAATCTGATAGTTAGGACTTTGCCAAGTTTTTAATTCTATTCGAGGCAGAGGCTTATCACCTAATATATTGTCACTTATTTTTTCAGCAATCATAATTGTTGGTGCATTTGTATTTCCATTTGTCGCAAAAGGCATAATTGAAGCATCAACAACTCGCAAACTATTGAAACCATGAACTCTGCCTTGATTATCAACAACTGCATATTTATCTGTTTTTAGTCCCATGCGTGCCGTGCAGCACAAGTGCCATTGACTCGTAATGTTGGAATTTAATTTTGCATCAAGTTCGTCATCTGATTTGTAGTTTTCACCAGGAAAGATTTCATCACCTTTTATGTTTGAAAAAGCAGGTTGGTTAAGTAGTTCGCGCGCCAAATGAATGCCCTTTCGTAACAATTCTCTATCACGTTTATCTTTGAGATAATTAACAAGAATGCGAGGCGGATCAGCAGGATTTTTTGATCGTAATTCGATCTTACCACGACTATGAGTTCGCATCAAACCGACGTGAACTTGAAATGCATGTTCTTGAAGCAGTTCCCAACTGTTGTCTTTCATGGCAATTGGTGAAATACATAATTGCAAGTCAGGGTACTCAACACCAGGAGCTGATCTAACACATGCAACAGTATCGAAATGATTAGATGCACACATACCCTCTTTAGTTAATAGCCATTGGATGCCAGATCCTATACTACTTAATCTCTTTGTTTTTGGCCAAAGTGAAACAGGTTTTAAGCATTTATATTTCATAATAAAATCAGGATGATCTTGAAGATTTTGTCCAACACCCTGTAAATCAGCTAATGTATTAACTCCTATTGAATCTAAATGCTCTTTCGGCCCAATCCCTGAAAGCATAAGTATGTGTGGTGATCCAACTGCACCAGCACTCAGAATTACTTCTTTTTTTGCCTTTACATTTACTATTTCATTATTTTTATTTTTAAAACATATGCCTTCTGCTGTGTTATCTTTAAAATTTAAATTGCGAACAAGCGTATTTGTTAAAATTGTTAAATTTTTTCTATTACGTATCGGATCAAGGTAACCCTTTGATGCGCTCCATCGCTCACCGTTGAATACTGTCCGATCAAATATACCAAAACCTTCTTGACAAAATCCGCTTATATCATCTGTTTCTTTATATCCTGCTTCTTTTCCTGCATTAATAAAAGCCAGTGAAAGTGGGTCTTTGGGAATGCTTCTATGTACCTTTAATGGACCTGACTCACCTCGAAAATCGTCGCCTCCTCCACTGTAACATTCCATTTTCTTAAAATATGGCAAGACATCTGCGTATCCCCATCCATCGCATCCCATTTGTCTCCACCCCTCATAATCAAGAGTGTTTCCTCTTATATAGACCATTCCATTTATTGATGATGAGCCACCAAGAGTTTTACCGCGGTCATGTTGAAGTTGACGACCATTTAGCTCGGGTTCTGGCTCACCTTTAAATGCCCAATTGTGTTTAGTACTTTTAAGATTCGATAAAACGGCAGCAGGCATTTTTAAAGTTAAGGATTTGTCTTCCCCACCCGCTTCAAGAAGAAGGACATTATTTTTTGAATTTGAGGTCAATCTATTCGCTAATACACAGCCAGCAGATCCAGCGCCAACAATGATATAGTCGTATTCAGTATCAATTTTTACCATAATAAATTACTTTTTTTATACTGCACAATATTTTTTGACTAGCAGATTATTTAATATCAAATCTTATAGAACAATTAATATATTTTATTACTAAAACTTATGTATTAATATTTTATTAATGGCAAAAGAGAATAATTTTTTAGCAATAGCTTATATTTTAATGGGTATGACTGCATTTGCATTTCAAGATACTGCAGTAAGATTATTGGCCGTTGACATATCAATACTTCAGGTCATGTTTGCAAGAAGTGTCATTGCTATTGTTCTTCTTGTCTTATTTTTTTATTTTACAGGCCAAAAACTAATTTGGACAACTCATTACCCAAAGTTAACAATCTTTAGAACAATAATGTTTATATTTGCGTTCGTATTTTATTATATAGGTCTTGCTTACTTGTCTTTTGCAGTAACTACGGCTCTTTTTTTTACAGCACCATTTTTTATTACTATTTTTTCATCTATTTTTCTGAAAGAAAAAGTTGGCATCATTAGATGGCTAACAATTATTTATGGTTTTGCAGGTGTAATGCTCATAGTTTCACCAGATTTTGAGACCATTAATATATTCATGATATTTCCAATACTATGTGCTGCAGGATATTCAGGAAGTATGATTATAATAAAATATACCTCAAATGAGGATAATGTTTACACACAAACACTTCATGTTTACATCGCTACTATAATTTTATGTCCCATAATTACCTATTCTGGATTTTATTTAGATATGGATAATTCTGGAAATGAAATTTTAGAATTTTTATTTAGATACTGGTCATTCAATGACACAACAACTCTCTTGATGTTATTTTTAGTTGGTGTTTGTGTGATTTTTGGTTTTGTATTTATTTTCAACGCATATCGATACGGTAAACCTTATATTGTTGCTCCGTTTGAATATGTATTTTTAATTTGGGCTGTACTTTTGGGATGGTTTATTTGGAGCGAAACTGTTTCATTGAGAACAATAATTGGGATATTAATTATTGTTTCAGCGGGGATATTTATTTTGTATAGAGAGAAAATTAAAGAACAAGAAATAACAACAGACCAACCATTAAGATAACTCAGTCTCTAAAATTGATATATTGAAGAGGTAATTCTAATTTTAACTCTTTAATTTTAGATATGGCTTCTTGTAAATTGTCCTTTTTTGCACCACTTATTCTCAGCTCATTTCCTTGAATTTTTGCTTGAACTTTTAATTTTGACTCTTTGATTAATTTTGTAATTTTTTTACCTACTTCTTGATCAATACCTTCCAATAGATCGTAATTTTGTCTGATTGTGTTACCAGATGCACTTTCAGATGATTTTAACTTTATCACTTTAGGATCAACGTTACGTTTAATTAAATTTGAAATTAAAATATCCAATACCTGTTTAGCCTTCATTTCGTCTTCAGAAAGCAAAATAATCCCTCCCTCAGTTCTCTCTAACTTTGAGACAGAACCTTTAAAGTCATATCTCTGTTCAATTTCCTTCATTGAATTTGATAAGGCATTATCAACCTCCTGAATTTCAACTCTGCTAACAACATCGAAACTAGGCACTATAATAGAACTCCTTTATTTTCTAATTCCTTGATTTGTTCCTCAGAAAAACCAAGATCAAGCATTATGCTTTTGTTATCTTGGCCAACTTCAGGTGCGGGAGATGGTTTCTCAGACGGTGTAACACTAAAACGTGGTGCTGGTGATGGTTGGCGTACATCGTTAATATTTACAAAATTATCACGCTCCTTCATGTGTTTATGATTAGCTGCCTCTTCGATAGAGAGAACTGGTGAATAGCAAACATCAGACCCTTCAAAGATTTCATCCCATTCATCCCTTGTTTTGGTTTTAAATATTTCAGCTAATTTACTTTTCATATTATCCCACTGATCTAATTGCATTTGATTTTTAAATTCATCACCGAGCTTTAATTTCTCAATTAAGAGTTGGTAAAATTGAGGCTCTAAAGAACCTATTGAGACGTGCATGTTATCTTTTGTCTCATAAACTTGATAAAAAGGCGCACCTCCATCAAATAAATTATTGCCTCTATTATTTACATTCCATACTCCTGACTGAGATAAACTATGAAATATTGATGTGAGTACTGATACTCCATCAATCATTGCGGCATCTACTACTTGCCCTTTACCCGTTCTATTTGCTGACAGTAAAGCTGCACACACACCAAATGCAAGAAACATTGTACCTCCACCATAATCACCAATTAAATTAAGGGGTATTGATGGTTTATTTTCGCCCCAAATTGAATATAGAGCGCCTGCTAGTGCGATATAATTAATATCATGGCCAGCTGCCTGTGCTAGTGGACCATTTTGACCCCAACCAGTAATTCTTCCATAAACTAACTTTTCATTTTGCTTTAAACATTCTTCAGGTCCAATTCCTAGTTTTTCAGTTACCCCTGGTCGATAACCTTCTATTAGAGCGTCTGCATTTTTTATTAATTTAAATAAAACCTCTTTAGACTCGGGATCCTTTAAATTTAAACAAATGGATTTCTTATTTCTTCCTGTAATATCAAATTTTGGTTGTTGATTGGGCATAACGGTATTTTTTCTATCAATACGAATAACTTCAGCGCCAAGATCGGCAAACAACATTCCGCATAATGGTCCTGGCCCAATCCCTGACAATTCAATTATCTTATATCCAGATAGAACACCCATGTTTTCTACTATAATGCCTGCAATTCCTTTGCAAAAGAAAAAGCTTTATATATTCGATCTTTATTTGATGTTTTTTGGTAATTATACACCAATGTATGGTCTGATCTTAACTTTAAGTCATATTTATATTGAGACATAAATTCAACCAATTGGTCTGTTTTTTCAAAATGATTATTTTTAAATTTTATAGTTAAACCTTTATTTCCAATATCAAATTTTTCTATTTTCAACTGTTTACATATAATTCTAAGCTCAGTGATGTTATACAAATGTTCAACCTCTTTAGGAGCTTCACCAAATCGCTCACTCATTTCTTCCTTAATTTTACTTAATTCCTCACTTGAACTTAAGTAAGCAAGCTGCCGGTAATAAAACAGTCTAGTATTTAAATTTGGCATATATTTTTCAGGTATTAAGACACTTAAACCAAGATTTATTTGTGGAGACCACTCATTATCCACTGTCGATGTATCTGATTTTAATTCCAATATCTTATCTTTTAGCAATTTATGATAAAGTTCGAGACCAACTTCTCTAATATGTCCAGATTGAGCATCGCCTATAATATTTCCTGATCCTCTCATATCTAAATCATGACTTGAGAGATTAAAACTTGAGCCTCTGGAGTTAAATTTTTTAAGAAGCATAAGTCTTTTATAGGCATTTTCAGTTATTCCATTGATGTCTTTAACTGTATAAAAACAAAATGCTTCAATATTAGATCTGCCAATACGCCCTCTTAACTGATAAAGTTGAGATAATCCAAATTTATCAGAATTATGAATAATCATTGTGTTGGTTTTCTGCAAATCCAGACCCGACTCGACAATTGTGGTACACAGTAATAATTGAAATTCATTATTATAAAAATCGATCATCGTATTTTTCAGGTTTTTGGACGGCATTTGACCGTGGGCAATTTGATATTTTACATTTGGAAGTTTACTTTTTAAAAAATCCTCAACTTCTTTTAATTCGTTAATTCTTGGGCAGACATAATACACCTGGCCATTACGACTTAATTCATATTCAATTGCAGAGATTATTTTTTTATCATTAAAATCAATAACTTCAGTATTTATATTTTGCCTGTTTAATGGTGCTGTAGAAATAATTGACAAATCCCTAAGACCTACAAGTGACATTTGTAATGTGCGTGGTATTGGTGTGGCTGTTAAAGCTAGCACATGCACATTTGAACGTAATGACTTAATTTTTTCTTTTTGAGAAACTCCAAAGTGCTGCTCTTCATCAATAATAAGCATACCTAATTTTTTAAATTTAATTTTACTGTTAAGAAGCGCATGTGTCCCAACAACCACATCGCTTTCTCCATTATTTATTCTTTCAATAATTTTATTGTTTTCGGATGTTGAGTTTAATCTTGAGATTTGATCTACCTTCAATGGAAAGTTTTTGAATCTTTTTGTAAAATTTTCATAATGTTGACTGCATAGTAGTGTTGTTGGAACAATAAATGCCACTTGAGCACCGCTCATAGCTACGTTGAACGCTCCTCTTAATGCAACTTCTGTCTTACCAAAGCCAACATCACCGCATATCAAACGGTCCATTGGAAGCCCGCTGTTCAAATCAAACAGTAATTCTGACGTCACATTTGCTTGATCTTCAGTATCCTGAAATTCAAATTCATTTATAAAATTTGAATAATAAGGTTCTTGAACGGTATATTTTGTCGCTTCTTTTAAAGATCTTTCTGCCGCAACTATTATTAAATCTTCAGCAATTTCATTTATTTTATTTTTTGCGCTGGCTTTTCTAAATTGCCAATTTGAACTTCCCAGTTTATCAATTTGTGCGAATTCGCTATTCCCACCGTACTTTGACAAAAGTTCAATATTCTCAACAGGCACATAAAGTTTATCATTATTGAAATATGTTATTTCAATGCAATCATGATCGTTTTCTAGGACAGTAACATTTTTTAATCCATTAAATTTTCCTATTCCATGATCAACATGAACAATTAGATCATCTTGTTCAAAAGTACTGAGATCAGTTAAAAAAGTATCTGCTTTAATTGTTCGTTTGCTTTGATTGAAAGAGAACTCATTAAAAGGTTTAATAATGAGTCTGAACAGACTTTGTATCGATTTTTGATTTTTAGGATTAAATTCTTCAAATTTTTCGATCTCATCACCAAAAATGTTAATACGAACTGGATTCTTGAAGTCTGTTGGAAAAATATCAATAACATCTCCTTTTACAGAGAATTCACCGTTTTCACGAATTGAACTTACGCGTGCATAACCATTGGCAGATAAATAGTTAATTGTTCTTTCATAATCAAATTTTTCATCAATGTTGATATTTAAATTCTCATTAACTTGTGTCTTTAAGCGTGGTTTCGTCATTTTTTAAGCATCGTAAAATCTTTGAGTAAATGCATGACGCGATTGTCAATTTCTTTTGGAATTGTCACCTTATCTAGCGCATATCGATATATGTCATTATCATCAAGTTCTAATATAGCCTCTAACATTTGAAGCTCACCTTCATTAAATAGTTTGATGTATTTCTCAACAAAAGATCCCAAGAGAATATCCATTTCCTTTGATCCCCGATGAGAGGATTTGAACTGAAGCTTTTTTTGAAGTGTATGTAAATCGTTCATATTTTTTTTATCGATCTTTGATACAATACATATATGAGGCCAAAGATCTTATACAAGCTTTTTTCAAATATAATGACGATAAAAGGGATTGGACCAAAGAACGCTAAAATAATCGAGAGATTATGCGGCAAATATATTGTTGATTTATTATTTCATAAACCAGCCGCATACATAGACAGAAGAAATAGTCCTAAAATTGTTGATTTGGAAGAAGGAAGCATTGCAACTGTCGTTGTTAAAATTGATAGTCACACTCCTGCTTTCAATAGAAGAATGCCATATCGAGTTAATGTCTCTGATGACAGTGGACAAATGTCAATTGTATATTTTAATCTAAGAGGTCCATACATAAAAAAAATCTTACCGATCGGTAGCACTAGGGTTATAAGTGGTAAAATTGAAAAATTTAACGATTTGTATCAAATTACACATCCTCATCATGTAGTTGATATTAAAAACTTAGATTCTGTTAAAAAGATTGAGTGTGTTTACCCTTTAACAGCAGGAATGACATCTAAAATTATACAAAAATCAATTAATTCTGCATTAAGTATGGTTGATGAATTGCCTGAATGGATACCTGAGAAGGTTTTAGAAAGAAACAAATGGCCATCATGGAAAGACTCTATTTATCAAATGCATAATCCTAAAGATGTGAAGGAAAATGATGATAATAAATATATAGAACGGCTTGTTTTTGATGAGCTGTTCTCTCAACAGTTAACAATTAGATTAATTAAAAACAAAATTAGTCATAAAAATGGAATTTCACTTCCTAAAAAAAAATAAATTATCAAAACAATTAAGAGATCAATTGAGATTTCAACTCACTGGTGATCAAGAAACAACTATTGAAGAAATTTCAAACGATCAAGAAGGTTCAAGTAAGATGTTAAGACTTCTGCAAGGAGATGTAGGTAGCGGGAAAACCATTGTTGCATTATTTGCAATGATGCAATGCATTGAAAATAATAAAAGATCAGTTTTAATGGCACCAACAGAAATTCTTGCTGAGCAGCATTTTAATACAATCAGAGAATTTATCAGTGATTTAAACCTAACATGTTCACTAATTACATCCTCAAATAAAAATAATCATAATTTTGAAGCTGACATTATTATCGGAACACATGCATTATTTCAGCAAAAAGTAACCTTTGAAAACATTGGCTTGGTTGTCATTGATGAGCAGCATAAGTTTGGAGTACACCAAAGGATTTTATTAAATGAAAAAGCAGGAAATAGTTGTGACATCTTATTGATGACCGCTACTCCTATACCTCGAACGATGGAATTGGCAGCGTATGGGGATATGGATATATCCAAAATTTCTGAAAAACCTAAAAACAGAAAGGAAATAATCACCAAATCAATCAATATCAGTAAAATTGACCAACTAAAAGAAAGCCTTACAAAAATATTAAATAAGAAACAAAAGATTTATTGGGTGTGCCCTTTAATTGATGAATCCGAAAAACTTCAATTGCAATCAGTCAACTCAAGAGTGAATGACTTAAAAAAATATTACTCATCAAACAATGTTGGTTTAGTTCACGGTCAAATGTCACAAGAAGAAAAAAACGATGTCATGTCAAAGTTTAAAGATAATAAAATAGATATTTTAGTCGCAACATCAGTAATAGAAGTAGGAATAGACGACCCTGATGCAACTGTGATGATTATTGAGAATTCTGAGAGGTATGGCCTTTCACAACTTCATCAACTTCGAGGAAGAGTTGGTAGAGGAAATGTACAGTCAACGTGCATATTACTTTTTGAGGGGCCACTCACCGAAAATGCTAAACGAAGATTAAAAGTGATGAAGGAAACAAACGATGGTTTCTTGATCGCCGAAGAAGACCTTGATATTCGTGGTGCTGGGGAAATATTAGGCTCAAAACAAAGTGGTATTCCAAATTTTAGACTATCAAATCTAGACAAGCATAAGCATATACTCGAGGAAGCGAGAGGCGTTGCCATGGATATCGTTAAAGAAGATCCGGAATTGAAAAAATCTGCGGGCAAAGCACAAAGGACACTTTTGCATCTATTTAGAAATCAAGTTGCAATCGATTATTTAAAAACTGGCTAATTATTTCCTTGGTGGTACCACCATGCCTGCCGATACAACCAATTTAATCGCATCTTCAACAGACATATCAAGTTCAACGATATCGTCTTTAGGTATGAAGAGTAAAAACCCTGAGGTAGGATTTGGTGTGGTTGGAACAAATACATTGACCATTTCTATTTTCTGTCTTTCCTTAATTTCACCTTTTGTCTCACCTGTCATAAAGCCAATTGCATATATATCTTTTCTTGGATACTCGATGAGAACAACTTTTTGATATGCTGAATCAGTATTTGAGAATGTCTCAGTGATCTGTTTGATAGCTTTATAGACATTGCCGGCTAATGGAATACGTGTGATAAGATTGTCAAAATAACCAAGAATGGCTTTCCCAAATAAGGTTGAAAATATTAGACCGATTAAGATAAAAGATAGAAATGCTATAATTAATTCAAGGCCAGGAATTTTATAGCCAATGATTTCAGGTAGCAGCCCATTTGGGTTAAATCTGTCTGGAACCAGACCAGCAATAAATTCGACAATAAATATTGTAATGTAAATCGTCGCTCCAATTGGCGCCGATATTAAAAGACCTGTAAAAAAGTACCTTTTAATAAAATTAATGACTGGGTTTCCTTTTTTCTTATTTGCATCTGCCATAGGTTTTAAATAGACTGAATCATTAAAAAAATTTTAAAGAGATTATCATATTTTTGGGGTTAATATAATCAATAATGGCTATTTTCAAAGAATATACAAATTATGATGGTTTGGGCATAGCCGAATTAATTAGAAATAAAGAAATATCCCTCATTGATCCTCTTGATAGTGCCATTGATCTAATTGAAAAACTGAACCCTAAATTAAATGCAGTGCATCGTACAATGTATCACTATGCATTCGAGTCAATAAATAGAAACAAAGAATTAAATGGAACTTTTATTGGAGTTCCTTTTCTTATGAAAGATATGGATAGTTCTTTAGCTAACTATCACATGATGCAAGGCAGTAAGTATTTAAAAAACACTAAAATGCCTTACGACAATCACCTCACAAGACAATTTAGAGAAACTGGTGCTGTTATATGTGGAAAATCTGCAACACCTGAATACGGTCTCATGGTTACAACTGAGCCAACTGAATTTGGCCCAACAAGAAATCCTTGGGATACCAATAGAACAACAGGTGGATCTAGTGGTGGTGCAGCTTCAGCAGTTTCAAGTCGAATAGTTCCTATTGCACATGCAAGTGATGGTGGTGGATCAATTCGAATTCCCGCTGCATCATGCGGTCTAGTTGGATTAAAGCCTAATAGAGCAAGAACATCATTTGCGCCTTCTCACGGTGATAAATGGGGAGGACTTACCCATTCCGGTATTGTTTCTCGAACAGTCAGAGACACGGCTCATATGTATGATTGTTTGTTTGGAAACGTTGTGGGTGATCCTTATAGCATTCCATACAAAAAAGGTTCTCTTGTTGAAGCTCTGAGTAAAAAAAATAAACTTAAGATTGGGTTTAATCTTAAAAGTCCTGTTGGAATTGAACCCTCCCCTGATGCAATTGAAGCAATTAAATTCAATGCCAAATTATGTGAAGACTTAGGTCACGATGTTGAAGAAATGAATTTCAGTTATGACGGACTTCTTGCTGCAAGAGCATTTACAATAACTATATCCTCTCATGTAACCCAGATGTTTAATGAATTGAAAGATGTTGTTGGAAGAGGATTTAAGAAAAATGAAATTGAAACTGCAACTAGACTATTTAATTATTTGGGTAAAAGTTTCAGAGCGAGTGACTACACTTGGGCACGATATACTATGCAAAAGATTGCTCGATCGGTAATGGAAGAAACTGATAAGTATGATGTAGTCTTGACTCCTATCATATCTCAGAAACCTCCTCTGATTGGCGAGATTAGACCAAACAAACA
>CACIWK010000005.1 GCA_902590345.1 uncultured Pelagibacteraceae bacterium | reverse complement strand
ATTAAATGGTCTCAATAAAACGTTGAAAGCTAATTAAAGTGTATCATACATCTTTTTTTGTAAAATCTTATGGCTGTCAAATGAATATTTATGACAGTGAAAAAATTATAACAATATTAGAAAATAAAGGCTTGAAGCAAAATGAAGATATAGAAAATGCTGACTTAATTGTCTTCAATACTTGCAATATCAGAGACAAAGCGGCTCATAAACTTTATTCAGATATTGGACGAGTAAACAAATATAAAAAAGAAAAAACTATTGCTGTTGTTGGTTGTGTGGCTCAGGCCGAAAGCTACGAGATGTTTAATAAAAACAAATCTATTGATATCATATTAGGTCCACAAAGTTATCATTTACTTCCTCAGATGATTGACGATTTAAAACTAAAGCCAAAACAAGTTAATACTGATTTTATCATAAATGAAAAATTTGATTACTTGGCTGAACAAAAAAGAAAACAAGGCATTTCCTCATACCTAACAATTCAAGAAGGATGTGATAAATTTTGCTCTTTCTGTGTAGTCCCTTATACGAGAGGACCCGAATATTCTCGTCCTTTACAGTCTTTGGTTGATGAAGTTAGTTCCCTAACTGAAAATGGTGCGAGAGAAATAGTACTGCTAGGTCAAAATGTAAATGCTTTTAATATATCCCATAATGGAAGGAAGATAACAATTGCTGATTTAATTGAAGAAATAAGTAAAAATAAAAATGTCAAAAGAATAAGATATACAACTTCACATCCAATTAATATGAGAGATGATTTAATTAAACTACATTCTACAAATGATAAGCTTATGCCTTTTCTTCATTTACCTGTTCAATCAGGATCGTCCAAAATTTTAAAAAAAATGAATAGAAAATATGATACTGATTTTTATCTAAAAATTATTGATAAGTTAAAAGCTGTTAACCCGGAAATCGAAATATCATCAGATTTTATAATAGGTTATCCGGGTGAAACTGAGAGTGATTTTAAACAAACTCTAGATTTAGTTGATAAAATAAAATTCACTCAATCCTTTTCTTTCATTTATAGCTCTAGGCCAGGGACTAAGTCAGCACTCGAAATAGACAAAACACCTCTTCATATTAAAAAAGAGAGACTTTCAATCCTTCAAGAAAAATTAAAAGATATACAATTTGAATTTAATAAGAATTTTATTAGAAAAAATGTTGACGTCTTGATTGAGAATCAAAGTAGCAGCAATCCAGAATATTTTTTTGGCAGAACACCATTTATGCAATCAGTTTATATAAAGGCACAGAAAATTACTCCTGGTGAAGTTAAAACTGTAAATATTTTAACTTGCAATCATAAGAACTTATATGCTAGTTGTTAGATTAAGACTTATATAAAAATTTGAAAACAAAACTATTTTACAGCCCTTATAAAAAGACTCCTGCTCAAGGATTAAGTTCAATTAGAATTCATATAGAAAACTCTGAAGCATTGGATATATTTGGTGTAAATAACGAAAATATAGATTTTTTCGAAAAAAACTTACCCTTAAAAATTTATCAAAAAGGCAATCAATTAATTATTCAGGGAAATAATAAAAATATAGATATTTTAAAAAGTGCAATAAATCTAACAATTAGTGAAAAAAAGATGAATAAGAATAAAAATCATAATATCAATTCAATGCAGGAGAATTTAAAAATGTATATATCAAATGATGTTAAAAATATAAATATTACAAAAACTTCTAAATTAGACGTTATTGGCAAAAGTAAACTTCAAAATAATTATTTAGAAATATTGCAAAAAAAACAAATAGTATTTGCAATTGGACCTGCAGGAACTGGTAAAACTTTTCTTGCTGTTGCCGCAGCAGTGTCTCAACTTTTAGAAAATAAATTTGATAGAATTATTTTATCTAGACCAGCAGTTGAGGCAGGTGAAAAACTTGGTTTTCTACCAGGAGATTTGAAGGAAAAGGTAGATCCATATTTAAGGCCACTATATGACTCATTATACGACTTAATGCCATCAGATGTTGCATCAAGAAAGATCCAATCTTCAGAAATTGAAATTGCTCCATTAGCATTTATGAGAGGAAGGACACTTAATAATTCATTTGTTATATTAGATGAAGCGCAGAACGCAACGCATAATCAAATTAAGATGTTTTTAACTAGATGCGGTAAGAACTCAAGAATGGTAGTAACTGGTGACCCTTCACAGACAGATCTCAACATAAGAAGTGATTCTGGTCTTCTTAGATCAATAAAAATTTTGTCAGATATTGATGGTGTTTCTGTTATAAATTTTGGACAGAAAGATATTGTTAGAGATGAAATGGTTACAAAAATTATAAACGCCTATGATTCTTATGACAATCAAATAAAGGAACTTTTTGATCAAAAAAATTAGTGAATGATCGAAATAAATTATAGTATAGACGAGGATGGATGGAAAAAAAATTTTCCAGATTTTAAAAAAAATATTTCAAAAACAGTTAATGAAATATTTAATGTTATTGATATCGGAACCAATCAAAATTTATCAGTAACTTTTTTTTTAACTTCGAATAAAAAAATTAAGGAATTAAATCTCAAGTATAGAAAAAAAAACAGACCCACAAATGTTCTATCATTTCCAATGCAATCATATTATATGAATAAGTATCTTTTAGGTGATATCGTAATGGCGAGTCAAACTTTATTAAATGAGGCAATAGAACAAAATATTACAAAGCACGATCACTTATGCAAGATGACAATACATGGAATGCTCCATTTATTGGGCTATGACCATAAAACAGAAAAAGAATTCAAACAAATGAAAAAATATGAAAATTTAATATATAATACAATTAAACATAAATCATGATAAATAAACTATTCAATAAATATTTTCTAAAAAAAAAATCTCCTAATAATTCATTAAAAGAAAGCATTGAAACTGTTTTAGATAGTGATCTTAAAGAAGCAGAAGGAATATCTAAACACGAACGATTGATGCTTTTAAATATCTTAAAAATTGATGGTATTAGATCCTCAGACATTATGATACCAAGAGCTGATATTGGTGCGGTCGAAATCAATGATAGTTTTGAAAAGGTATTACAAGTCTTTATTCAAGAAGCCCACTCAAGAGTGCCCGTTTATGAGAAAAATCTAGATAATATCGAAGGTATGGTTCATATTAAGGACCTCGTAAATTTTCAAAATCAAAAAAAAATTGAAGCTAATTTTCTAAGGGATTTAAAAAGAGACGTTTTGGAAATACCGCCCTCGATGCCAGTGCTTGATTTACTTCTTAAAATGCAAATGACCAGGCTTCACATGGGAATTGTAATAGATGAATACGGCTGCACTGATGGTTTAATTACAATTGAGGATGTAATTGAAGAAATTACTGGAGAAATTGAGGACGAACATGATGAAAAAAATTTACCGATGTTAATCAAATCGTCTACTAATATTTTTGAAGCAAGTGCAAGAGTAGAAATAAATGAACTTCAAAAGGTAACTAACATACGATTCCTTGATTCTCATGAAAATGAAGATATTGATACTCTAGGAGGTTTAATATTTTCTATCGCAGGACGAGTACCTCAAAGAGGAGAAATTATAAAACATAGCTCAGGTACTACTTTTGAAATTAAGGATGCAGATCCGATGAAAATAAAGTCGGTAAAAGTATCAACACCAAAAAAATAATGATTTTATTGGAATTTATTCCATATAAAAAGTCTTATTTATTCATTCTTAATTTTTTTTTAGGAATATTTTTAGCTTTTAGTTTTGAGCCATTTAATGTGCCATTTTTATCCTTATTTGTCTTGGGTATTTTTTTTCAACTAAATGACTATGTTTTTAACAAGTCACCGAGTTATTATAAAATTTTCTTTTTTAATGGGCTATTCTTCGGATTTGGTTTTTTTGTACTGAGTATGTATTGGGTTTCTAATTCAATAATAGAACTTGATCCTAAATTATCTTATGTTGCGCCAATAATTTTTATTGTCTTTCCATTTTGTCTCGCAATTTTTTTTGCAGTAATGCAAATAGTCAATGCTTTTTATTGGAGCAAATCGAATTCAAAATTATTTTACTTTAGTTCAATTTGGGTAATTTTTGAATTCTTAAGAAGTATTTTATTTACAGGACTTCCATGGAATTTAATCGGTTACAGTTGGTCATGGTCATTAATTTATTCACAGACAGTTTCAATTGTAGGCATCTATGGACTTGGATTATTGACAGTATTTTGCTCAGTATGTGTCTCAACAATTTTTTCAAATAATAAGAATAAAGTATATGTGTTCACAGCAATTATAATACTTATCTCCTTATACATTTATGGTTTAGTAAGGGTGAATAATAATCAATTAGTATATACTGATAATGAACTAAGAATCGTTCATACTTATCTTAATCAAAAAGATAAGTGGACAAAAAAATCAATAGAAAAAACAGCAGCAATCGGGTCGCCTAGTTTAATTACTGTATTTCCAGAGACTTCACTTGGATTTGATGTTGAAAGACCCAGTAATTGGATAGCTGGATTTATTAGAAAAGATAAAAAAAAATTTTTTAACTCAGTAAGTTATATGGGATTTATATACGATAAAAAAATTCTTGTACCCTTTGGTGAATACTTTCCATTTTCTAATTTATTAAATACGCTATTTCCAGAAAACTCTTTTTTTAATGCTAATTTAACTAAAGGGAGTAACAATCAATCTTTTCATTATAACTTTACACCTTTAGTCTGTTACGAAGTGATTTTTCCGAGCTTTGTTCGTAATAGTGTATCTGATAGTTCAAATTTATTAGTTAATCTAAGTAATGATGGCTGGTTTGGAAGTTTTAGCGGTCCAAGACAGCATTTCGCTCATGCAAAATTTAGATCCATTGAGCTGGGTATTCCAATGGTTAGATCATCAAATAAAGGTATTTCAGGATTAATTAGCCCCATTGGAGATATCATTATAGTCACAGATTCAACCAAATCTGAGTACTTAGATGTGAAAATCCCAAAAAAATTAGAGACGACCGTCTATAGAGAATATGGAAACTTTTTTACATATTTTTTGATAGTTTTATTTTTTATTATTGGCTATGCTAATCGATCTAAATAAAAATATAAAAAATATGAATAAAGAATATTTATTTACAAGTGAATCAGTTTCTGAAGGTCACCCTGATAAAGTGTGTGATGTAATTTCAGACTCAATTGTTGACGATTTTCTGTCACAAGATAACCCAGAAAATTCAAGGGTTGCAATGGAAACCCTTGTTACAACAAACAAAGTAGTAATGGCCGGTGAAGTCAGAGGACCAGAAAATTACAAATGTGATTACGAAACTTTAGCTAGAAATGCTGTGAAGGAAATTGGTTACGAACAAGAGGGTTTTCATTGGGAAAAATTCTCATTTGATTGTTCCGGAGTTCATAGTCAATCTGCTGACATCGCCATGGGAGTTGATGCCTCAGGAAATAAAGATCAAGGAGCTGGTGATCAAGGAATAATGTTTGGATATGCTTGTAAAGAAACGCCTTCTTTAATGCCAGCACCAATATACTATTCGCATAAAATATTGGAGGATATGGCAATAAAAAGAAAAAATGGTGAAACACCTGGCATTCAACCTGACTCCAAAAGTCAAGTCACCCTTCAATATCGTAATGGTGTTCCTGAGAAATGCACTAAGATCGTAGTTTCTACTCAGCATGACGAACACCTTAATCAACAGGGTGTAAGTGATATCATAGTACCAATAATAAAAAATATCATACCGGATCAATGGTTAAATGAAGAAACTGAAATTTTGATAAACCCTACTGGTAAATTTGTAATAGGAGGACCTGATGGAGATACAGGGCTTACTGGAAGAAAAATAATTGTTGATACATATGGTGGGGCGGCTCCGCACGGTGGAGGGGCATTCTCAGGAAAAGACCCCACCAAAGTTGATAGATCAGCAGCTTATATCGCAAGATATATTTCTAAAAATGTTGTCGCTTCTGGCATTGCTGAAAAATGCACTTTACAGCTAGCTTACGCTATTGGAGTGTCCGATCCGTTATCAATTTATATTGATACTCACGGAACATCAAATATGTCAGATCAGGAATTATTAAAAAAAATCTCTACTAATGTTGATCTTACTCCACGCGGAATAAGAGATCATTTGAAATTGCATAAACCAATTTATAAAAAAAGTGCTTCTTACGGGCATTTTGGTAGAGAACCCGAAGATGATGGATCATTTTCATGGGAAAAAACAGACTTAGCAGAGAAAATATAGACTTATTACATCGACTAAAAACTCAATTTCCTGACTATTACAAATATTATGGTAGGAAGATATCAAAAAAATTATCTAAAAAGAGTTTAGATTTAATGAATGAATATTATCAAGCATTCTCACTTGATGAGGAAATAATTAATTATCATGAACTAAAGAAATTTAATAAAAAATTGATATTTACAGAAGCTAAATTTAATAGAGTAAATATTGAAATTGGTTTTGGTAATGGAGAATTCCTTCTAAAAAGTGCTTTGGCAAATCCTGATGAATTATTCATTGGTTCAGAATTTTATGTAAATGGAATAGCTAAAGTTCTAAAAGAAATTGTAAATTTAAGTATTCATAACTTAAAGTTAACAAATTTAAATAGTATATATTTATTGCAATCAATTCAAAGTAATTCAGTTGATAAAATCTATATTTTAAATCCGGACCCTTGGAAAAAGAAAAGACATCATAAAAGAAGACTTATCTCAGCAGATAACTTAAAACTATTTAATAAAGTAATTAAGTCCAAGAAGTCTATATATATAACGACTGACTCTAAAGATTATCTAAAAAGTATTAAAGAAATCTCAAAAACTAACAGAGAGTTTTTTGGGATATTAGATATTGAGATATTATCCGACAGTAATTGTCTATATGGAGTATCGAGATATCAAAGAAAAGCAATAGAAAACGGAGGAAAAATATACCTCGTTAGAATTTGAGATAATTAAATAATTCTAGCTTGATTTATTAATAATAGAGGTGTATAGATCTTAAGAATTTTTTTGTTGAACTAATAAAAAGTGGGTATAGCCCACTTTTTTTTTATGCTAAAGGGTAAATATGGTAAGTGCGAATAAGATAGAGATTTTGAGGATAGCTGAAGCAGTTGCTCAAGAAAAGATGATAGAGAAGGAGATTGTAATTTCAGCTCTTGAAGAAGCAATTGCGAAAGCTGCTAAGAGTAATTACGGTGAGGAAAACGAAGTTATAGTAGAAATAAATCAAGAAGATGGAAATATATCAATATCAAGAAAAATGTTGGTAGTTAATGAAGTTAAAAACAAATTTTTAGAGATTAATTTAAAAGCGGCCAAAAAAATTAATGGGGCAGCACAAATTGGGGACCAACTACTCGACCCTCTCCCCCCTCTAGATTTTGGCAGGATAGCAGCTCAGTCTGCAAAACAAGTTATAAACTCAAAAGTAAGAGAGGCTGAAAGAGATCGTCAATATAATGAATACAAAGATAGAGTTGGTGAAATTGTTAATGGAATAGTAAAAAGATCTGAGTTTGGAAATATCGTTCTTGATCTAGGTAAGGCTGAGGGAGTAATTAGAAAAGACCAGACTATTCCAAGAGAAAATTTGAGAAATGGTGATCGAGTTAGAGCCTATATTTACGATGTTAGATCTGAGACTAAAGGACCTCAAATATTCTTATCACGGTCACACCCACAGTTTATGGCAAAACTTTTTATGCAAGAGGTACCTGAAATTTATGATGGCATTATATTAATTAAAAGTGTCGCTCGTGATCCAGGTAGTAGGGCAAAAATTGCTGTATTCACCGATGATGGATCAATAGATCCTGTTGGAGCATGTGTTGGAATGAGAGGTAGTAGAGTGCAAGCAGTTGTGAATGAATTGCAAGGTGAGAAAATTGATATAATTAACTGGTCGGATAATGTTGCAAACCTTGCTATCGCTTCTTTATCTCCGGCAGAAGTATTAAAAGTTGTACTTGATGAAGATCAGGGCAAAATCGAAGTTGTAGTATCTGAGGAACATTTGAGTTTAGCAATAGGAAGAAGAGGTCAAAATGTTAAACTTGCCACTGAGCTCACTGGTTATGAAATTGATATTCTCACTGAAGATGAAGAATCCTCGAAAAGACAGGAAGACTTTGTTAATAAGACAAATATATTTATTTCTTCTTTGGATGTTGATGAAACTCTTGCACAGTTATTAGTTAGTGAGGGTTTTGGAAGTATAGATGAAGTAATCGAAACTGAAAAATCTGAATTACTGGCTATAGAAGGTTTTGATGACGAAATCGTTGAAGAATTAATTGAAAGAGCAAATAAATTCTTGTCTGATAAGGAAAAAGAAAATGAAGCTAAATTAGTGAGTCTAAAAGTTTCTAAAGATCTGATTGATTTTGAACTATTATCGAAAGCCATGATCGTTAAGCTTGCCGAAAATGATGTTAAAACATTAGAAGATTTTGCTGGTTTGACAACAGACGATCTCATTGGATACGTTGAAGATAAAACAGATAAGAATTCTAGAGTTTCAGGAATTTTAGAAGAGTTTAATCTTACAAAAGATGAAGGGGATCAATTAATTATGGAGGCTAGGAAGATATGGCTTGAGTAAGTCATACTTAAGCTTTTTTAATATGTCTAATAATGAAGAAAAGATAAAAAAGAAAAAAACTTTAAGCTTAAAACTTGGCTCTAAACCTCTCATTGCACCTAAAAAGAATATAGAGTCTGGTAAAACTGTTATAGTCGAAAAAAAAAGGTATAAAAGAAATTCATTACCAGATAATCAGACTATAAAAAAACCATTAGACGGATTTGATACCCCAAAGAATATCACTTCTGACAATAACGAAAATAAGAATAATTTAGCAAAATCCGGAGTACTGTTAAAACCCCTTTCAAGGGATGAGCAAAAAAGAATTCTAAGAGCTGATAATAAAAAGGATCAAAATAAGGAAATAGAAAAAATAAGATCAAATATCATTTCAAAACCTAAATCTGTTCAAAAGAATATAGATATTAAGCTTGAAGAAAAACAAAACTTTGAAAATAGAGAAATTAAAAAAGATATTGATAAAAAAAAGACCTCTTTAACTGATATCGATCCTATCGAAAAGAAAAAACCACAGAATACTTTTGGAAGGAAAAAAATTCGAGAGAGAAAAGTAACAATTGTAACAGCACTTAGTGATGTTGATGAAAGAACAAGAAGTCTTGCAGCATATAAAAGGTCTAAACAAAAAACAAAAAAATCTCTTAATGAGCAAGAGCCAGTAAAAAAAATTGTCAGAGACGTATACATCCCAGAATTTATTACTGTTAAAGAATTGGCAAATAGAATGACAGAAAAATCTGGTGATTTAATTAAATCGTTAATGAAGATGGGAATGATGGCTACAATTAATGAGTCAATAGATGCTGATACAGCCGAGCTTTTAGTTACAGAGTTTGGTCATAATTTTAAAAGAGAGAGCATTGAGGACCTAGAGAAAGATCTCATTTCAAAGGACTTTGATGCAAAAAAAGACCAAGTTAGGTCGCCTATTGTAACAATTATGGGTCATGTAGATCATGGCAAGACATCTTTATTAGACAAAATCAGAAACTCTAATGTTGTATCAGGCGAAAGCGGAGGAATAACACAACATATTGGAGCTTATGAGGTTGAACATAAAAACAATAAAATTACTTTTATTGATACCCCGGGTCATGCTGCCTTTACAGACATGCGGGCAAGAGGTGCAAATGTTACAGATATTGTCGTTTTAATAGTCGCAGCAGATGATGGTGTTATGCCACAAACTCAAGAAGCTATTGCACATGCGAAGTCTGCAAATGTGCCCATTATAGTTGCGATAAATAAATGTGATAAGCCAGAATCAAATCCTCAAAAAATAAAAGAACAACTTTTGTCAGAGGATTTAATTGTTGAGGACTTATCTGGAGATATTCAATCAGTAGAAGTATCAGCTGAGACAGGATCAAATATTGATAAATTATTAGACTCTATAATAGTTCAAGCAGAACTTTCTGAGCTAAGAGCTAATAACCAGACATACGCGGAAGCAACAGTTATTGAAGCAAATATTGATAAAGGGAGGGGGCCAATTTGTAATATAATTGTCACGAATGGGAAGTTAAGTGTTGGCGATATTGCAGTTGCAGGAAGTGAATATGGAAAAGTAAGAGCAATACTTAATGATAAAGGTAAAAATGTAAACGAAGCACTCTCGTCAATGCCTGTACAGGTACTAGGATTAAACGAACCACCAGAGGCAGGAGATAGTTTTGTTACTGTAGAAAGTGATGAAAAAGCAAGAGAGCTGTGTGAAATCAGAAGTCAATTAAAAAAGAAAAAAATTGTTCCAAAAAATATCAAAAACCTTGATGGCGAATTAACTTTTGGTTCACTAGAAAATAAAAAAGAAAATCTAGAGGTTGTGATAAAGGCTGACACAAGAGGTTCATCAGAGGCAATTGTCTATCAATTAGAAAATATAAAGAGTGATAAAATAAATATCAAAGTAATCCACTCAGGCGTTGGATTTATCAATGAGAGTGATGTTGCACTTGCCTCTGCATCAAATGCTTTGTTAATATCATTTAATTCTTCAACTACAAAAGAGGCAAAAACAAAAGCAAAACTTAGTCATCTTAATATAAAAAATTTCAATATAATTTATGAACTGATCGAATTTATCTCAGATTTTGCAATTGGAAAACTAAAGCCCACAATAAAAGAAAACTTCATTGGTAAAGCAGAAGTATTACAGATATTTAAAGTTTCTAAAATTGGCTCCATAGCTGGCTGTAAAGTTATAGAAGGATCCGTAAATAAAAATGGTAAAGTTAGAGTAACAAGAAATGACGAAACTATTTATCATGGAGATATATTGAGTTTAAAAAGAGAAAAAAACGAGGCTAATGAGGTAAAATCCGGAACAGAATGTGGAATCAGTATAAAAGAATTTAATGATTTTGAAGTTGGAGATTTCATAGAGGTCTTTAGTATTGAAGAAATAGCGCAATCATTGTGATTTTAAAAAGAAAAAGCGATAAAACTAATAGATCATATAAGGTTTCTGAAGTTATAAAAAAAGCTGTTAGTAGAGTACTTGTAAGAAATGAGCTACCACTTGATAGGCCATTTAAATTTCCTATTAATGTAATAAAAGTTGAGATGAATTCTGACTTAAAAATAGCTTACATTTATGTTGTTTGCCATGAAGAAATTGAAAAAAAAGAAATTATAAATAGATTAAACTTATGTAAAAAATACCTATCAAAGGAAGTAACTAATTATATTGATTTAAAATATTTCCCAAAATTAGTTTTTAGGAACGATAAAAGTATTTATGGTTTTTCTAGAATAGAACAAATTCTCAATTCTGAAAAAGTTCAAGATGATATAAAAAAAACTGATTTATGAATGGCTGGATATTTGTTGATAAACCAAAAAATATAACATCATTTCAAGTTATTTATAGACTTCGAAAAATTCTGAATATAAAAAAAATTGGTCATGCTGGAACTCTAGATCCTTTTGCAACGGGTGTATTAGCAGTAGCAGTAGGTGAAGCAACAAAAAGTATTCATTATTTTAAAAAAAATAAATCATATAATTTTAGAGTAGTTTTTGGTGAACTTAAAGATACTGATGATGTGACTGGTAAAACTATAAAAAGTTCATCTGTAATACCAACAAAACCAGAAATTGATCGATGTTTAAAAAATTTTCTTGGTAAACATTCTCAAATACCACCAAAATATTCTGCGATTAAATTGAATGGTACAAGGGCTTATAAACTTGCTCGAAAAAATCACGATTTTACTATTAAACCAAGAACTGTATATATTAGTAATTTAGAATGTATAAATTCACTGAATGAAAATGAATATTCTTTTAGACTTGATTGTTCAACAGGCACATATGTAAGGGCTATTGCTAGAGATTTAGGAATAATGCTTGGTACATTTGCCTATGTGAATGAATTAAGAAGAACAAAAATAGGTAAATTTGACGAAAAAGACATTATTTTACTAGATAAATTAGAAGAATTAGTTCATATTGGCGAGCATTTTGAAGTTATGCACTCAATTAGAGATGTACTGGACGACATCCCGGCAGTAACAGTCAATAATGAATTAAGACATAAATTTCTAAATGGACTTAGTTTTGAGTATGTTAATAAAAAATATCAAAATGAATTTTTATTAGTACAAACAAGATCTAAACTTCTTGGCATAGGAAAGGCTATTAAAGGAAAAATAAAACCTATAAGGGTGTTTAATTTATAGAGGAAATTGTGATGTCGATAAATAAAGAAAATAAATCTAAATTAATTGATGAATTCGCGAGGTCTGACAAAGATACAGGTTCTCCAGAAGTTCAAATTGCTATTCTTAGTGAAAGAATATCCAATTTAACTGAGCACTTCCAGTCTCATAAAAAAGATAATCATTCTAGAACTGGTCTTATGAGGTTAATTAATCAAAGACGAAGCTTACTAGCTTACTTAAAAAGAAATAATAAAGATTCTTATGAAAAACTTATCGATAAACTAGGAATCAGAAAATAAAAAAATGCAAATAATTTTTAGAGGAACGAGAAAATATGAAAAAAGCTATTTCAAGAGAAATGAATTGGGGAAACCAAGTTTTAAAAATAGAAACGGGAAAGGTAGCGAAGCAGGCAACAGCATCAACAATTGTTAGTTATGGAGATACTGTTGTTATGGCTAATGTCGTAGCAGCAAAAACAGCTAAGCCTGATTTTGACTTTTTCCCACTAACTGTAAGCTATCAAGAAAAATTTTATGCAGCTGGCAAAATTCCCGGAGGTTTTTTCAAACGAGAAGGAAGACCAACAGAATTTGAAACTCTTACCTCAAGATTAATTGACAGGCCAATCAGGCCATTATTTCCTGAAGGATTTAAAAATGAAACCCAAGTTATTTTAACTGTATTATCACATGATACAGAGACAAACCCTGACATAGTTGCAATGATAGCCGCTTCTAGTGCTTTGACATTATCCGGAATACCATTCATGGGACCAATTGGTGGATGTAGAGTTGGTTATGACGGAAAAGATTACATATTAAATCCAAAAATTAATGAAGAAACTCAATTAGACCTGGTAGTATCTGGAACTAAAGATGCAGTTTTGATGGTAGAGTCTGAAGCTAAAGAACTTTCTGAGGAAATTATGTTGGGAGCAGTTAAATTTGGACACGAGTCAATGCAAGAAGTTATAAAAATCATTATCAATCTTGCTGAGGAGTGCGCTAATGATCCATGGGAATTTGAACATAATGTTAATGACGAGTTGATGAAGGAGCTTAAAAGTGAATTCGAAGATCAAATCAAAAAAAGCTATTCAATTATTGATAAAATGGAAAGACAAGACTCTTTAAGTGAAATTAAGTCCGCTTTGGAAGAAAAATACGCTGATATTGAAGATCAAAATATTAACGAAGTAATGTCATATTTCAAAAAAATTGAAAAAGATGTGGTTAGATCTCAAATTTTGAATGATAAATCTAGAATTGATGGACGTAAGCTTGATGAAGTAAGAGACATTTCTTCAGAAGTCTCATGGTTGCCCAGAACACATGGATCGTCTTTATTTACTAGAGGAGAAACACAGGCAATAGTTGTTGCAACTCTAGGATTTGGGGAAGATGAGCAACGAATTGAAGCACTTCAAGGTTCTTACAAAGAAAATTTCATGCTTCATTATAATTTTCCTCCATATTCAGTTGGAGAGGTTGGAAGAATGGGTTCAGCCGGTAGAAGAGAAATTGGTCATGGTAAATTAGCATGGAGAGCCCTTAAAGCCGTATTGCCTAATAAAGAAGATTTTGATTATACAATCCGTTTAGTATCAGATATCACTGAATCAAATGGCTCATCATCTATGGCAACTGTTTGTGGATCTTCACTTGCCCTAATGGATGCTGGGGTCCCCATCAAAAATTCTGTTTCAGGTATTGCAATGGGATTAATTAAAGAAGGTAATGATTTTGTTGTATTGTCAGATATTCTAGGTGATGAAGATCACTTAGGTGATATGGATTTTAAAGTAGCAGGTAGCAAAGACGGTGTAACATCATTGCAGATGGATATTAAAATAACTGGAATCACTTATGAGATTATGGAAAAAGCTCTCGACCAAGCTAAAGGCGGAAGAGAATATATCTTAAATGAAATGAATAAAGCCTTAGACTCTCCGAGAACTGAGCTTGGACCTTACACACCAAGAGTTGAAATGATGAAAGTCAAAAGAGATAATATTGGTGAAATCATTGGTAAAGGTGGTGCAACTATTAAAGATATAATAGAAAAATCAGGAGCAAGAATCGATATCAGTGATAGTGGCAATGTAAAAATAGCTGGAACCAATAATGAGTCAATTCAAGCCGCAATTGAATTAATAAATTCAATCATTGAAGAACCTGAAGTTGGGCAGGTTTATGAGGGTAAGGTTGTTAAAATTATGGAATTTGGCGCATTTGTTAACTTCTTTGGAAAAAGGGACGGACTTGTTCATATTTCACAATTATCTGAAGAGAGAGTAGAGAAAGTTACTGACGTTGTAAGTGAAGGTGATATAGTGAAAGTCAAAGTAATCGGTTTTGATAAAGGCAAGGTTAAATTATCAATAAAGGATGCTGAAATCTAAACAAAGGTTTCATTAATGGAATACATTAACACTTCAGAAGATAAGCTTCATGAAGAATGTGGTGTATTTGGTATATTTGGAAGCCCTGACGCTTCCACACTTACTGCCTTAGGATTACATGCCCTACAACATCGTGGTCAAGAAGGTGCAGGAATTGTTTCATTTGATGGAGAAAAGTTTCACGGTGTTAGAAGGCCAGGACTTGTTGGGGATCACTTTAATAAACAAGAGGTGATTAATAGGTTGCAGGGCAGCAATGCAATTGGTCACGTTCGATATTCTACAACTGGTGATTCAATTTTAAAAAATATTCAGCCGTTGTATGCAGATTTAATGTCTGGCGGCTTTGCATGCGCGCACAATGGAAATCTCACAAATGCTTCAGCTTTAAGAGAAAAACTTGTTAGTCGTGGGTCAATTTTTCAATCTACATCTGATACTGAAACAATTTTGCAATTAGTAGCGCAGTCTGAGAGAAAGCAAATAGTTGATAAACTTATAGATGCTTTATTTCAAATCCATGGAGCCTATTCACTTGTTATTCTTACAAACAAGAAACTTATTGGTGTAAGAGATCCTTATGGAATAAGGCCTTTAGTTCTTGGTGACCTTAATGGGGCCCCAGTTCTAGCTTCAGAAACATGTGCTCTTGATATTATTGGTGCAAAATTTGTCAGAGAAATTGAAAATGGAGAAATAATAATAATTTCAGAAAAAGGGATGGAAAGCATTAGACCTTTCCCAAAAGTTACAGAAAGACCATGTATTTTCGAGAGAATTTATTTTTCTCGACCCGACAGTATGTTAGGAGGTAACACAGTTTATTCTTATAGAAAAAATCTTGGAATAGAATTAGCAAAAGAACATCAAGTTGATGCAGATACAGTTGTACCTGTTCCTGACTCAGGGGTTCCAGCCGCTCTTGGCTATGCTCAGCAGTCAAGCATGCCATTTGAACTTGGAATAATTAGAAACCACTATGTTGGAAGAACATTTATTGAGCCATCCCAAAGTATTAGACAATTTGGCGTAAAACTAAAACATAATGCTAATGTTTCGTATATTAAAAATAATAAAATTATTTTAATTGATGATTCAATTGTGAGAGGAACTACAGCTAAAAAAATTATTAAAATGATTTATGATGCAGGTGCAAAAGAAGTACATTTAGGTATAGCATGTCCTCCGATAAAACATCCTGATTTCTATGGTATAGATACACCTGACTATAATGAACTTATTGCGTCAAAAAACAGTATTGAAGAGATTAACAAAGCTATTGGATCTAAATCTTTATTTTTCTTATCATTAGAAGGCACTTATAAAGCTATGGGTTATGACTCTAGAAATCCCGATCAACCTCAATTTACTGACCATTGTTTTACGGGCGAGTATCCTACGAGTTTGATTGATCGTGAAAAAGGCAATGTATCAAAACAGTTTTCTCTTTTAACTGAAAAAAACTAAATTTCTTTAGGAACTCCCACAATATTATAGCCACAATCAACGTAATGTGTTTCACCTGTCACGCCAGAAGATAAATTGCTTAGTAAGTAAAGACCTGACTTTCCAACATCCTCTAAATCAATATTCCTGTTCATTAAAGAATTTTTCTCTGACCACTTCATCATATCTTTGCCACCGGAAATACCAGCCATAGCAAGTGTTTTCATAGGTCCAGCTGATAAGGCATTTACTCTAATATTTGAAGGACCTAAATCTGCTGCTAAATATCTAACGCTCGACTCAAGTGCTGCTTTAGCAACACCCATTACATTATAGTTTCTTATATATTTTTGGGATCCATCATAAGTAAGCGTAAGAAGTGAGCCTCCGTTTTTCATCAGTCTTTCTGCCTCATGAGCAACTTCAGTAAAAGAAAAACATGAAATGAGCATAGTATTGGAGAAGTTATTTCGTGATGTATTTAAGTATTTTCCTTTTAATTCATCTTTTTCTGAGAATGCAATTGAGTGCAAAACAAAATCGACTGATTCCCATTGTTTTTCAATTACAGAAAATGACTTTTTTATAGACCCTTCTTTCAAAACATCACATTCAATCAAAAAATCACTGTTAATAGAGTTCGCAAGTGGCTCTACTCTTTTACGCAATGCTTCACCCTGATATGTAAAGCAAAGCTCAGCCCCCTCACTTGATAATTTTTTTGAAATTCCCCAGGCAATAGAATGGTCATTAGCAACACCCATAATGACCCCTTTTTTTCCATGCAATAAACTCATCCTTCAAATCTCTTAAATACTAGTGAAGCATTTGTACCACCAAATCCAAAGCTATTACTCATTGCAGTATCAATTTGTTCATCATGACGCGAAGTTAGAATATTCATTCCATTTGCTTCTTCATCTAACTTTTCAATATTAGCTGACTCTGTAATAAAATTATTATTCATCATTAACAGAGTATAAATTGACTCATGAACACCAGCTGCACCCAAAGAATGTCCACTTAAAGATTTTGTAGAACTAATAAAGGGTAAATCATCTTTAAACACTTTTTTTATTGCTTTTAATTCAGCAATATCACCAACAGGTGTTGATGTTCCGTGAGCATTAATATAGTCAATTTTTTCAACATCTTTTTTTGCCATCATCATGCATCTTTCAGCACCTTCTCCAGATGGCTGCACCATATCATGGCCATCTGATGTAGCTCCATAACCCACTATTTCTGCATATATCCTTGCATTTCTTTTTACTGCTGTATCTAAATCTTCCAAAACGACTACCCCACCTCCACCAGCAATAACAAAACCATCACGATGTTTATCAAAAGCTCTGGAAGATTTTGAGGGTTGATCATTATATTTTGAGGATAAAGCCGGCATTGCATCAAAAAGTGCTGACAAAGTCCAATCTAGTTCCTCACCACCCCCAGCAAATATACGGTCCTGTTTTCCCATTTGTATAATTTCATAAGCATTACCTATACAATGAGCACTAGTAGAGCATGCCGAGCTTATTGAATAATTAATACCTTTAATTTTAAAATACGTTGATAAAGTTGCAGAGTTTGTGCTGCACATCACTTTTGGAACACTTGTAGGACCAATTTTTTTTGGGCCTTTTTCTCGAGTGATATCAAACGCTCTCAGTAAGCTTTTGGTAGATGGTCCACCAGATCCCATAATTAAACCTGTCATATTATTAGATATTTCATCTTCATTAAGTCCAGAATCCTTAATGGCCTCATTCATAGCAAGATAATTATAACTTGCTCCATCTCCCATAAATCGAAGGAATTTTCTATCAATAGTCTCCTCTAAATTAAGATCTATCTGGCCACTTACCTGACTTCTGAAACCCATTTCTTTTTGTGACTGGTCAAAAGAAATACCAGACGAAGCATTGTATAGTGATTTTTTGACTTCATCTTTATTATTTCCAAGAGATGAAACGATTCCAAGACCTGTAATTACAACTCTTCTCATTATTTAATAAGTCCTACCTTTAAACTTTCAGCTGAATATATTTGTTTACCGTCTACTTCTACAACGCCATCACCTACTCCAACAATAACACCTCTCTTGATTATTTTTTTCATATCAATTTTATATTCAACTAATTTAGAGTCCTTTAAAATTTCACCACCAAACTTCACACTACCTGAACCTAGGGCCCTACCGCGTCCTGGTTCACCAATCCATCCTAAATAGAATCCAACTAGTTGCCACATTGCATCTAAGCCAAGACACCCCGGCATCACAGGATCCATTTCAAAATGACAATCAAAAAACCACAGGTCCGGTGTTACATCCAATTGAGCAACAATTTCACCTTTGCCGAATTTACCACTACTATCAGTAATTTTGGTTATTCTATCAAACATTAACATTGGTGGAAGTGGAAGCCGTGCATTTCCAATACCAAACATTCTACCGTGAGCGCAATCTAAAAGATCTTCTTTTGTAAAGCTTGATTTTTTTTCCACAAGGTTTATCTATCTTATTGTTTTATATGAAGTTTAAAAGATTAATGTATTATCATTGTAAAATACATTAAATTTTAATAAAAATAAATTTATGAAAGATATCAAGCATTTTTTGAGACAAAACTCGCTAAGACCAACTAAGCAAAGAGTGATTATAGCAAACTACTTATTTGACGGCGTAAATAAGCATGTAACAGCCGAAACTCTTTCAAATGAACTTTTGAAGATGAAAGCAGGGATATCTCTTGCAACAATTTATAATACACTTCACGACTTTTACGAAAAAGGTCTTTTAAAGAAATTAATGATTAATTCTGAACGTATTTATTTTGATACTAACACTGAGCATCATCACCACTTTTATTCTAAAAAGGATCAAAAATTGATTGATATTAATGCAGACATGAAAGTAAGTGGTCTTCCAAAACCTCCAAAAAATAAAAAAATTAATAAGATAGAAGTTCTAGTTCACTTAGATAATTAATTGATAATAATTCTCAATATCAGTTTAGAATGATTCTAATGTATTGACTTTTTTCAAATCGATTATATTTTTATATTAACTTATTAAGGAGAGATAAATGACTGAATTAAAAGATAGTAAAACTTTGGATAACCTAAAAGCGGCATTTGCCGGTGAAAGCCAAGCAAATAGAAGATATCTATACTTTGCACAAAAAGCAGATGTAGAAGGTCACAATGATGTAGCGGCTGTATTTAGATCAACTGCAGAAGGCGAAACGGGACACGCTCACGGACATTTAGAATTTATGGAAGAAGTAGGCGATCCTGCAACTGGAGAACCAATTGGTTCAACTGAGGACAATCTAAAAGCTGCTATAGCTGGGGAAACTCATGAATATACTGATATGTACCCAGGCATGGCAAAGACTGCAAGAGAAGAGGGTTTTGACGAAATAGCTGATTGGTTCGAAACATTAGCTAAAGCTGAAAAGTCTCACGCAGGCAAATTCCAAAAAACATTAGACTCAATTGATTAATTAAAAAGGGGCTGTTTAAGCCCCTTTTTTCTATAATGGATACAAAAAAAGAAGGCAGTTTAGCTGCACCTACAAGGGATATAGTAGATTGGAACTCAGATGAATATCTGAATGAAAAAGCTCTAGATGCTGAGATGCGCCGACAGTTTGAAGTTTGTCATAGTTGCCGACGGTGTTTTAATCTCTGTGATAGTTTTCCAACATTATTTGATTTTATCGACGACTCTCCAAATGAGTCTGTTGACGATTTAACAAAAGAACATTTCGAGGATGTTACAGATAAATGCACATTATGTGATATGTGTTTTATGACTAAATGTCCTTACGTACCGCCTCATGAATTTAATATCGATTTTCCTCATCTAATGCTCAGATACAGAACTTATCAGGAAGATCAAAAAAAATTATCTAAAATTCCAAAAGAACTTGCAAAGATAGATCGAAATGCAAGTCTAGCAAGACTGTCGCCTAGTATAGCTAATTGGTCATCTGACAAAAAAAATAAACTAACAAGAAGTCCATTGGAATTTATGACAGGTATAGACAAAGATGCTGAATTACCCAAGTTCGAAAAAAAGTCATTTCATGATAACTTCAAAAATATTTCTAATCAGCTAAATAAAAATGCTCCAGCTTATGGAAGAAAGGTCGCTATTTATTCAACATGTTATGTTAACCATAATAATTCAAAAGTAGGAGTAGCAGCTAATAATGTTTTAAATTTTAATGGCGTGGACACAATATCAACGTACCCAGGTTGTTGTGGAATGCCACATTTAGAGCAAGCGCAGCATGAAAAAGTAAAAATTCAATCGGAAAATATCTCGGAAGAATTGTGTAAACTTATTGATCAAGGTTATGACATAGTAACTCTCACAGCCAGTTGTGGATTAATGTTAAAGTTTGAATGGCCATTATTAAACCCAGAAAATAAAAATGTGAAACGGCTATCGAAGCATGTTTTTGACATTGATGAATATATTGTTGATATAGCTAAAAAAGAGGGACTTGTTGATGGTTTACAATCTTTTGATGATGGAATTACTGTTCACAACGCCTGTCATGCTCGGGCACAAAATATGGGCAATAAAGCACTAGAAATGTTGAAAAAAATTCCCGAAACCAAAGTAGATGTCGTTGAAAAGTGCGCTGGACATGGAGGAACTTTTGGAGTTATGAAAAAAACAAGAAAGTCGGCAATTAAATACGGCAGGGCAACTGCTCGTCAAATTCGAAACAAAAAAAATAAGTATATGGTCTCCGATTGCCCACTCGCTTGCAAACACTTAAATGAATTTTTGAATGACGATAAAGAAGCAAATTTTATTTCTATGCACCCAATTGAAGTTATAGCTAAATCTTATAATTTGACTTGATAATTAATAATTAATCATTAATTAAGTCAAATGCCTTTAGAACAAAAAAGAATTGATTCAACAGATTTATTAGATCTATCTTCTTATTCAAAAGAACGTAAGACAATTCGTAAAGAAGTTGTTGAGATGAAAAAAAATAGACGAGTAGAGTTAGGGCCACATTCTACATTCTATTTTGAAAATTTCTTTACAATGAAGGCCCAGATACAAGAAATGCTTTTTATTGAAAAAGGTGGCGAAGAACAATTAAGAGATGAGTTAGAGGCTTACAATCCTTTGATACCACAAGGTTCAGAATTAGTCGCAACTTTCATGTTTGAAATCGATAATCCGATAACTAGAAGGAAAGTTTTATCCTCATTAGGTAATGTTGAACATAAGACATATATCAAGGTTAATGGAAATAAAATTTTTGCTGTTCCTGAAAATGATGTAGATCGTACAGACAATTCAGGCAAAACATCATCAGTCCATTTTTTGCACTTTAAGTTTGAAGATCATCATATTAGAGACTTTAAAGATATGGGGTGCACTGTTGAAATTGGAACTGAGCACGAACACTATCCCCATATTTCCGTTCTTACTAATGAAGTAAAGGCTGCGCTCATAAAAGATTTTGATTAATCTTTTCCAGTAGATCCAAACCCTCCATCCCCCCTTTTTGTTTGATCCAGATTTTCAACTTCTTTGAACTTTACCTGAATAGCACTTGTAAAGACCATTTGAGCAATTCTATCTTTTGGACGAATAGTAAATTCATCTTTGCTTAAATTTATTAATACAACTTTTATTTCACCTCTATAATCACTATCTATTGTTCCAGGTGTATTTAATATTGTAATACCGTGTTTAAATGCTAAACCAGATCTTGGCCGAATCTGAGCTTCCAAACCCTTTGGCATTGCAATCGAAATTCCACATGGAATAATTTCTCTTTCCCATGGACGAATTTTTATTGAAGTTTCAATAGATGCACTTAAGTCAACTCCAGCAGCCTCATCTGTCTGATAAGAAGGAATATCAAAGTCTTTAAGTTTTGAAGTCTTTTTAATATGTACTTCTGAGAAAGGTAAATTAGCCAAATCAATAATATTAGTTGTTAAAGTGAAGTGAAATTTTTTGACATAGTTTCTTGGCCACTTCTTTTTTTGTCATCAATTCCCAGTTCTCAGAATATAGTTTTGACGTAAAGAATATTTTGTTTGTATCCTGATTAAATACACTATTTTCTGCAACATTGTTGCCTAGAACCCAATCGCAGCCTTTTTTATTTAGTTTTTCATTGGAATTTCTTTCAAGATTACTAGTTTCAGCCGCGAAACCTACTACTAGTTTTGGTCTTAGATAGTTTCTTTTACTTAGTCTTTCCAAAATATCTGGGTTTTCTTCTAAAATGATATTTTGACGTGATCCATCTTTCTTTATTTTTTTAATTTCTTTATTAGCAATCTTATAATCTGCTACGGCAGCGGTACATACTGCTATATCTGCTGGTAGTGAGTTTTTGCAAGCTTCTAACATTTGATCAGCTGAATCCACGCTTATGACTCGTTCTACATTAGGTCTGTTTAAGCTCGTTGGGCCAGAAACTAAAGTTGTTTTTGCCCCTAAGCTTTGTAATGTTTCCGCAATTGCGTAGCCCTGCTTTCCAGAGGATTCATTAGAGATAAATCTTACAGGGTCTATCATTTCTTTAGTTGGACCAGCAGTAACTAATGCAGTTCGATTTACTAGAGGTTTATAATCAAGTACATCAAAATATTTCTTAATAAATTTTACTATTTCATTTGGTTCAGCCATGCGGCCTTCGCCGTATTCACCGCAAGCCATTTCACCGTTATCAGGTCCGATAAATTCAATGCCATCATTTTTCAATGTCTCAACATTTCTTTTTGTAGAATTATTTAACCACATTCTTACATTCATTGCCGGTACAACTAGTATTGGCTTGTTTGTGGCCATAAGAACGGTAGATGCGAGATCATCAGCTACCCCGTAAGCCATTTTTGAAATTATATTTGCAGTTGCTGGAGCAACTAAAATAATATCTGACAATCTAGAAAGTTGAATATGACCCATATCATGCTCATCTGTTAAATTAAACAAGTCAGTATAAACTTTGTTTCCTGATAGGCTTTCAATAGATAAAGGTGTTACAAATTCAGATCCAGATTTTGTTAAAATACAAGTTACATCTACGTTATTTTTTTTTAATTCACGTATTGTTTCTAGAGACTTATATGCAGCAATACCTCCAGTAATAATCAAAAGAACTTTTTTATTTTGCATTTTTGTACACGTATACTTTTTTGTCTTAAATGACTAGTAATAAACGAAAAATTTTTTTAAATAAGCACAAAAGCGAGCATTATTCCAGCCACAAGGGCCACACCACCTATCATATATGAACTGCTACCTTTATTTTTTGGAGTTTTATCCTCTTCATTCTTTACAATCAAATCAAAAGCTTGATCAGCTCTTGAGATAAAGTCGGGAATGTCAGGAACTTTTCTTGCTATACTTTGTAGTGCATATTGCGTTTGTTGAAGTCTATTTTTTATTCCTAACTCATCTTTTAGCCATGTTTCAATTTCTGGTTTCGATACCTCCCAAAAATTAATATTCGGATCCAATTTTCTGGCAACACCCTCAACTGTTATCATTGTTTTCTGTAAAAGCAAAAGCTGTGGTTGTAAATACATATTAAATTGCTTTGTTATATCAAATAACTGAAGAAGCACATTTCCCATTGAAATATTTTTAGCTTTTTGATTTATGATTGGCTCCCCAATCGATCTTAGAGCTTGTGAAAAATCCTCTATAGATTGGTTTTTGTCAATCAAGCCTGCTTCTTGATGAATTTTTGCAATATGTAAATAATCTTGTTTTATAAATCCATAAATAATTTCTGCTAAATAAGATCTATTTTTTTTATCCAATCTACCCATAATACCAAAATCAACTGCTAAGAGTTTACCCTTTGGATTAAGGAATAGATTACCCTGATGAAGGTCAGCATGAAAATATCCATCTCTTATTGACTGTCTTAAAAAATTTATAATAAGATTTTCAGCTGCTTGTTTTATATTTATTTTTTTTTCGTTCAACTCATCAATTTTATCTGCTGGCACACCAATAATTTTTTCCATTGTGAGTATTTTTTGAGTAACTTTATCCCAATAAACTGTTGGTACATAAAAACTCTCATCCATATTCGTATTTTCAGATAACTCTGAAGCAGCTGCAGCTTCATATCTTAAATCCAGCTCAAACTTTATGACTTCCTTTGCTTTTTTAATTATAGAATTAGGTCTTAACCTTTGAAATTCACTGAAATTTTCCATGAACGTGGTAAGCCACTCAAGCCTTTCCATTTCTTGATTTATGATTTTTTCTATTTCTGGTCTTAAAACTTTAACTGCCACATCAATTTCTGTATTTGATGATTTTATTTTAGCAAAATGTACTTGCGCGATTGAAGCTGCAGCAATAGGTTCGCTAAATTGTAAAAAAATATTGTCAATATTTGTTCCAAACTCATCTTCGATAATTGCTATAGCTTTTTTTCTGGAAAAAGGGGGTAAATTATCTCTCAACAATGAAAGGTCTTCAGCAATTGTATTCCCTACTATATCGGGCCTAGTAGATATGAGTTGTCCTAATTTTACAAATGAAGGGCCAAGTTCATTTAATGCCTGTGCAATTCTTAATCCGTCAGACTTGTCCTTGTGCTTCTTGTCATAGGGTGCGCCTATAGAAATTAAGTTCGTAAAAAAAATAAAAAAAAGTTTAAATTGTATATTTTTACTTATTAAATTTAATAAATTGTATTTTTTAAGTACTCTAATTAGTTTGATCAAAAAAAGAAAATTATTAAACATCTATAATTTTTGTAGCATGATGAATGGCTACTATTCCATTAAAAATATTTCTATATTTTACTTCTTTAAAGTGTGTGCTCTCAATTATTTTTTTAAAGTTTTCCTGTGAAGGGAAATTACTAATTGTTTTAGTTAAGTACTTATAAGGCTCTTCGTCTCCAACAATAATTTTACCCATTACTGGAATAATAGAAGAATAAATATTATACGCACTTGAAACTGTTTCATTCTTAGCTTTAGAAAATTCTAAGCAATAAAAACTTCCTCCAGGTTTAAGAACTCTGTAAGCTTCACCTAATGACTTTTTAATATTTGAATAATTTCTAACACCAAAGGATACGAGGTATGCATCAAATGTGTTTTCTTTGAATGGAAGTTCTTCCGCAGGTGCTACTACCCATTCAATTTTATCTTTATAGGTGCGATTTTTTTTTCCTTCTTCAACCATAAATTCATTTGGATCACACACGGTTGCCTTTCCTTTACCTTTGACTCTTTTTAAAAAACGTCTTGCAACATCACCAGTACCACCGGCTACATCAATTATATGCATATCTTTCTTTGGGGATAGCCAATCAATTAGTAATTCTTTCCAATACCTATGTGCACCGAGTGACATAATATCATTCATGATATCGTATTTACTCGCAACTTTATCAAAAACTTCTTTTGTTTCCATAATACGCTTATTTATTTAATATCTTATAAATTTAAAAATATAAAATGTAATATATGCCAGAGCTACCAGAAGTCCAAACAGTTGTAAACGGTATAAAAAGTAAAATTAAAAATCATAAGGTCTTAAAACTTAAGAAATATATAAATAAATTAAGATATCCTATACAAAAAGATTTATCATCAAAAGTTAAGGACTGCAAAGTCATAACTGTTTTTCGACGAGCAAAATATATAATTATTAATCTATCAAATAATAAATCCTTAATTATACATTTGGGCATGTCAGGAAGAGTTATTATTGTTAAAAATAATAAAAAAATTTACAAACATACTCATATTTGCATATTTTTTGATCAGAACTTAGTTCTACAATTTATTGACCCTAGAAGATTTGGAAATATTTTTGTAACTGAAACTTCCTTATTAAAAAATAATAAATTTTTTAGAGATCTTGGAGTTGAACCTCTTAGTGGACAATTAAATTTCAAATATTTATCAAACCTAGTACAAAGTAAAAAATCACCAATTAAAAATATAATCATGAACCAAAAATATATTGTCGGTGTTGGTAATATTTATGCCTCAGAGGCATTATTTTTGTCTGGTATTAATCCATCTAACATAGGAAATAGTATTACAAAGTCGGATTGCATAAAATTAGTAAAAGCGATCAAATTTGTTTTACGTGAAGCTATAAAATTAGGTGGTTCAAGTATCAATGATCATACAATGATTTCTGGAAAGATGGGGTATTTTCAAAATAAATTGAAAGTTTATGGAAGGGAAGGATTAAAATGTAGAAAAAGAACTTGTCAGTCGCCTATAATACGAATAGTAATAGCCCAACGTTCCACATTTTATTGTGTAAGATGTCAAAAATAAAAAATATATAAAAACATGGCAAATACAAAATCAGCAAAAGGCAAAGTCAGGGAAATTTCTAAAAAAACAGACATCAATAAATCTGTAAGAAATAGATATCGTACCTATATCAAAAAAGTCGAACTAAATATTGTAAAAGGTGATAAAGCTTCAGCAAGTCAAGCTTTAAGAATGGCAGAGTCTGAAATTATGTCAGCTGTTTCAAAAAAGATTGTTCATAAAAATACTGCTTCAAGAAAAATCTCACGTCTATCAAGTCAAATAAAGTCTCTTAAATAGATTCATTAAACTTTTCCGTAGCTTATGATAAGCAGTGAAAGTTACATGCAAACATAACGCAGTAATTTAACTCTAAATTTTATAAGTATCTTAATTATTTTTCCTATTGCGATTCATTTTTAGAGAAGCTAACTTATTCCAAATTAAAAAATATCTTTTTTAATTATTCAAAAAAAATAATTTTTTAAGACTAAAATTATCAAAAATTTAGTCAGGCCTCTTTTGATCAAATTTTGATTTCATCAAAAAAAAATTTAAAAAGACATATGTTTTTTTTGTAAATTAGATAAGATTTTATTAGGGCTATTGGAGGGGCTTGCAAAAAATGTATCAAGATCTTAATCAGAATCAAGCTTCATCAGTAAATCTTAAAGATCAATGGAATTCAGTCTTAAAAAAGCTCAATACAGAATACGGAAATGAGATATTCAATAGTTGGATCAAGAATATTTCAATAAGAAACCTAGATGAAGATGTTTTATACTTTACTGTGCCTACAAGATTTATCAGAGATTGGATAACTTCACATTATTTAGATAAAATTATATTTTTTTTAAACCAAGAAAACTCGCAAATCAAAAGAGTAAAAATAAATATTGATAATTCACTTACCGCTAATATGTTTAATATTGACAAAGATCCAAGTGACAAAAGAAAAATAAATAATAACTCAAACAATTTTAATTATGTTGATGACTGGCCGTTAGATGACAGATTTAAGTTTGATAAATTTGTTGTTGGTCCATCTAATGAGCTTGCTTATGCTTCTGCAAAAAGATTTTGTTCAATTGACGTAAATGATTTTAACCCTCTTTACGTTTATGGTGGTGTTGGTCTGGGTAAAACGCACTTGCTTCATGCAATTGGATGGAAATTAAAAGAAGAGAATATAGCTAATAGCGTTTTGTATCTTTCTGCTGAAAGATTCATGTTCCAATTTATAAAATCTCTAAGACAAAAAGATACAATGTCATTCAAACAAAAATTTAGATCCGTAGACGTATTAATACTCGATGATATTCAGTTCATGATTGGTAAAGTTTCAACACAAGAGGAGTTTTTTCATACTTTTAATTCACTATTGGACATGAACAAAAAAGTCATAATTTCAGGTGATAGATCCCCAAGTGAATTAGGTAGTTTTAACGATAGAATGAAGTCAAGATTATCTGGTGGATTGGTAGTAGATATTATGCCTGCAGACTTTAATTTGAGATTTTCAATTATTAAGAATAAATATGAAGAACTTGTTAATAGAAATAAAAATTCATTAAGTCTTGATGAGGAAGTATTGTCGTTTTTAGCGAGAACAGTTACCTCTAATGTAAGAGAACTTGAAGGCGCTTTAAACAAAGTTTATACATTTTCAAATATTTTAGGTAAGAAAATTGATGTTGAATTAACTAAGTCAGTTTTAAAAGATTTATTAAAGTCGAACGATAGAAGAATTACAATTGACGAAATTCAGAAGAAAGTATCAAGTTATTATAACATTAAGCTTGACGATCTTATATCTAGTAGAAGGATAAGAACTTTTGCAAGACCAAGGCAAGTAGCAATGTACTTATCAAAAAAACTTACCACTAGATCGCTACCAGAGATAGGAAGAAAATTTGGAGGAAGAGACCATACAACCGTTATCCATGCAGTAAAAAAAATTGAAGAATTAAAACAACATGACACCAAATTTGATGAAGATGTAAACTTGATTGCTCAAATGATAACTTCTACCTAATCAATTACAGATGCGTAATACTTTATGGAATTTAAAATAAATAGTTCAGAACTACTGAAGGCACTTTCTCATATTCATGGAATAGTAGAAGTTAGACATACTTTACCAATACTCTCTAACATTATACTAAAAGCAAGAGATAATGAATTAACACTTTCATCTACAAATCTAGACATATATTGTGCGGACAAAATTCTGGCTGAAGTCTCTATATCAGGCGAAATCTCAGTATCAGCAGTAACATTTTTTGAAATCGTCAAACGACTTCCAGCGGGAGCAGAAGTTGTGATGACAATGGAAGAAGGAGAGAATGAAATTATACTTAAATGTGGAAGATCCAAATTCAGTTTGTCAACTCTTAAGACTGACGATTTCCCGATAATTTCTGATAATGATTTAACAACAAACTTTGTTTTGAGCGCTGATGAGCTGATTAGAGTTATAGACAAAACTAAGTTCGCAGTGTCAAACGAAGAAACAAGATATTATTTAAACGGAATTTTTTTGCATAAAGCAGATAGAAATTCTATTCAATTTTTGCGGGCCGTTGCAACAGATGGTCATCGTTTGGCTCAATATGATATTCCGCTTCCTCAGGGGGCTGAAGAGATAACTGGTATTATTATCCCTAAAAAGACTGTTTTTGAATTAAGAAAAGTACTTGATGATGCTAATGGCGATGTGAGTATTTCATTAAATGAAAATAAGATTAAATTTACTTTTAATGATCTAAAAATTATCTCAAAGGTTATTGATGGCACATTTCCTGACTATACAAAAGTTATACCTCAAAATAATAATAAAAATTTTAAGACAAATAATAATGAATTAAAAAATGCTATTGACCGTGTTTCGGCTGTTGCAGCTCACGAAGAAGCTAAATCAAAAGCAATCAAGCTGTCTTTAGAAGATAACAAGCTGAATTTAAGTGTTGAAAGTCAATCAAAAGGTTCAGCAAACGAAATAATAGACATTAGTTATGATGGCGATAAAGTCGATATTGGTTTTAATTCTAAATACATTATAGATATTTGTAATGAAGTTGATGGGGAGGAAGTTGATATAAGTTTATTAGACTCGGTCTCACCAGCAATTATTCTTGATAAGACAGATGAAAATCTATTTTTTGTTCTTATGCCTATGCGAATTTAATTATGTATCCTGATACTAGGATTGACAAAATTTCATTAATTAATTTTAAAAATCATTTAAATACAACCCTGAAAGATCTTGGTTCATTTGTTGTACTTAATGGAAATAATGGATCTGGAAAAACTAATATATTGGAGGCGATATCACTTTTTTCACCTGGTCGTGGTATAAAAAATTCTCGATTTTTAGAAATACCAAATAAGAATAGGGATCAAAAGAGTTTTGAGATTAAAATAAATGTAAAGTACGAGTCTGGTGAAATCGAACTTTTTCGATCTTTTTCGTCTGTGGAAAAAAATAAGAATTATATTTCAGCAGATAACGAGAAAATAACAAATTTTCAATTATTAGAATTCATTAATATAATATGGATTACACCAATTTTGGAAAAAGTTATAATTCAAAGTAATTCTGAGAAGAGAAATTTTTTTGATCGACTTATTTTTAATATAAATAAAAATCACTTAAAAAATTATGCAAAATTACAAAAATTGCTAAGTGAGAGATTAGCTTTATTGAAAGAAAAAAACTATGATAAGGATTGGTTAGGAATTATTGAAAAAAATATTGCAAAGCTCTCGGTTAAATTACTAATTGATAGGATAACCTTCATTGACCAGCTTAATAATAACCTAAGATCTGTTAAAGTTCCCTTTAATGCGTGTCAAATCGAAATTTTCCATGAATTATCCAAATTGGGTAATATTGGTAATTCTGACGGTTTTACTGAAAAGTACATGATTGCACTTAATAAAAATAGGGAAATAGACGCTGCATTAAATAAAACTACTCTAACAGTCAATAAGGTAAAAATTAAAATATTCAATAACATTGAAAGGATTATTGAAGCAAGAAATTGTTCAACTGGGGAACAAAAATCGATCTTACTTTCTATATTTTTATCAGTAGCTAATATGGTAAAAGATCAAAACAACAAACGTTCTCCTATTATTTTAATTGATGAGGCTATGGCACACCTTGATACTGAACATAAAGAATTTCTATTTGGTGAACTAGAAGGTTTAAAATCACAAGTATGGTTTACTGGTGTATCAAAGGATTTGTTTGAGAATATTAATAGCCAAACTGTTTTCTTTGATATGAAAAATATTATATAATGTAATAAATAAAATATATAGGTGAGTCAGATTTCAAATAATTACGGAGCAGAGTCCATTAAGGTACTTAAGGGTCTAGAAGCAGTTCGAAAAAGACCAGGAATGTACATTGGTGATACCGATGATGGTAGCGGTTTGCACCATATGATATTTGAAGTTGTTGATAATTCTATTGATGAGGCCTTGGCGGGCCATTGTGACCAGATAAGGATTACTTTAAATAGTGATGGAAGTGTTACTGTAGAAGATAATGGCAGAGGGATTCCCACTGAAATTCATCCTGAAGAAAAAATTTCAGCAGCAGAAGTGATAATGACTCAACTTCATGCAGGCGGCAAGTTTGATCAAGACTCCTATAAAGTATCAGGAGGCCTGCATGGAGTTGGAGTTTCTGTTGTTAATGCGTTATCATCTAAACTTCATTTAAATATATATAGAGATCAAAAAGAGCATTTTATTGAATTTAATAATGGAGAAGCTTCAAACCCTCTTAGTATAATAAATAAAAATATAGAAAAAAATGGTACCAAAGTAACATTTTATCCAGACAAAAATATTTTCTCTGACACTGAATTTGACACAAAAATTTTAAAACAGAGGTTCAGGGAGATGGCTTTTTTAAACCCAAAGATAACTATAATTTTTTATGATGGTAGGAATGCAGATAAAAATGAAAGTAAATTTCATTATGAAGGAGGTATCAGCGAATTCGTTAAATATCTTGATAAATCAAAGAAATCTTTAATTGAAAAGCCAATAAGTATTGAAGGTCATAAAAATAATATTGAATTTAGCTGTTCTCTTTGGTGGAATGATAGTTATTATGAACAAATTCTCACCTTCACAAATAACATTAGACAAAAGGATGGTGGTACTCATTTATCAGGTTTTAGAGCAGCGCTTACGAGAGTTGTAAATAATTATTTAGATAGTAGAAAAAGCTCAAAGAAACAAACAATAAGTCCAAACAGTGATGATATCAGGGAAGGGCTAACTACAGTTTTATCTGTTAAAGTTCAAGATCCAAAGTTTTCATCACAAACTAAAGACAAGTTAGTTTCCTCAGAAGTAAGGCCAGTAGTAGAGAATTTAGTCAATGAAAAATTGTCTGACTGGTTTGAAAGGCATCCAAATATTGCAAAAGAAATTTTCTTAAAGATTCAAAAAGCGGCTGAGGCAAGAGAAGCAGCAAGAAAAGCTAGAGAACTTACAAGAAGAAAATCCGCTCTTGAAATAACAAACTTACCTGGAAAACTAGCAGATTGTCAGGAAAAAGATCCTTCCCTGTCCGAAATATTCATTGTGGAAGGAGATTCGGCCGGTGGTTCAGCTAAACAGGGTAGAGATAGAAAGTTTCAAGCAATCTTACCATTAAGAGGTAAGATACTTAATACTTGGAAATCAAGAACAGATAAAATCCTGGGCTCTCAAGAAATAGGAACTTTAATTACGGCGCTTGGGACAGGTATAGGTCCTAATGAATTTAATTTTGAAAAGTTAAGATATCATAAAGTTATAATAATGACCGATGCTGATGTAGATGGATCACACATAAGAACGCTACTACTGACTTTCTTTTTTAAGGAAATGAGAGGACTGATTGAAAATGGTAATTTATATATTGCAAGACCACCTTTATTTAAAATTAAACGAGGAAAGGAAGAACTATATATAAGTGATGAGGATAGTCTTCATAAATCCCTTATAAAATATGGGGCAGATGATGTGATTTTTAAAACTGCACTGGGAAATCAATTAAAAGAAGAAGAGTTAGTAAGTACTCTGATTAAAATATCAGAAATCATTGAGATATATAAAAAGGTTCCTGATAGATATGATAAAAAAGTTTTAGAGCAAATCGCAATTTCTGGATGTCTAGATGTTAATAAGTTTTCAGGGTCAAACAAAAAAACAAAAGAAGCCATTAATTATATTTCTAATAGAATTAATATAAGTCGACCCGATTATGATAGGGGGTGGCAAGGCGAATATCTAAAAGATAAAGGATTTACATTCAGGCGTGAACTAAGGGGTCTGCAAGATAGCATTATTATAGATAATAATTTACTTGAGTCACAGCTTATAAAAAATCTTAATTCAACTTACTCTGAGCTTTTTCAAATGTTTGAGATGCCGGGTGAGCTAATATTAAAAAATGATAAAATTAAGGTTTATTCCCCATCTCAACTCTTCAACACTATTCAAGATTTAGGTAAAAAAGGATTATCCATGCAAAGGTATAAGGGATTAGGCGAAATGAACCCAGATCAGCTATGGGAAACAACCTTAGATCCAAAAAATAGATCTTTGATACAAGTGAAAATTGATGACGAAGAGTCTACAAAAGGTGTATTTGAAGATTTAATGGGCGAGAATGTACTTCCACGAAAAGAATTTATTGAAAATAGAGCTGATAAAGTAGTAAACCTAGATATCTAGCTGAAACGTATTCTATAGAGATAGATATCATTTTTCTTTAACCATAATATTTGATTTTTATAATCTGGACAAAATTTTTTAACCAGCTTCCAGAAATTCTTTGTATGGTTAAATTCTTTTAAATGGCATAACTCATGTACGATAATGTATTCTAACACTTGTGCTGGAGCAAAAATCAATCGCCAATTTAAGTGTATTACTCCTTCAGAATTACAAGATCCCCAATAGTTGAAACTATTTGAAATTTTTACAGCTTTTATATCTAACTTTAGTGATTTTGATATGATATCTACATAATTTTTTGAATGAATTAAAATCTGATTAAAAATCCATTTTTCTAGAATTTTTTTATGACTATCGTTGTGAGATTTAATTATGATATTATTATTTTTAACAAAAATCTTATTAAGATTGTCCTTTTCAAAAATAATTTGCATTTTTTTTCCCATAATTAATAATGATGAATTATTTTTTATTAAAACTAAAGGTAGAATTTTTTTAATTTCCTTATATAACCATTCAATGTTTTCGTTTGCAAATTCAAGTCCACTTTTAAACGACACGTAATAAGGAATTGAAACTAATCCACGTAAATTTTTTTTATCAAAAGTAAGCTTATAATTTCTTGATAATTTATTTTTTTTTATCAACAATTGAATACTTTGCTTTTTATAACTAATGATATGATATTTTTGCATATTTTTAGTGATTGAAAGAATATAGAATATTATTAGATTAATATGTTTAATGATAGGAAATAAATTTTGACCAACTTGCTTAAACAATCTTTTGATGAGGAGATTAATTTAAAATTAAGGACGTTAAATCTTATACATTGGACTGCAATATTTGGTCAGCTTTTTGCTGTTATAATCGCATATTTTTATTTCGAGATTAGCTTTAGTATATATTTTTGCATATTTTTAATCTTACTTAGCGTTATATCAAATATTCTTGTTAGTATTTTTTATCCTTTAACAAAAATACTTAACTATAACGAAACTTTTTTTATTCTTGTATTCGATTTACTTCAATTAGTTGGCCTACTTTTTTTAACTGGAGGTTTAACGAACCCATTTTCTGTATTAATACTTGCACCCCTTGTTATTGCAGCAACCTATCTTGATCTAAAAAGAATCATTTTCATCACGTTAATTGCTATTATTTCACTTAATTTTCTTGCGTTTTTTTATTATCCGTTAGAGAGCGATGCATTGGGTATTAGTCAAAATGAATTTTCTAGGTTTGAGATATTTTTAATATGGTCAGCATTAATAATTGCAGCAATATTTCTTACATTTTATTGTTTTAGGGTAGCAGATGATTCAAGAAAAACTCGAAAAGCGCTTAAAGAAACACAACTTTCTCTTTCAAATGAGGAAAAAATTTCTGCATTGATGGGATTAACAGCTGCAGCAGTACACGAGCTAGGTACTCCGTTATCAACTATATCAGTGATTACAAAAGAACTTGTCAATTATAACGATGATGAACAAGTAAAAGAAGATTTAAATGTGATACAATCTCAGCTTAAAAGATGTAGTAATATATTAGAAAGATTAAGATCAAATAGTTTAGAAGATAAAAATAATGAGTTTATAAATCGGTTAGACTTTATTCGTTTGATTAATGAAATAACGTCTTCTTATGGTAACAATAATATAAATATTATAATTTCTAATGATCCTTATTTTGAAAATACCAATGTTACAATTCCAAGGTCAGCTGAAATAGTTCATTCAATAACTAATATAGTTGATAATGCATTTAAATTTGCAAGCTCACATATAGATATCAATTTAATTAGCGAAAAAGATAATATCATTATTGAAGTAGCAGATGATGGTCCTGGATTCGCACCAGAAATATTCCCTTTTCTTGGGGAGCCATATATCAGAAATAATAATAAGACAAAAAAACAGGGTCTTGGCTTAGGTTTATTCATTTCAAAAAACTTACTTGCAAAGTCCCAAGGTGAGATTAAATTTTCCCATAGGGAAGGTGGCGGAGGATTAGTAAAAATAGTTTTATCAAAAAATTACCTCAATTTATCCGATGAGTAATATAAAAGAAGCTTATATGAATAATGAAAAATCATTAATGATTATTGATGATGATGATGTTTTCAGAAATAGATTAATTACTGCCATGAAACGTAAGGGCTACGATGCTTTTGGGGCTTCATCAGTTTCAGAAGCTATATCATTGGTTAACACAAATGCTCCAAAATATGCTGTAATCGATTTACGCCTAAATGATGGTAATGGTTTGGAGGTTGTATCAACTTTATCTAATAAAAGACCTGATAGTAAGATTGTAATGCTCACAGGTTATGGCAATATACCAACAGCAGTTGCAGCTGTTAAAGAAGGAGCGTGTGATTATCTTGCTAAACCAGCGGACGCTGATGATATTGAGGCTGCACTAAAGGCTCCCTATTCATCTACTCCAGAACCTCCACAAAATCCTATGTCTGCGGATAGGGTAAAGTGGGAGCATATACTTAGAGTATATGAGCTGTGTAACCGCAATGTTTCTGAGACTGCTAGAAGATTAAAGATGCATAGACGAACGTTACAGAGAATACTGCAGAAAAAATCCCCTAAATAACTAGCTAGGCAGTTTTCTTTAGTTGATTGATTTCACTTAAGGTGTTTACACCTTGATCGGCAATTTCCTGACCAGCAACAGTATCACTTTCGTTATTTAGTTCATCCATATTGACAAATTCTGCATAAGTTGCTCTAGTTCTATCGGTAATTATATGGGCCTTTAAAAGTGTTTTGACGAGAACTCTAAAAATATTATTTTGGTTTTTCATCTCGTCCTTAATTACTTCACCCTGATCTATATACTTATGAAATTCTCGATCAACCCACTTATGATCTAAGCCAACACATGAATATACATGTTTCTTCTCAAATGGATTTACTAGGTTAAACAGAAGTTCAACAAATATTTTTTCAGCCCAATCTTCGACTTTAATGTGCTCTTTCTCGGTCAATTTTGGCACTGTTCTATCTGCCCATATTTTGCCAAATTTATGATGGAATGCTTCATCACTCATTGTATATTTTAATAACGTTTTTAATACTGGGTCATTCGTATTTTCATATGCCATGGCAAATGCCCCCATAGCTAATCCCTCAATCATCATTTGCATTCCAATAATCTTTTTATAAACTAAATCAGATGAAACAATCTCGTTGGCTACTCTACCTAAAGTTGGCCCAACTTTGTAAGGTGACCCCCATCTTGCTTGTATATATTTTGTAAAACCAGCAACATGTCTAGCTTCTTCTCTTGTTTGGTTAGCTGCATATTCTTGAGCACCTGGATCTCTTAAAACGTGGCATAAACTTGCACTTAATGAAAGAGCAGCTTGTTCACCATGAAGAATTTGCGATAAAACAAATCTAAAACTCTCATTATTTAATTTGATTAATTCATGCTTCGATAACTTCTCTCTAATACTTGGAATTTGCAGTTCAATCCCGAAAGGTCCATCAGGGTCAACAATATTTTCATTTTCAATATCAAATGGAATATCAAAATCAATGTATTTTTTATCGTTGGGATCCCAGAAATGTTTGTGTGTTGCACTAATTATTTTATCAAAAGCATCTGATCGATCACTGTAGCGATCTTCATCCATCATTGGAATAAAGTGTCTAGGATTAGCAGCATTATATGCTGGGTCTTTAGTGAGAGAGTTTTTACCTGATTTGGAAGTTTGCCATTTTTCTTGAACTTTGTAGACTTGGTCTTTAGCTACAATTTTTGCAATTTGTATTTTTTGTGAGAAATCAACCATGTGAACAATTATAATGAATTTTAATAATTATAAAATATATTTATGAACATTTGTTCATTTTTAAATTTTAAATATCATATAATTTCAATATCTTAGAGATTTGATGAACTTTTGTCACTATTATTTCATGATTTGTTAACTTGAAATAAACTTTATTGATTTTAATTTAAACGTATACAAAGTCTTAATTTTCTCATATTTTTCCCCCTATCACATATAAACCTTATTAAATATGCTGCAAAAAATTGAAAATTGGTTTTTTAAATTCCGTTTTTGGGTCCTCGCCAGTTTTGTGTTGTTAACAATTTTAATGGGCTATTTTGCAGTTCAAATCAGAATGGACGCTGGTTTCTATAAGCAATTACCAAGTAGCCATTCATTTGTAAAAACTTATTATGAGTACCAAAATGATTTAAGTGGCACAAACAGCATCACTGTTGCGCTTAGGGTAACTGAAGGCGATATTTTTAATAAAGAGTATTTAAAAAAACTTTTTGATTTAAATCAATCGATAAGATATTTGCCAGGTGTTAATCAAGGTTCAATGCAATCACTATGGACGCCAAATGTGAAAGTGATGCGTGTAACTGAAGAGGGCTTTGAAAGTACCGAAGTAATACCCGGCAATCTGACTCCTGAAAAATTATCTATAGATGAAATTAATAAGATTAAGGAAAGGATATTAACAGGTGGGCATGTAGGCAGTGTCGTTTCAAATGATTTTACCTCATCACTCATTAAAGTTGAACTTACTGAGTTTAATAGAAAAACTGGAGAGAAATTAGACTACTTACAATTAGGTAAAGACATTGAAGAAATTAGGGATGAATTCGAGCAGGGAATATATAGAGTTGAGATTACAGGCTTTGCAAAAATGATCTCCGACATTGCTAGTGAAGCATATAACGTAGTAATTTTTTTTGCTTTAGCTTTCTTACTTACTGTATTAGCAGTTTATTGGTACTCGCGTTCATGGACACTTACCTTCCTTCCACTTGTTTGTTCATTAACATCATTGGTTTGGCAATTTGGAATGTTAAAAATCTTAGGTTTTGGGCTTGACCCTCTGGCAATTCTGGTCCCTTTTTTAGTATTTGCTATAGGTGTTTCACATGGTATCCAGCAAGTGAATCAAATCACCAAAGAAGTTATAGAGGGAAAATCAGCTGAGTTTGCAGCCAGGGCTTCTTTTTCAAGATTGTTGGTTCCTGGTACAATGGCATTAATAACCGATTTAGTTGGCTTTGGAACATTAATTTTACTTCCAATTGGTATGATACAAGAGCTTGCAATTACTGCTTCAATTGGGGTTGCCTTCAAAATTATTACTAATCTTGTTATGTTACCACTTGCAGCTTCATATGCTAGGTATAATGAAAGTTTTGCGACCAGAGCTCAGACAGCCATATTATATCGACAAAATTTAATGGGCTTTTTTGGTAAATTAGCTAAACCAAGACCTGCAGTTATAACATTGTCTTTCAGTGCATTATTATTTGCAGGAGCGACATACTTAGCTAGTGAGAGACACGTTGGAGATTTACATGCAGGAGCTCCAGAGCTTCGGGCAGAAGCGAGATATAATCAAGATATAACAGAATTAACAAAAAGATATAATGTTACAACCGATGTATTAGTTGTTATTGCTGAAGTAGGAGCTCCAGTTGGAATAAACCCTTGCCGATCAGATGATGTAATGGCAGCACAAGACAATCTTCATTGGTATTTAGAAAACATTGATGGAGTTACAAAGGTAATTTCTTTATCAAGCGTTGCTAAACGAGCTTTAAGCGGTTATGCAGAGGGTAATCTTAAATGGACATATTTACCAAGAAATGAAAGAGCGCTAGCATTTGCAACAAGTGTTGTTGATCCTTCAACAGGGTTAATTAATGAGGCATGTTCAATAATGCCTATTTATGTTTTTACTCAAGATCACAAAGCGACAACCATCAGTCATATCATTGAAACTGTAGAATCATATAATGAAAAATATCGAGATCTTGATGATTCAATTACTTGGAGGGTTCAGATACAAAAACCAACAGAAGGAACTGAAATCATTCCTTTTGCAGCATTCTCCGGTACAACAACGCAATCAATAGATGTTCTTGGTTTAAAAAACCCAGCTGTGTTTAGTGATGATGAGTTCACTGACTTTGCTTATGAAAATGGATTTAACAGCCGAAACTTGTGGGTCGGAAGCCTTGGAAATTATTATAGAGACATTGATTCATTTGATGAAAATGTAAATTTTAGAGTTAAAGATATCAAGCAGTCAGATAAAGTATTTAAAAAATTTTTTGAGGATAATCCAGAGTATTCAGATATCGTATTCGAGTCAGATGAAATTAAATATAGGCTTGCTAGTGGTACAGTAGGGATTCAACATGCAACCAATGAAGTTATTGAAAAAGGTGAATTGCCAATGATGGTTGCAGTTTATATTGTTATTATTATCTTAGTATTTACTACTTACTTAGATTGGAGAGCTACAATTTGTTGCACAGTCCCTCTAACTTTTGCAACGATGCTGGGTTATGCTTTCATGGAATTAGCTCAAATTGGATTAAAGGTTTCTACTTTGCCAGTGATGGTCCTTGCAGTAGGAGTAGGAGTTGATTATGCATTTTACATATACAACAGACTTAATATGAGAATGAAAGAAGGATTAGATATCACAGAAGCATTTGAGCATACTTTTGCTAATACTGGCGCTGCGGTAGTCTTTACTGCCATTACTTTAGCAATCGGTGTTTCAACATGGTCATTCTCTGCTCTAAAATTCCAGGCAGATATGGGATCATTACTTACTTTTATGTTTATAATAAATATGGTTTGTGCGATGACTACACTACCTGCTCTTGCCGTTGTACTTGATAAATTATTTCCAAGAAAAAAAATTAATTCTTAGTTAATTTAAGAAATACATCTTCAAGTTTAGTCTCATTTATTGTTAAATCTTTAACCTGTATACTTGATAATTGGAATGCATCTAAAATTTTATTGAAACTTATCTCGCTAGGTTTGTAATTAATTATTAGATTGTCACTATTTATTTCACATTCTACCTCTAGCCTCATTATTGGATCTAGATTAAAATTTTTACTATCTAGTGAAACAATTATTTGCTTTCTGTCAATTAACGATTTTATATTTGATGTTGTATCCTTTGTTATTAAACTACCATTGTCTATTATTGCAATTTCATTACACAACTCTTCTGCTTCATGTAAATAATGAGTTGTAATAATAATTGTCTTACCTTCATTATTTAATTTATTTATATTTGCCCATAAATTTGCCCTAAGCTCAACATCAACCCCTGCAGTTGGTTCATCAAGAATCAGTATTTTAGGATCATGAACCATTGCTTTAGCTATAAGTAATCTTCTTCTCATACCTCCAGATAATGTTCTAGCGTAAGCGTGAGATTTATCTTCTAATGCAAGAAGCTTTAGGATCTCATTGGTCCTTCTATTTTTTTTTGGAACACCAAATAATCCAGCCTGAATTTCTAGTAACTCGTATGGCGTAAAAAAAGGATCAATATTTAATTCTTGAGGAACTATACCCATTAATTTTTTTACATCTTTTAAATTTTCATCATGACTCATTCCAAATATGTCTATGTGCCCAGATGTTTTTCTTACCAGATCAGCTAAAATATTAATAAAAGTTGATTTACCCGCACCATTAGGTCCTAGCAATCCAAATATCGAGCCTTTCTTTACTTGAAGAGAGATATTACTTAGAGCTGCTTTTTCATTTTTAGATCCTAAGCCGTAAATTTTATTTAAATCTCTTACTGATATAGCGACATTGCTTGACATAAAAAAATAATAAATATTAGAATTAATAGTTTTTCAAAGTAATTTCTTGTATCATTCTAACTATGAATTCTCCAGAAATAAAAAGCGAACAAAATAAAGATGTTGAATATGTAAATTCAAAAAAATTAAGCTGCGCTGGAGTTGAAGGTCCCTTAGGTCACCCAAAAGTATACCTTGATATGGGAGATGATAATCAGATCGTTTGTCCGTATTGTAGCAAACTATTCATACTTAAATAAATGGCAGAAAGAAATCACCTATTTTTGGTTGATGGGTCAGGATATATTTTTAGAGCATATTATGCATTGCCACCACTATATCGAAAAAGTGATGGGCTGCCAACTGGGGCAGTGAATGGTTTTTGTAATATGCTTTATAAATTAATTGAAGATACTGACAAAAAGATTAGCCCGACACATCTAGCGGTAATTTTTGACAGTGCCAGAAAAACTTTCAGAAATGATATTTATAAAGAATATAAAGCTAATAGAGGTGATCCACCAGAGGACTTAATACCACAATTTAAAATAATTAAGGATGCTGTGAAAGCTTTTGGCATACCATCTATTGAATTAAGTGGTTATGAAGCAGATGATATCATTGCAACATATGCATTACTCGCAGAAAATAAAAAATGGAGCGTATCTATAGTTTCCTCCGATAAAGATCTAATGCAAATTGTTTCAAATCAGGTGAAATTAATCGATACAATGAAAAATAAAACAATTGGCCCGAATGAAGTCCTTGAAAAGTTTGGTGTTGGTCCAAAAAATGTTATTGATGTTCAAGCACTGGCTGGTGATAGTTCTGACAATGTACCAGGTGCACCAGGTATTGGAATTAAAACTGCAGCGCAGCTTATTAATGAATTTCAGAGTATTGAGAATCTTTTGCAAAACTATGAGGAAATCAAACAGCAAAAGCGCAGGGAAACAATCAGGGATAGTAGGGAAAATATCCTTATCAGCAAAGAATTAGTTACGTTGAAAAGGGATGTAAACAATATTCCAGCTCTCGACGATTTAGTTAAAAAAGAAATTTCTGTTGAGACTTTAGTTCCTTTTTTAGATGAGCTGGAGCTAAAGAAGTTATCTGAAAGGATAAGAAAAAAAAATCCAAATATAAAAATTACATCTAAAAAGCAAACAAGTACCAAAAAACTAAAAAATTTAAATGAGCAAATTGAAAAACCAGATGATAATTTTAAAAAATTGGTCAAAATTTCTAATTCCAAAACTTCTTACAATTTAATAAATGATGAAAAAAAACTTAAAAAGCTGGTTAGCGAAATCTATGATGCGGGTGAATTTGTATATGATGTTGAAACAGACTCGCTCAATATAATCGAGGCTAATCTAGTCGGCGTTTCTTTTTGTTTTAACCAGAAAATTGCCTACTATATTCCGGTGCAACATGTTGACCATGATGAAAAGAAAATACAAAGCCAAATATCACTAAAAAGTTTTCTATCAATAATTGCCCCTTTAATGAAAGATGAGTCCATAATTAAAATAGGTCACAATATTAAATATGATAATTCAATTCTAAATAAATATGGAGTTGAAGTAAGGGGTTTTCACGACACCATGTTAATGTCTTATGTTCTCGATGCAGGTGTCAATCGGCATAATATGGATGAATTAGCCAATATTCATCTAAACAGAGAAACAATTAAATTTAAAGATATAGTTGGCAGTGGTAAGTCACAGATTACATTTGATAAAGTAAAAATTGATGACGCACTGAATTATGCAGCTGAAGATGCAGAAATAACTTATAAATTATATTTGTTTTTAAAAAAAAGAGTTCAACAAGAGAAAGGTAATTATATTTACACAAACATTGAAAGAGAACTAATTAATCCGATCCAATCAATGGAAACTAATGGAATTAAAGTTGATAAGAAATATCTAAATGATTTATCATTTCAATTCTCACAAAGAATAGAGAAACTTGAAAAAAAAATATACAAGGAAACAGGTTCAAAATTTAATATTGGTTCTCCAAAACAATTATCTGAAATCTTATTTGAAAAATTAAAACTTAAGCCACCTAAAAAAACCAAAACTGGTGAAAAATCCACAGGTATTGAAGTCTTAGAAGATCTTGCATATGAAGGAAATAAAGTTGCTGATACAATTATTCAGTGGCGGCAAATCTCTAAATTAAAGAATACATATACAGATGCACTTCAAAACCATATTATAAAAAAAACAGGCAGAATACATACATCATTTGCTATGGCTTCAACTAATACAGGAAGACTGGCATCATCAGATCCAAACCTACAAAATATTCCAATAAGAACAGAGGAAGGAAAATCAATTAGAAAGGCCTTTATACCCGATCGAGGCTATGTGATGTTTGCTGCCGATTATAGTCAAATTGAACTAAGAGTTCTCGCACATATGGCTGACGTTACACAACTAAAGGAAGCGTTTATAAATAATGAAGATATTCATCAAATTACCGCCTCAGAAATTTTCAATGTAAAACTAAAAGAAGTAGATAATGAATTAAGAAGAAAAGCCAAAGCAGTTAACTTTGGAATCATATATGGGATCTCAGCCTATGGACTTGCAAAACAGCTTTCAATATCAAATTATGAAGCAGGCGATTTTATAAAAAAATATTTTCAAAAATTTTCAGGAATCAAAGAATTTATTGATTATACGAAGGAGTTTTGTAGAAATAATGGTTATGTTGAGACGATTTGTGGAAGAAAATGCTTTTTTCCAAGAATTAAGGACAAAAATTTTGCTCTTAGATCTTTTCAAGAAAGAGCAGCAATAAATGCACCAATTCAGGGCACTGCAGCTGATATTATTAAATTAGCCATGATTAAAATAAATGGTAAAATTAAAAATTCAAATGATTGTAAAATGCTTTTACAGGTTCATGATGAATTAATTTTTGAAATAAAAAAAAGTAAATTAGACCGCTTTAAAAAAATTATTATAGAAGAAATGGAAAATGCATTAATGCCCAAATTTGATTTTTCTGTACCTTTAGTAGTTGACCATAACCATGCTTTAAATTGGAGTGATGCTCATTAATGTCAGAGGTAATTGTTCTTGTTACTGGAGGCTTTGATCCAATTCACAGTGGGCACATCACATATCTAAAGGATGCAAAAAAATTAGGGGATAAACTTATTGTAGGAGTCAACTCTGATCAATGGTTGGTGCAAAAAAAAGGAAGTCCTTTTCTTCCAATCGAGGAAAGAATTGAAATAGTATCAAATTTATCTGTAGTGGATAAAGCGATTGAATTTACTGATGATGAATTAAACTCGGCATCTGATGCAATTCAAAAAGTAATAGATCAATATCCAGATAATAAAATAATTTTTGCAAATGGAGGTGATAGAACCTCAGATAATATTCCTGAGATGGAAAAATTTAAAAATAATAAAAATGTAGAATTTGAATTTGGTGTTGGAGGAGATTTTAAAAAGAATTCATCTAGTTGGATATTAAAAAATTGGCAAGGTCCACTTGAATACAGACCATGGGGCTGGTTTAGAATAATTGATGATAGTGATGATCATAAAATAAAGGAAATACAGGTAAATCCAAATTCAAGACTTAGTTATCAGTCACATTCCAAAAGATCTGAAGTGTGGACAGTAATTAAGGGTGATGCAACTGTATTGATTGATGACAGTCAGCATAATTTAAAAGTTAATAATTCAATTTTTATACCGGTAGGCAGTAAACATCGACTTGAAAACAATACTGATGTACCGCTAAATATAATTGAAGTTCAGACAGGAACATACTTTGGTGAGGATGATATTGTAAGATATGAAGATGACTATCATAGAGAATAATTAATGAGATTTAATTCCCCATATTTATATCTCGCCTTTTTTTTAATTTTAAATATTTTTAATTTTGTAGACAGAAATCTTTTAATTGCTTTTGCTCCACAAATAAAATCAGAATTTAATCTTACTAATGTTCAATGGGGATTACTTACAGGCGTTTACTTTCTTTTTTTTTATTCAGTATTCGGAATTTTCATGGGAGTACTTGGCGATAAATTTAGCAGGATGAAAATTGCTGCTGCAGGTGTATTTTTATGGAGTTTAATGACTGCCGTAACTGGTATAGCAAAAAATTTCTCTCATTTAATTTTTGCCAGAGCCCTTATTGGGGTGGGTGAGTCAGCTTTAACACCAAACGCAATATCAATGCTTTCAGATCTTTTTAAGCAAAATCAAAGAGGAACAGCATCAGCAATTTATTATTTAGGTATACCTTTAGGTGTTGGATTCGGAATGTTAATTGCTGCATTTTTTGGCCCCATTTTTGGCTGGCGAGCAGTATTTATTTTTCTTGGTTTGATTGGTATGGGGCTTGGCATACTCACTTATTTTCTTTTTGAACCAATAAGGGGCCAATTAGATATAAACTTTGATAAAACCTCAAAACCAAATAGCATTAAAGATATTCTGAGTATGACCAAATCTGCTCTCTATAACTCTAAATGTTTAACATTTGTAATTATAGGAAGTATCTTTTTACACATACCTTTAGGGGCTGGAAACTTTGAGGTTTTGTGGGCAGTAAATGAAAGAGGTTTTACCGCAAGCTCTTATAACTCGTTGTTTGGTTTTTTATTTATAATAGGAGGAACGGTAGGTGCGCTTGCTGGAGGAATTTTATCAGATCGTTTAAGTCATTATTTTAAAGGCGGCGTAATGACTTTTTTAGTTATATCTTACATAATCTTAACGCCTTTAACTGTTAGTTACAGATTTATCAGTCCTGACTCATATTTTTTCTATTTTACACTTTTTTTTGTATCATTTAACGTTACTTTTTTTTATGGACCAGTATTTGCTGCTGTTCAAGAGTTAACTCCAGTGAAAGTAAGATCGACGACGGTAGCTATTTTTATATTGGGAGTTAATATTATTGGAATGGGAGTAGGAAGCTTTTTTACTGGATATTTAGTGGATTATGTTTTCAACGATTTTTCTGCACCATATACATATTCATTGGTTTCGGTTGGCTTAACAGGTTTAATTGCAATCATTTGTTATTATCTTGCAAGTTTTAGCTACAAAGAAGATCTTGAGAGAGTTGTGGGACCTAATTAGTCACTGGACCTGACGCAAGAATTTTGTCCTCTACATCAGTCTCAAATTTTACAAAATTTTCAATAAACATTTTTACCAATTTTTTAGCTTGTTCATCGTATTCTAATGTATTACCCCAAGTATTTCTCGGATCTAATATAGCTTCATCAATTTCTCTAACTGTTAGAGGTACACTAAATCCAAAATTCTTATCTTTTCTCATCTGTGTATTTGAAAGTTCGCCAGATAGTGCAGCATCAATTAATCTTCGAGTATCTTTAATTGATATTCGCTTACCAACTCCATAAACACCACCTGACCATCCAGTATTTACTAACCAACAATCTACAGAAAATTTAGAAATTTTATTTTTAAGTAGATTTCCATATTCAATTGGATTTCTGGGCATAAAAGGAGCTCCAAAACATGTTGAGAATGTAGCCTGAGGTTCATTTGATAGTCCAATTTCGGTGCCCGCTACTTTTGCAGTATAGCCTGAAAGAAAATGATACATTGCTTGTTCAGGAGTTAATTTTGCAATAGGTGGTAATATGCCGAATGCGTCTGCTGTTAACATTATAATATTATTAGGGTGAGGTGCTTTTCCAGATTTTATTACTCCAGGTATATAATCCAACGGATATGCGCCTCTTGTATTTTCAGTGAGTGAGTTGTCATCAAGGTCTAAAAGACCATCATTATTCATGACTGCATTTTCTATAACTGTACCCTTCATTTGAGTTGTCTTATAGATTTCTGGCTCAGCATCTTTAGATAAACGTATCAATTTTGCATAACAACCACCTTCAAAGTTAAAAAGACCTTCATCTGACCAGCCATGTTCATCATCTCCCAATAAAGATCTATTTGGATCAGCACTTAGGGTTGTTTTTCCAGTTCCAGAGAGACCGAAGAAAATAGCTGAGTCTCCTTTTTCTCCAGAATTAACTGAGCAATGCATCGGCATTACTTTTTTTTCTGGTAATAAAAAATTTAGGAGAGTGAAAACTGATTTTTTTGTCTCACCTGCGTACTCAGTTCCAGCGATAAGTATTACTTTTTCTTTCAGATTTACTATTATCGCTGTTTCACTATTAGTACCGTGAAATTCAGGATCTAATTTGAGGCTTGGAAAGTTAATAATAGTATAGTCTGCAACAAAGTTTTTAATCTCATCAGCTGTTGGTCTTACTAAAAGATGTCTTGCAAATAGACCATGCCAAGCGTATTCAGTAATAATTGAGACATTTAATGAATGATTTCTGTCTGCTCCACCCATTAAATCATTTGAGAAAATTGATTTACCTTTTGCAAATTCCACAAATGAATTAGCTATTTTTTCGAATTTTTCTTCAGAAATTGCTACGTTAGTGTCACCCCAATGAATTTTACTTTTACTATCATTTTCTTCTACAAAGAATTTATCATTTGCTGAACGTCCTGTGTGCTTTCCTGTTTCAACAACTAACGCGCCGTGTTTAGATAACTTTCCTTCTCCATTCTTATGAGATATTTCATATAGCTCCTCAGAACTTAAATTACGGCTTACTTTAGAAGCATTTTCTATAATTTGATTATTTAGTTGAATATTCATGATATGAGTTTGTGATAAAAACATATAATTACATTTATGTTAAGGACAAATATTTATAAACTTAATATACCTGTTAGTTATATTTTTATGATTTTTTGCCATTTTAATGCCATAACTCGTTATTAATAGATAGAAGTATGAAGACTTTAATTGCACTCGTAGATGATGACCGAAATATTTTGATTTCCTTGGAAGAGCTATTGAAAAAAGAAGAATTTGAAATTCATACTTATGCTGATGGTCAATCCGCTTTAAATGGGATGTTTAGATACCCTCCCGCCTTAGCTGTAATTGACATAAAGATGCCTCGTATGGATGGTTACGAGCTTTTTAGAAAGATAAGAGAAAAACTTAAAATACCAGTAATTTTTCTTACATCAAAAGATCAAGAGGCAGATAAGTTGAAAGGGCTAATGCAGGGTGTTGATGGCTATGTTACAAAAGGAGGTAATTTTTCTAAAGAAATTTTAATTGAAACAATTAAAAATACGCTAAATAGAGTTAAAATTGATTCTGATAGTAAGAATGTAAATGAAATAATTCTACATGGTGATTTAAGACTGGACTGCTTAAGACATTCTTGTGAATGGAAAGAAGTTCAACTTGATGAAGATTTAACTACAACAGAATTCAAAATAATTAGAGAGTTAGTTGAGAGACCAGGAATTGTAAAATCCAGAGATCGTCTAATGGAGATAGCATATAATGATGAGCTTGATGTAGACGACAGGACGATCGATAGTCATATAAAAAGGATTAGAAAAAAATTTCGTAAAATAGATCCTAAGTTCAATGCTATTCACACATTGTATGGTTCAGGATATCAATGGAAATAAAATATATTTCTGTTTAAAATAAAAGAGTTGAACAGCTTATTAAAAAAATATTTATTTTACAATTTGCTAGGACTAGTTCTGCTAGCTATAGCAACTACAGTATTAATAGTTGTTTTGAATAACTATCAATTGAATAAAAGACTCAAGGAGATCGATAATCAAAATTTAATAATTTATAATTTTTTAAATTCATCAAATTTTTTTAGAAATAATGAGTCTCAAAGGATATACGAAGCTATTTTATCTAAGCTAGAGATTAAAAATTTATCTATATTAATTTTAGATAATGAAGGAAATGTGGTGATTGATACAAAAGGGTATGATGTTGCTTCAGGTAGCATTACTCCAAGCCCGCTTATTGAGATTGAGGAGCTTGGTAAAAATTTTAATGATAATGAAATTTTGAATTTGGACAAAAAAAGCACTAACTTTAGGGACTTTCTTAATAACGAAATCTTTATTGAAAAATATAATAATTCACAAAAAGGAATAAAAAGTAGTTTTTCTGTTCAACAAGAAAATAAAAAGTTAGAACTATTTTCAATTTTACCTGTGAGTCTAAATGAAGATGTCTTTCATATAGTTGCTTACGAAGATAATACTGAAATTCAAAGAATTAATAATCAAATAAGGTTTAATGTACTTTTGGCTGGTCTAGCTATTGCATTTACCCTCATTCTATTTTCTTTTTTCTTAAATTTCATAATTCTTAAGCCAATAAAAAAATTAGCAAAAGCTGCTGAAAATGTAGATGCAGATGTTAAATCGAAACCATTAATTACTGTTCTTGATAGGAGAGAAGATGAAATTGGTCAACTTTCAAAAATTATTAATACTATGCTTAAAAACCTATATCAAAAAATAGATAATGCTGAAAATAATTCAGCTGATCTAATGCATGAGATAAGAAATCCACTTGCATCCATAAGAATGGCCACTGATGTAATCAATGATAAATTAGATGATGAGCAGAAAAAATTTCTTGATTTAATCTTAAATGATATTTCAAGAATTGAGAATATTATCACTGATTATTCATCAATGATTAAAGATGAAGTTAATTTATACAAAAGTCAGTCTAATGTTTTTAATATTAGGGAACTTTTAGATGAGTTAATTCATAATTATAAAGAGAATGTTTCCAATAAATTAAATATAAAATTTTTTGCCAATGAAAATCAAAATCTTTTGGTCAATGGCCAAAAATCTTTTCTTTATCAAGCCTTCGACAATATCATAATGAATGCCGCTTCATTTTCCCCATCAGGTGGTATTATAGAGATTGTATTATCGTCAACAGAAAACTATCTAAGCGTCTCTATTTCTGACGAAGGACCGGGAATTAAGGATCCAAACATAAAAAGAATTTTTGATAGATTTTATTCTTTTAGAGACAAAAGTGATCAAGGTCATTCAGGTTTAGGTCTGAGTATTGCTAAGCAAATTATAGATGCTCATGATGGCTATATATCTGCGGACAACGTCATAGAAGGTGGAAATATAATAGGTGCTAAGTTCATTGTTAATTTACCATTGGCAGATTAGATGAAATATTAAGATTGATTAATGTTGTATATAACATATATTTTATGATCTATGGCAAATGAGGATTACAAAGTAGCAGATATAAATCTTGCAGATTTCGGTAGAAAAGAGATTTCACTTGCTGAAACTGAAATGCCTGGATTAATGGCATTAAGAAGTGAATATAAAGGAAAAAAACCCCTTGAGGGTGCAAGAATTCTCGGCTGTCTTCATATGACCATACAAACTGCTGTGCTAATTGAAACATTAGTAGAATTAGGTGCTGATGTCAGATGGTCATCGTGTAATATATTCTCAACACAAGATCATGCTGCAGCTGCAATAGCAAAAGCAGGCATACCAGTTTATGCATGGAAAGGTGAAACAGAGGAAGAATATTGGTGGTGTGTAAGACAAACGATTGAAGGTAAAGAGGGTTGGAAACCAAATATGATTCTCGACGATGGTGGTGACCTTACAAGTTTAATGCATAAAGAATATAATGACTTATTGAAAGAAGTAAAAGGGCTCTCAGAGGAAACAACAACAGGTGTACTCGCATTAAAAAAAATGGAGAGTGAAGGTACCTTAATGGTGCCAACTATTAATGTAAATGACTCAGTCACCAAATCTAAATTCGATAATCTTTATGGCTGTAGAGAAAGTTTAGTTGATGGAATTAAAAGAGCAACTGATGTCATGATGTCAGGTAAAGTTGCTATAGTTGCTGGCTTTGGTGATGTTGGCAAAGGCAGTGCTGCTTCATTACGTCAAAGTGGTGCAAGAGTAATGGTTACTGAAACAGATCCAATTTGCGCATTACAAGCGGCAATGGAAGGCTATGAAGTTGTATTGATGGATGAAATGATTAAGGAAGCAGATATAGTTGTTACTGCTACTGGAAATAAAGATATTGTTACCGCAGACCACATGAGAGATATGAAAGATAGAGCAATTTTATGCAACATTGGTCACTTCGATAACGAAATTCAAGTTGATGCACTTAGAAATTATAAATGGGATGAGATCAAGCCTCAAGTACATGAAATTACTTTTCCTGATGAAAAAAGAATCATTTTATTAGCTGAAGGAAGGCTTGTAAACTTAGGCTGTGCAACTGGGCACCCAAGCTTTGTAATGAGTGCTTCCTTTACAAACCAGGTAACAGCACAAATTGAATTGTGGAATAATTCGGAAAATTATGAAAAAAAAGTTTATGTACTTCCAAAGCATTTGGATGAAAAGGTTGCACGTCTCCATTTAGAAAAGGTAGGAGCTAAACTTACACAATTATCCAAAGATCAAGCTGACTATATTAGTGTAACTCCAGAGGGTCCTTATAAACCTGAAGCTTATCGATACTAAATTTTATTTTAGTGTTAGAGTTTATTTATGCTTCTGAAAAATGAGAGGGATACTCAACTTTTTGCCAGAAAATTAGTCAAGTTTTCTAAAGGTAGCAATATAGTAATTTGTCTTAATGGTAATTTAGGATCTGGAAAAACCACATTCAGTAGGTATTTTATTCAAGAGTATTTAAAAGATGCAAAAATAAAAGAAATACCAAGTCCAACCTTCACCTTATTGCAGGTATATGAACATAGAAATATTAAAATTAATCATTTTGATTTTTATAGACTAAATTCAGCTGCAGAGTTAGTTGAGTTAAATTTTATAGAGTCTACATTTGACGATGCATGTTTAATAGAATGGTCTGATAAATTTAAAGAAATTCTTCCATCAGATCGAATAGAAATTATATTTAAAATTTTAAAAAATAATAATCGTAATGTAGACATAAAAAAATTTGGTAGGTTTAAAAATTTAAAAATCGATGGATAATCGTTTCAATAAGCTATTATTATATTTAGAGAAACAGAAAATCTCTACTAAAAATTTAGTTGCCATTAAAAGTGATGCATCTTTCAGAAAATATTATAGATTAGAAAATAATATCCTAGCCATGGATGCAGCGCCTGAAAAGGGTGAGTCAGTTTCAAAATTTTCAGAAATTACAAGGATACTTCATTCATTTAGTTTAAGTGCTCCTAAGATAATAGATGTAAATAACAAAGAAGGTTTCATTCTTCTAGAGGATTTTGGAGATAAAGTTTTTTCTAAACATATGAATAAAGAAAATAAAAAAAATTTATACAAAAAAGCAATTGATGTTCTAATAGATATAAAAATTAAATCTCATCAAAATAAATCTTATTTAAGTAAATTAAAAACTTATAACTTTGAGGAGCTATATAGAGAGTCAATTTTATTTATTGAATGGTTCATTGAGAAAAAACTTGGAATGCAGATAAGCAATAAAAAAAGAGATGAATTTTATCAAATTTTACAACAAGCTTACTTAAATATAAAATCTCAAAACGATACTCTTGTTCTTAGAGATTACCACGTTGATAATTTAATTCTAAAGGATCATAAGGAGCCTCTAAAACAAGTTGGGTTGATAGATTTTCAAGACGCATTATTAGGTTCATCATTTTATGACCTTGCTTCGCTATTGGAGGACGTACGCATGCCCTTAAATGTAAATGAAAAAGAAGAATTAATTAAATACTATATTAAAATGACGAATGAAAATTATGATATGGTTCTTAGAGAAATCAACTTTTTTTCTCTCCAGAGAAACCTAAAAATCCTTGGGATATTTAGTAGACTTTCGATTAGAGATGGAAAAGAAAGATATTTAAAGTATTTTCCTGCAACTTTTAATTTTATTAAATCAAATTTAAAATCATCATTGTTTTTTGATATGAAGAAATGGATTGAAGAGTTGCAGATAAAAGAGCTTCAATTATGAAGTCTTCAATTATTCTTGCTGCAGGGTTTGGTAAAAGGGTAAGAGAATATTCTTTGGATTTACCAAAGCCACTGATTGAAGTAAACGAAAAACCCATTATAGAATATTCAATAAATATTATGGAGGAGTTAGGCTTTGAGGAAATCTTCATAAATGTTCATTACAAATCTGATCAAATTATCTCGTATTTAAAAAATCTAAATAATCCAAAAATAAAAATTTCTGATGAGACAGATTGCCTATTAGATACTGGTGGTGGAATTAAAAAAATTATGTATGAAAATAAAATAGAACATGTATTTATTTTAAATTGTGACAATTTATGGGAAGATGAAGACACTGTCTTCTTTAGAGAAATGATAGAAAATTTTCCAAAAGATACAATGTCGTTACTTGCTCTAACGCCGGTAGATCTTATAAGTGGCTATGATGGTAAAGGTGATTTTTTATTTACGAAAGATGACTATATAAAAAGATATAATGATACAACTAATAAAGGCTACGTATTTAATGGTGCTCAGATTATTAGAAAAGAAGCATTCAAAGACTTAAAAAGTAATGTTTTTTCAATTAATCAAGTATGGGATGAATTAATTTTAAAAAATTTGATCAAAGGCTACAAATTCAATAAAAATGTTTTACATCTTGGTACTACAGCAGCATTAAAAAAATACGAAGAGAAATTATGATTAAAAGAATAAATATATTTATAATCACCGCACTTATAATGACTATCTCAACTTTAGCATCTGCACAAGATGACCAGAGTCTTGCAGGTTTCATCCTTCGAAACCACGAAGCGAGCGCTCTCCCAACAGTTGGAAACAGTGATGCAGAAATTACAATTGTAGAATTTTTTGATTATAGATGTGGCTATTGTGCAAAACAGGCAAAAGATTTTGAAAAAATATTAAATAAGTCAGAAAATGTTAAAATTGTTTATCTTGAATGGCCAATTTTTGGTGACATATCAGATACAGCGGCAAAAATTGCACTAATTATTTGGGATAATTATCCTGATATGTATTTTGACATTCATAATGGACTAATGAAACTTGGACCAAGAATGAAAAAAGATTCAATAATTACTCTATTAAATGAAAACAATTTTGATGGTGAGAAAATTTTTAATCAGGCGTTGGATCAAACTGAAAATGCAGTGATTAATGAAAATTTTAAATTAGCACAAAGTTTAGGATTAAGAGGAACCCCAGCATCTGTAATTAATGATTCGATTTATCCTGGGTATATTAGATACGAAGTGTTAAGTAACTTAGTTAAATAGTTATATCGTAAATAAAATTTCGATACTTGAATTTCATGACGAATACAGTAACCTCTTTATTGATGATTAATAAAGCAAAATTTCAAATAGGTTCTATTGTAAAGCATAAGTACTTTGACTTTAGAGGAGTAATTTTTGATGTTGATCCAGAATTTAATAATACTGAAGAATGGTATCAATCTATTCCGTTACAAGTAAGGCCTAGAAAGGATCAACCTTTTTATCATTTGTTAGCCGAAGCACCTAGCCAACCTTCTTATGTTGCTTATGTCTCTCAACAAAATCTATTACCAGATGAAACAGATGATCCTGTTTCACATCCACTTGTTGAAGAGATGTTTACTGGAATAAAAAACGGAAAATATATCTCTAAGACAAAACATAACTAAATTTAATTTAATGAGAAGTTCACTAAAACAAGTATTTGAGCTCGGCCCTCTTGTTGTATTCTTTTATTTTTTTATCAAGACTGGTAAAATTGAAGAAGCAATTCTACCTTTAATGATTGCTGCAGGAGTTGCAATTGTAGGGTCATACATTATAGATCGCAAAGTTTCTCCAATGCTGTTGTTTAGTACTATTTTAATATTTATTTTTGGGGCTTTAACAATTTATTTTAATGATCCCTTTTTTATTAAATTTAAGGTTACTTTAGTTAATCTCATTTTTTCTTTTGTATTATTTGGAGGTTTATATTTTAAAAAGCCACTATTAAAGTCTCTAATGGGTACTGCAATTAAACTTACTGATTATGGGTGGATACAATTAAGTAAAAGATGGGCTTATTTTTTCCTATTCTTGGCAGCTGCCAATGAAATAGTTTATCGAAATTTTTCTGATGCAGTTTGGGTAAACTTCAAATTATTTGGAATTATGGGCCTGACTTTCATATTCATCTTCTCACAAGCATTTTTTATTCAAAAAAACTTGGCCGACAATTAATTATTTTTTTCTTTCTCAATAAATTCATCTATAAGCCTCCATGTTACAAAAGCAAAAACTATCAAACCACCAAGTAATTCTATCATCGGAGGTTTTTCGCCAACACCCGCCCATGCCCAAATAGGAGCTAAGATCGGTTCTAATAAAATATACAAAGCCGCTCGGTGGGGAGGAATATAACGAGATCCAATTGTAATAAACATAAAACCAAGACCCACTTGAAATGCCCCCATAAATAAAACGAGCAACAAGTCTTTCATACTTATTGAATGGTCTTGAATAATTAATAATCCAACAATGACAACTAATATACCAGAAAGAAAAGTTGACGGCATAAAGTCTACATCCGACCGTCTATTAATTAATGTGAGCTGTAATGCAAAACAAATTGGGACACCAAGTATGATTAAATTACCGAGACTATTAGCTGATTCTAATCCTTGCGAAAACATAATTGCAATTCCAATCATTGATCCTGCTATCGCAACAATAGTTTTAGTGCCAACGATTTTTTTTAGAAAAAAATAACTAGCTAAGGCAGCCCACAATGGCCCAGTGCTCATTAAAAAAACAGCATTTGCAACAGAGGTGTTGCTCATCCCAAAAACGAAAAAAATATTACTGAGAGCTAAAATAGCAGCAAGCAATAACCCATCTTTACCAATATTATGGAAAGCTTTGGGTGTTTCAGATTTAAATTTAATTAATATGTAAATTAAAGCTACTAAGGAAAATGTAATCGATCTATATGAAGTTACTTGCATTGTAGTTGCATCATCTACAAGTCTAATAAGTAACCCTCCAAAACTTAAAAAAAATCCAGCTGCAAGAAGACAAATTGCACCAATAATTTCATTGTTGTATTTTTTCATTTTTTCGTAGAAGATATTTTTATACTTAATAACCAATTCATGAAAATATTAACAAGCTTTCTATTTATCATAACTTTTCTTATCTCATGCGGCGATCAAGAGCAGTCTAATGAGACATTTAGCTCAGATCAAGGATTGTCTCAGGAGCACAAAAAAGAATTTAAAAAGGATTTAATAGAAGTAACCGAAGATATTTATGTAGGTGTTGGTTATGGCCTTGCTAATTCAATTATGATTGAAACAAAAAACAGTTTAGTCATTGTTGATACATTGGGTTCCGTTGAAAGAGCGGAAGAGTTATATCAAGATTTTAGAGAAATTTCAGAAAAACCAATTGCAGCTATTGTTTACACTCATAATCATCTGGATCATCTTGGTGGTGCAACTGTTTTCTATAACGAAAACGAAACAGAAATATATGCACAAGAAAATATAATTTATAATTTAGATAACATAGCAACAACTATAAGACCTATAATATTTCAGAGATCAGCAAGGCAGTTTGGTATACCTCTACCTGAGGAAGAAATAGTTCACCAAGGTATTGGAGGTTTTTTAGAAATTAATGATCAAGAAACACTTGGTCTTGTCAGACCGACTATACTTTTTGATGATAGTTTAACCATTGAGATTGATAATCTTAAAATTGTTTTAGTACATGTTCCTGGTGAGACGGATGACCATCTGTATGTGTGGATACCTGAAAAACAAGCTGTGATGGTTGGTGATAATTTTTATAGATCGTTTGCTAATCTATATGCAATAAGAGGAACAAAATTTAGAAATCCTATGGAATGGGTCGACAGTCTTGATAGGATCAGATTACTTAATGCAGAGCATTTAGTTCCAAGTCATTCACGTCCTATAAGTGGAAAAGAAAATGTAGAAAAAGCATTAACTGATTATAGAGA
>CACIWK010000004.1 GCA_902590345.1 uncultured Pelagibacteraceae bacterium | reverse complement strand
CTATCCCGACCAAGATATAATTTATTTTCTGTTAAATTGAAAAAAGCAAAAGCAAATATTCCATCAATTTTTTTTATGAAATCAATACCCTCAACTATTAATCCAGCTAATAGTATCTCAGTATCACCTGTTGTTTGAAATTTCCAATTTTGCTTAATGAGTTCTGATTTTAACTCATTAAAATTATAAATTTCCCCATTGTATATTAGTTGAAAATTTCCACATGGCGATAGCATAGGCTGATCTGAGTTTGAACTTAGATCATTAATTGATAGTCTAGAAAACGCTGAAAATGTATTATTGGAAAAATAAGATACTTTAAAACTATCTGGCCCTCTATGATTAATGAGTTTTTTGATTTTTCTAGTATCTATATCCCGATTAATTTCTTTTTCACCAAATTTACCTATAAAACCGCACATAAACAAACTATAACTAACTTAAACTTAAAATTTTGTCGACCACTCTTTTGACACCCAATTCATCAATGTAATTAAATTTTTTAAATTTTAATTTTCCATTTAACCATTCCATTAATTGAAACTTTAATTCTTTACTGTTATTAACTAATTTTAAGTAGCCTTTGGCATCTAAATCTTCTGCTACTTTTTTCTGATTTTTTGCAATCACAAATTGAAAACAATTTGCACCCATATATAATCTTTCCCATGTTGATGCACCTGAAGCTCCTATAACAAATGAAGAATTCAAAATATATTTAGAGATATTGCTGGTACTTTGTATGACTTTATACTTTTTACTTTTTATTTTTTTATTAAATTGCTTTGATAAAGGTCCTAAAATAATTATAAATTTATCAATATACATAAAATTTTCTAAGGCATTGTAAATCTTTAATGTAAGATTTTGAGGATCCGCTCCACCAAAATTAATGAGACAAACAATTTTATTTGTTTTTTTTAATATTTTTTTTTTTTTAAATTCTTCACGCAATAAAAAATATTTACTGCCTAAGAGTTGCTTACAATCACTATTTAAAAGTTTATAATAATCTTTTTTCTTTCTTCCAAATGTTTGGTCTAAGAGTAAATTACAGTGATGTTTTCGATTAGCTAGGTCGTCAATAACCATTAAATAATTAACATGATTTTTAATTATTTTTTCCCATTTAGAATCGTGCTGATAACTGTCTAATATCACTAAGTCATAATGTTTTTTTGCGATGATCTCTAATATCTTTACTGAGTCATTTATTTGTTGTTTAGTTTTATGAATTCCATTGTATTTTGGAACTTGATATAAATTAATTTTATTTTGATTTAGTTTTTTAATTAAGTACTCAGATCTAATTGACCCTGCAAAGTCTATGTGTAATCTTCTTTTTTTTAACTCACTCGCTAAAGTCAAACATCTGTAAAAATGGCCAGATCCTATTTCTTTATATGCATCTACTCTAAATAAAATATGTTTTATCGGTGACATTGTGCTATTTTTAATATTTTATCATATAATGTCTATTAATATAAATTGAGAAAAATTCCCAATTAAAATTAAACGCAAATTGATGATAGCAAAAAAATATATCCTCGTAATCAAACATAATTGGCATGAAACATTTTTTAACCAATTTAAAAAGCAGCTACCAGGCAAATGGTTTATCGTTAAAAATGAACAACTACTTAATTATAAATATTTAAATAAAATTAAACCTCACTATATTTTTTTTCCTCACTGGAGTAAAAAAGTTGATCAAAGCATAGTAAATAATTTTAAATGTATTTGTTTTCATGAGACAGACCTACCTTATGGAAGAGGTGGAACACCGATTCAAAATTTAATATTAAAAAATCATAAAAAAACTAAAATATCCGCAATTAGAATGATAAATGAAATTGATGCAGGACCAATATACCTTAAAAGAAGTTTATTATTGTCTGGCAGTGCAAAGGAAATTTATGAAAGAGCATTTAAAATATATTTAAAAATGATAAAAAAAATAGTTGAAAACAGGATAACTCCCAAGGATCAAGTAGGTAAAATTATAAATTTTTCTAGAAGAATACCAGAGCAAAGTAGGATTACATCTGAAATTAAAACATTAGATGAACTTTATAATCACATACGTATGCTGGATGCTGAAGACTACCCAAGTGCATTTTTGGAATTCGATAAGTTTAAATTTGAATTCATTAATGCAAAAAAAAATGGTAATGTCCTTACTACAGAAGTAAAAATCAAGAGTATTAAAAAGTCTAATACAGTTAAGAATAATAGATGAATTTTAAATATAAGAAGATACTAACTTTTTTTGCGCATCCAGATGATGAAACGCTTGCTGCAGGTGCAACAATTCACAATTTATCAAAAAAAAAGAATTGTGAAATATTTGTTGCGATACCTAATACAGGAATTGATGGAAGAAAAAATAAAATTAATATTAAAAAAAGAAATCTACTAAAGAAAGCGTTGAAAAATGAAACATCGCAAGCTTTAAATAAAATTGGGGTTAATAAAAAGAACATATTCTTTGGTAATTTCAAAGATAATGAAAGTGATAGTCATTCATTACTTGAGATTATACATTGGCTTGAAAACATCATTTCTAAGGTAAAACCTGATTTAGTATTAACACACCATAGATATTGTACGAATATTGATCACAGATACTGTCATGAGGCTGCTATCGTTGCTACTAGAGCAAAACATAATCAGCACATTGCACTAATGGCAGCAGAAGTCCCATCTAGCACTGGATATTTGAAGCCAACAAATTGGGAACCAAATTTTTTTTATTCCATAAGTGAAAATGACCTAAAAGCAAAAATAAGCGCTATGGAGACTTTTAAATCAGAAGTGCAGAAAGATCCTGGCCCAAGATCACCCGAAGTACTTAGAGCACTTGCCAAAGTTAGAGGATCTCAAAGTGGTTTTTATTTTGCAGAGTCTTTTATAATACATAATATATATAATTTATAATGCACCGCATTGCAGTAATAGGTTTAGGTTATGTGGGTGCATCGCTTGCAATATTACTTTCACAAAAGAATATTGTAGTTGGGTATGATACAGATCAAGATAAAATTGATATGTTGAATGCAAAACGTAGTCCAATTAATGATCCTAAACTAAAAGAAATAATTAAGAGTAAAGACTTAAATTTTTTAGCTGTAAAAGAAAGAGAAGAGGCTTACAAAGACGCTGAATTTGTAATAATTGCAACTCCAACAGATTACAATGAAAAAACAAGTCATTTTGATACAAATAGTGTGGAAGAAGCAATAAATTCTGGAATTGATATTAATAAAAAATGTCTTTTTATTATTAAATCTACCGTTCCAATTGGATTTACTGAAAGTCAGAATTTAAAATTTAAGTTTAATAGAATTATATTTTCACCCGAATTTATCAGAGAAGGCAACTCTTTAAACGACAACTTGTATCCATCACGAATTATTGTTGGCAATGAATCAAATCTTTCTGTTAAGTTTGGTGAGATACTAAAAAGTATATCCAAAAACAAAAGTAATTCTGTTTTGTTTATGACTTCTAAGGAAGCTGAAGCAGTAAAATTATTCTCAAACACTTACCTTGCAATGCGAGTCGCTTTTTTTAACGAGTTAGACAGTTTTTCTATAGTAAAAAAAATGAACACAAGAAAACTAATTGACGGAATTTGTAAAGATAATAGAATCGGAGAATATTATAATAATCCTTCATTTGGATACGGAGGATACTGCCTTCCGAAAGACACTAAGCAATTATTAGCAAATTACAAAGATATACCTCAGAGTCTTATAGAGGCAACAATTCAGTCAAACGAGTTACGTAAAAATTTTATGGTTAATGAAATATTACATCAAAGGCCAAAAACAATTGGTGTTTATAGACTAATAATGAAAAAAAATTCTGATAACTTTAGATCATCATCAATTATTGACCTCATTCAAAAGTTATCAAACCATAATAAAAAAATAATTATTTATGAGCCTTTAATAGCTGATGAAATATTTAATGGATTTGAAGTTTCAAAAGATCTAAGTTCTTTCAAAGAAAAGGCTGATATAATTATTACAAATAGAGTTTCTGACGAATTAATTGATGTTGAAAATAAAGTGTTTTCAAGAGATATATTTAACAAAGAGTAATCTATTATGAGTAGTTGTTATTTGTGTAATAATACTAGTTCTAAAACTTATTGCTTTTATAATCTTAAACACATTGGCGTAAGGGATAATAAACATCTTAAAGTACTTCAATGTAAAAAATGCAAATTTACTTTTCTTAATAGTAAAGATCACATAACAGAAAATCATTATCAAGAGTCTAAAATGCATGAAAATGATTTAAGCATGGAAAAATGGATTTCAATTACTAAAAAAGACGATTTGAGGAGGTTTAATTTTTTAAAAAATAATTTAAGGGATAAATCAGTCTTAGATTATGGATGTGGTAATGGAAATTTTCTTGAATTATCCAAAAATCTTGCATGTGATGTTTCGGGTATTGAGGTAGAAGAAAGAATATTGCAACATTTGGCTAAAAAGTTTTCAGTATATAATAATATTAAACAGTTAAAAAAAAACTTTGATATAATTACATCTTTTCATGTTCTAGAACATTTAAAGGATCCTATTTCTGAATTAAAAGAAATAAAAAAATATCTATCTCCTGATGGACTACTTGTAATTGAAGTTCCTAATATTGATGATGTTTTGATTAAAACGTATAAGAGTGGCTCTTTCATAGATTTTACATTTTGGAGCAATCATCTTTCTTATTTTAATACTTCTAGCTTGGAGCGAACATTGAATTTGGCAGGCTTCACAAAAAAACGAATATATCAAATACAGAGATATCCTTTGCCAAATCACCTTTACTGGCTGTTCATGAAAAAACCTGGAGGGCATCAAAAATGGCAATTTCTGTCAAATAATTTATTTAATAAACCCTATGAATATTTGCTAAAAAGTATAAAACAATGCGATACATTGTTAGGTATATTCAGTCCAAATAAATAAAATTTTATAAAAATATATGAAGTTTAAAAATAGAGGAATACTTATCACGGGTGGAACAGGCTCATTTGGAAAAGAATTTGTAAAAAAAATATTTTCAATTGAGCCAAAAATTAGAAGATTAGTGGTTTTCAGTAGAGATGAATTAAAACAATATGAAATGTCAAAGACATTTAATGAAGATAAGTATCCAGGAATAAGATACTTTTTAGGAGATGTAAGAGACTCAGAAAGACTTCAAAGCTCAATGGAAGGTATAGATACGGTAATTCATGCCGCTGCCTTAAAACAAGTACCTGCAGCAGAATACAATCCATTTGAATTTATAAAAACAAATATAATAGGAGCAAAAAATATCATCGAGTCTTGTAAAATTAATAAAATTAAAAATGTGATTGCATTATCTACCGATAAAGCATGTTCACCAATAAATCTCTATGGAGCGACAAAATTATGTTCAGATAAGCTTTTCGTTTCAGCAAATAACTATGTTGGTAAATATGATACAAAATTTGCTGTGGTTAGATATGGAAACGTTATGGGCAGTAGGGGTTCAGTAATGCCCTTATTTCTCAGTAAAAAAGGCGAAAAGGTCCTACCTATAACAAATAAAGAAATGACCAGATTTAATATAACTTTAGAAGAAGGAGTTGAGCTTGTTCTAAATGCATTAAATAAATCTGTTGGTGGTGAAATTTTTGTCCCAAAGATACCCAGCTATAAAATTACAGATGTCGCTAAAGCAATAAATCCATCTGCAACGCTAAAGATAATTGGAATTCGTCCAGGAGAGAAAATTCATGAAGAAATGATTAGTAAAAGTGATGCTGATAATACATATGATCTAGGAGATCATTATGTTATACTTCCTCAAGGCTATCAGAAAGTAAATAACTATTATAAAAAAAACAGTAGAGCAAAAAAAGTTGCTAGAGGATTTAATTATGACAGCGGTAAAAATACTAAATTTCTTACTGTCAAACAAATTCAAAAACTTATTAAAAAAAATATTGATAAGAACTTCTAGGAAATAAGCAACATGATACCGTATGGACGTCAGGAAATAACAAGTTCTGATATTAAAGAAGTAAAAAAAGTACTAACTTCGAATTTTATTACCCAAGGTAATAAGGTGCCTAAATTTGAAAAGCTAGTCGCAAAAAAAGTAAAAGCTAAATATGCGATAGCAGTAAACTCTGCAACTTCAGCATTACATTTATCATGTATGGCTTTAGGTGTAACAAAAAATGATATTGTTTGGACGTCAGCTATCAGTTTTGTTGCATCTGCGAATTGTGCTGTTTATTGTGGTGCGCAAATAGATTTTGTTGATATCTCACTTAAAAATTATAATATTTGCTCGAAAAAACTTGAAGAAAAATTAAAAATAGCAAAGAAAAAATCATTATTACCATCTGTTCTTGTTGCTGTGCATATGTGCGGACAACCTTGTGATATGAAGAGAATTTATGACTTATCAAAAAAATATAAATTTAAAATCATTGAAGATGCTTCCCATGCAATAGGTTCAAAATATAAAAATACCTTAATTGGAAGTTGTAAGTACAGCTCAATTACAGTCTTCAGCTTTCATCCAGTTAAAATTATTACAACTGGTGAGGGAGGAATCGCAACCACGAATTCAAAAAAATTAATGGAAAAGCTTCAAATTCTCAGAACTCATGGCATAACTAAGAATCAAAAGTCAAATTCTTCGAACAACGGTGAGTGGTATTACGAACAAATTGATCTTGGTTATAACTACAGAATGACTGATATTTCTGCTTCTTTGGGAATTAGTCAATTAAAGAGATTGGATTCATATGTAAAAAAGAGAAATGATTTAGCAAAAAGATATGATATAAAACTTAAAGAATTACCTTTAATACTGCCTAAAATTCCAAATTATATAACTTCATCATTTCATCTATATGTAGTACTTCTTGATACTAATCAATTAAAAATTAATAGACTTAAGTTATTTAATAAACTTAGGAGTGTTGATATTGGGGTGCAAATACACTACATACCGATATACAAGCACCCCTTCTATAAGAAACTTTTTAAAAAAAACTTTAAACTAAATAATTCTGAGGATTATTATGAGCGATGTATATCTATACCTATATATCCGAGCATGAAAAGGTGGCAACAAGATAAAGTAATAAATGCACTAAGAAAATTTTTAGTATAATGTCAAAAAATATAAAAAAAAGAAGAGGCTTTTTTTTTGTTGGATCTACATTACCCCTTAAACATATCGAAGCTGATAATCAATATGATATTAAGTATCTTTTTACAGTAGGAAAAACCTTAAAATTATCTGTAAAAGAGGCGCTAGGAAATAAAAGTACAATCAAAGTAATTCCTATATCCACAAACATATTTATTCAAACATTACAATTAGCTTTATTATTCTTACTAAAAAGACTAATCGGTGTAAATTTAACTTTTTTTCATGAAATAAGTATTTTTATTTTTGATCTATTTGTCATTACTTTCAATATCAAATCTATTTTTATTCCACAAGTCACACTTAATTCTTTTAAAAAAACAAAAGAATTGCCAAAAGGTGACTTAAAAACAATAATTATAAATCGTCTCTACTTAAAAAAATATTTTTGTTCTTGGCAAATGCCTAAAGGGAATAAAGGAGGTTATACAAGTGTATTTGCTGTTCATAAATATCCATCAAATATAATAAAAGGTGAAAAAAAAATAAATATAAATAAGTTTTCGTCAACAAAAAATATGAATTGCCTCTTAATCGTTGCGAATGATATAGGAAGTACTGAGCATACGAAAAAAATTTATAGAAGTATTTCTGATCTTCTAATTCAGTCAGGACATAAATTATTTATAAAAGATCATCCTAGACAATCAGCAAGATTGAGTTTATCAATAAAAGATTCAATTAGTTTAAGTCCATATATGCCATATGAATTCATCCCTGAGGATTTTTGTGCGTTAATTGGATGTGCATCGACGGCATTGTGTAATGCGCCTTCAGATACAAAAATTATTTCTATTTTGAATCTAATGGATTGTGATAAAGAAGATATAAATCTAAGAAAAAAGCACTTAGAGAGCTTAAGCTCTCTTAATCCAATAGTTTTTATTGATAATGTTGATGAAATTAAACAAATTATACAATTGTGAATGAGCAACTAATAATTTTTAACCGAATTTTTCGTGAAATTCTGGAGGGTAATGGTAAAGCAATTTCTATCATTATTTTGATAGGGTTTATTTGCGCTATATTTGAAATACTTAGCATTGGAATGATAATACCAATTATCAGTATTACTTTAGAAAGTGGGAATGAATTTAATGCTATTTTATTAAGTATAGCGAAAAAATTTATATCAATAGAAAATAATCATGATTTACTAATTCTTGTAGCGATCTGTTTCTCTATAACTGTATTTATAGGTGCTTTTATGAGAACTTATTTAATTTATATACAAAGTAAGTTCAGTACAACACTAATTCATAATGTTAATATCAAAATTTATGAGTCTATCTTCAAAAGAAAATATATTGATCACGTTAAGCTTGATAGTAGTGAATTAATTTCAACAATTGTTACAAAGGCAAATCAGGTTGTATATCAAGTTTTAGTTCCTCTTATACACTTTATGAGTCAAATCATTATAATTTTATTCATCAGTGCTACTTTGATATATATTAATGCTTCTATTTTTTTTATTATGCTTTTAATTTTGACATTAGTATATTTTTTCATAATTAAGTCTGTTTCTAGAAAGCTTGACGAAATTGGTAAATCATTCAGCAGTTCTAGTAACATAATGAGCTCGTTAGTAAGAGACGCTGTTTTAGGATTTAGAGAAATAGTCTTATTAAAAAAGGAAACTTTCTTTGAAAATAGGTTTGAAAAATCAGACTATAAATTACGAAGATCACAACATTTATCAAATATTCTTACAAATGCTCCAAGAATTCTAATAGAAAGTATTATAATTTTTTTACTTATTTTTTATGTAATAATTTCTGTACTTTATTCATCTTCAACTAATAATATTTTATTTCTTGCTGAAATTGCAGCGCTTGTTTATGGCGCACAAAAATTAATACCCTTGTTCAATAGGGTATACCAAGATTGGGCTCAAATAAGCGCAAATTTAAAACCAATGAAAGATGTTTTAGACTTAAATATCAACCATCATAATCTTATTAAATATATAAAAAATAACCATGAGGGTCATTCACCAGAAGAAATAACTTTTACTAATATGATAAAGTGTGAAGATTTGAGTTTTAATTATTCAACTAAACAAGAACAACTTATCTCAAAGTTAAACTTCTCAATAAAAAAGAATGAATGGTATTGTATATTCGGTCCTACAGGTTGTGGAAAGAGCACATTGCTTGATCTTATTGCTGGATTGCTAGAGCCCAAAAAAGGTAAAATTTTAGTTGATGGTATCAAGTTAAGTTCAAGAAATATCAGATCCTGGCAAAATAAAATTTCTTATGTGTCTCAAAAGATTTTTTTATTGAACGGAACAATTGCTGAAAATGTTGCTTTTGGGTTTAAAAAAGAGGAAATTGACAATAATAGAGTAATCGAATGCCTCCAAACATCTGAATTAATGAAGGATATTCTAGGATTTGAAGCTAATATTCATACATTTGTAGGGGAAAATGGCAAAACATTATCCGGTGGACAAATACAAAGACTGGGAATTGCAAGGGCTTTGTATATTAACAAGGAAATTATGATACTTGATGAAGCTACATCATCTTTAGATCATAAAAGTGAAAATAAGATATTAATGAACATAAAAAAGAAACATTCTAATAGCATGACTATAATTGCCATCACTCATAAAAAACAAATTTTAGAGAACTTTCATAATGTACTAAATATGGAAAAAAGCAATTGATCAGATTTATGTCAAATAAAATATTAATTCCATTTCCAAATAAACTTATATCAAAAACATTTAAAAATGAAAAAGGAATATACTTTTTTAATGGTTTATATTTTTATTCTGCTGATAAAAATATGATTAGTAAAAAATTACCCTCTTACATTAAAAATAAAATAAAATTGAAAAAAAAAACCGAGCAAGATGAATTAATCAAAAAGCTAGATTTTAATTATCCAATATTTAAAAGATGGGGCCATTTAGACTCTAATCTAAAAATCGATTATGATTTACATATTTACAAAATAAATGCAATATCAACTATATTAAAAGAACTTCGAATTGAAAAAGTTATTTTTTTTACAAGTATTCCTCATCACGTAGATACCGTTGTTTTTAATATAGCATGTGAAAAAGCTCTAATTAAAAAGTTTTTTTTATATGGCAATCCTATTTCTCAAACAGTCTTAGTAAGAAAAGAAACAACTAGTTTTGAAGACTCTCAGTATCTAAGATTTAAAAATCCATTTATTTATCAAACTGAACATTTACTAGATAAAGTAGTGCAAAATAAAATTCTTAATAAACAAAAGGAAGGTGATTTTAGAAATACATCTATTACTCGGTGGTGGAAAATAAATATATATTCATCACTTCTATTTCATTTTTTATCAAGAATTAAGAAATTTATAAATTTAAAATTTGAAAAAGATTATAATTTTTTTTCAATTTATAAAATAATAAAAAATCAAAAAGATTATTTAAGACTTTATGAAAGTGAGATGCTTTCAGAAAAATCTTTTTTTACACAAGCATCAAAGGAACAGCCTGAGTTGCTCATTGCAGCTCACTTTCAACCAGAAGCGACAACTTTTCCAGAAGGTTGGGAGTACTCAAATCATATATCTATAGTCAAAAAAATAAGACAGCTTGGGTACAAAAGAAAAATTTACTATAAAGAACATTTTGCATCTAAAAGATATTCAGACTCAATTGTTGGATTAACAAGAGTGGGTTTAGAGCGGGATAAATTTTATTATGAAACTCTTAAAGATTTAGGTTGCGTATTTCTTGATTATAATTTTAATTTATCGTTAGAAAAAAAGTTCAATGAAATTATTTTGCCTGTAACAATAACTGGCTCAATTGCATATGAAAGATCATTGATGGGATATAAAACAATCATATCAGGAAAGCCATGGTATCAAGGTATGCCAGGAACGATTGATTTAAGAAAAATTAATTCATTAGAGGTTCTTAACCAAAAATGGCTTGAACAAGAAGAGTTTATTAAAATTAGTGCAAAAAAGTTCCTTATCGATCTTTGTAATTCTTCATTGCCAAATTTATCAGGAACAGCTACTGGAACACCATTGAAATCACAAAGAGAGATAAATAAATTTAAGGAATTTTTTATAAATTTTTTTCTTAAAGCGGATATTTTATAAAATGAACATCTTAAAATATATTTTAAATTATTATGTTAATAGAATTAAAAACAAAGTGCTATATTCAAAAAGTTATAATAAAAATAAATTCGAAAATAAAGTCATTGACGAAGGATTGAATAAGCAAATAAAGGTTCATTTTGGCTGTGGAGATGTTGATTTAAAAGGATATATTAATATAGACTCTAGACCTTTAGACCATGTTCACCTTGTAGGGTCAACAGAGCAATTTGAAAAGTTTATAGATAACTCTATTGATGAGATTTATTTATGCCATGTTCTTGAACATATATCATTTGTAGAGGTGCCAAAATTTTTAAGTTTGTTATATAATAAGATGAAAACCAAAGGAAAATTATTAATCTCTGTTCCTGATTTTGAGAATATTGTAAAAGCGTACAGTTCTTATCCTGGGGGTATAAGTTCCATTCAATCACCATTATATGGAGGGCAAAATTATGAAGAAAATTTTCATAAAAGTTGTTATGACTTAAAATATCTATCTCAAATAATGAAAGATAGTGGTTTTCATAGTATTCGAACATGGAAAACAGATGAAGAATTTGGACTTTCTTTAGGGGATTGGTCAGATAAAAAAATTGTCACATCAGAAAATCTCTTAAATATTAGCTTGAATCTAATGGGATATAAATAAATGACCTTTTCTGCCTTATTATGGCTAACAGGACATTTGACTTTTTTATTTTCTTTTATAGTTAGGGAAAAAATTTATTTTTATTATATTAGTTTTTTTTATTATTTTTACAGCTATATATTTAAACTATCCATCTCACGATTTATCCATATATATATCATATTTTAAAGAACCGGGAGTCTATGAATATGGATTTAAAAATATAAGTCTTTTTTTTTCTAAAATATTACAACCCATGGGCGTATATTATTTATGGGTTATAGTCTTTTTTTCTATACCATTTCTTTCATTTAAATATTTATTTAGTGATTTTGAAGAATATAAACATTTAAGTAAGCCTGCATTTATAATCTTTATTGCATCGGTTTTTTTTGGATTAGCTATAACAAATAACTTAAGACAATCATTATCGATAATGATTATTTTATTAGGAATAATACTTATTTTTAGAAAAAATAGTATTTTTGGGTATTCACTTATTTTTATATCTCCATTATTTCATCATATGGCATTAAATACATTTGCATTATTTATTCCATTCTACTTAGCTTATTTATTTTTTAGTTCAAAGTTTCATAGTTTTTATGCAATGTTTTTTTACATATTTGTCTTGTCAATTATTACAGGAATCATTTTCTTTCTTTTCATAAATTATTATTTTGAAGGCCTTAGAAATATTAGTTCTGAATGGTCAACAGAAGGCCGTACACCAAATATAATCAAATATTTTCTAATTTTAATATATTCAATATTATTATTTTACATTTACCAAGATATAAGAAATTCAATCAATAGTAAAAAAAGATTTTTTTTTGATGTTCTAATAATGGCAAATATTTATTTATCAATCGTTGTTTTATTTTTTATAAATATGGGAGATGCTTTTGTAAGAATATCTGTGATCAATAATTTATTAATAGCAGTCTGTATGTCAATTGTTGGTGCAAATTTATTATATATAAGTAAAAAAATAATTTTTAAAATGATTTGGATCCTTTTATTTATTTATTTCGCATTTGCACCAAATTTAATGGAAGTATTAAATACGAAATATTGCATTCCTGCATGGTATGGATCTGATTATTGTGCAGATGGATCACTTTATGGACCTATAAAAGATTAATAATTAGATTATGTATCTTTCAATTATAATAGTAACTAAGAATGATCAAAAAGGTTTATACAAAACATTATTCTCCCTTTCGACTAGTTTTGTAAATTATAATAAAATCATTGTTCAAGATGGATCAAAATCAAAGCGAATAAACGCATTAACGATAAGTCATTTTAAAAAAAAATTATCTATAGATTACATTTTTACTAAAGATAAAGGTTTATATAATGCTATGAATCTTGCCAAATCAAGAGTGAGTAAGGGATATGTCTGGTATTTGAATGGTGGTGATTGGATTATTGGCAATCCAATAAAAGATTTAAATTCAGAAATGCAAATGCCAGTCTGTACTTGGAAATCCAGCAATGGGCTAAAGATATCAAAAAAAAAATTATTTAATCAGCACTTTTGTCATCAAGGCGTATTAATGCCTTATAATCATGACGACTTTAATGAAAAATATAGATTTGCTGCCGACTTTGACATATTTATGAAATTAAAAACTAATTTTAAAAATCTATCAATAAAAAATGGTTTTGTAGTTTCTGAATTAGGAGGTATTTCAGATATTAATAAATTCAAAAGAGATTTAGAAATAATAGAAATTTTATTGAAAAACAAAAATATGAAAAATTATTTATTAATTATTTATTTGAAAATTAAAAATTTTATAAGAAATTATATCTTTTAATGAAAACTTATAGCAATATTTCAGTTGTCATACCAGCATTCAACTCTCAAAAAACGATAGCTAGAGCAATTAAGAGTGTACTACTTCAGACTTATAAAGTTTTTGAAATTATTGTTATTGATGATGGCTCAACTGATAATACATATAAAGTAGTGAAAAATTTGGCTATAAAGCATAAAGAAATTAAATTAATTAAATTTAAAAAAAATAAAGGTCAATCTATTGCAAGGGACGAGGCTATAAGAATATCAAAAGGAGAATATATTGCCTTTCTTGATTCAGACGATAAGTGGCACAAAAAAAAAATTGCTTGCATGATAACATTTTTAATTTGTACGAATTCTAAATTTGCGTTCCATGATTTTATTATAATTAACAAATCAATAAAAAAACTGTCGATTAGATCACCAGAAATAGTAAATAGTTCTCAATTCTTGAGTAAGAGAAATGTCGGAAATTGTCTTACTGTAATATGTCATGCTTCAGTTTTTAATAAAATTAAGTTTTCTGATTACTCATTAAAAATTAATGAAGATTTGTGGACTTTTTATTTTATATTAAAAAAAATAAAATATGGGTATGGCATACCAATGACATTAGGCACCCAGTATATAAGTTCAAATTCTGTTTCTTCAAATAAATTTCTAACTTCTAAAAATTTCTTTAAAGTTTTATTAAATCAAAAAAAAATAATATTTTTTTTAAAGCTGAAAATAATTTTTAGTTATATCTACTTTTCCTTTCACCGCTATTTCAAACAAAAATTACTTTAGCTATTTAAAATCTGCAGAAAGACTATTAATTGTAGATAAGATCCCTTCTTTGAGTGAGATTTTCGGTTTCCATCCAAGTTCCAATATCTTATGGTTATTAAGTAATTTGCGCGGAGTACCATCTGGTTTACTTGGGTCAAATTCGAATTTTCCATCAAAACTAACAAGTTTTTTTATTAAACTAGCTAATTCACTAATTTTAATCTCTTCTCCAGTTCCGATATTGATTGGACTGCTATCCGAATAATTTTCTATAAGGAACAAAATTGCTTCAGCACAATCATCTACATACATAAACTCTCTCTTAACTTTTCCTGTTCCCCAAATAATAACTTTTTCAAGATTTCGTAACTTAGCTTCCAAACATTTTCTTATCAGTGCTGGTAAAACGTGACTACTTTCAAGATCATAGTTATCGCCCGGCCCATACAAATTGCAAGGCAATGCTGAAATAAAGTCACTTTTGTATTGCTTTCTAAAAGCCTCGCATAATTTGATTCCTGCAATTTTAGCAACCGCATAACTCTCATTTGTTTGTTCTAATGGCCCACTCATTAATAAAGATTCATCCATTGGCTGCATAGCAAATTTAGGATAAATACAACTAGATCCTAAAAAAAGTAGTTTCTGAATTTTGTTTTGATGGGCAGCCTTTATTAGGTTACATTCTATTAGAAGGTTCTCGTATATAAAATCTGCAGAAAAAGAGTCATTTGCCAGAATACCCCCTACTTTAGCTGCACAAATTATTATAATATCTGGTTTTTTTGTACTTATCCATTTCTCAACGTCTAATTGTCTTGTGAAATCAATCTCTGATCGAGAAGACTGAATGATTTTACAATTTCTTTCTTTAAGTTTCCTGCACACAGCTGAGCCAACCATTCCATTGCTGCCAGCAACTAAAACCTTTTTTCCATCTAGAGAACATAGGTTCTTCATTAAAAATCAGCTAAAATAAAATTTGGCTTGGGTTGACTAGCGTTATGCAAGGAAACTCTCACCATCTCTTCTATCATTTCATCTAAGCTTATTTCAGGCTTCCAACCTAGAAGCTTTCTAGCCTTTTCCGCATTTCCAGTCAGGTGATTAACTTCGGTAGGTCTAAAATATCTCGGATCAATCTTAATTAATATTTTTCCAGTCTTACTATCCTTGCCTACTTCATCTAAACCGTTGCCCTCCCATACAATTTCTTTAGCAACTTTTGAAAAAGCCATTTCAACAAATTGCCTAACTTTAACACCTTTACCAGTTGCTAATACAAAATCATCAGGTTCAGAATGTTGCAACATGAGCCACATTCCACGAACATAATCTTTAGCATGTCCCCAATCACGAACTGCATCTAAATTTCCTAAATGTAAGACATCTAATTGTCCTAATTCAATTTTTGCTACTCCATTTGAAATTTTCTGCGTTACAAAAGTTTCGCCTCTCAATGGGCTTTCGTGATTAAATAAGATACCATTTGATGCATATAAATTGTAAGCTTCACGGTAATTGACAGTAATCCAGTAAGCATACAATTTAGCAACTGCATAAGGTGACCTTGGCATGAAAACAGTTGATTCATCTTGAATATCATTAATAACCTTACCATAAAGTTCTGAGGTAGAAGCCTGATAAAATTTACAATCACTTTTTAGAATTCTTAAGGCTTCCAGAAGTCTTAGAGTGCCTAATGCATCGGCATTAGCTGTGTATTCAGCTGTTTCAAAACTGACCTTAACATGAGATTGAGCTGCTAAATTATAAATTTCGTCTGGCTTAATATCATTTATAATTTTTACTAAATTTGTCGTATCGGTAAGATCTCCATAATGAAGAATTAAATCAACAGATTTTTCATGTGGATCTTGATAAATATCATCAAGTCTTTGTGTATTTAATAACGAGCTTCTTCTTTTTAGACCATGTACTGTATAGCCTTTGCTTAAAAGAAGTCTTGATAAATAAGAACCGTCTTGTCCAGTCACGCCAGTTATTAAAGCAACTTTACTCATTTTAATTTTTTTTTAGAAATACTATATAATTGTACATAAACTATTAGATAAATTATAATAAACAATACAAAAACATTAAAATAACCTATATCATCACCAAAATAATGTAGGAAAGACAATAAAAATGATATACTTAGCAGTATGAGTAGAGAAGTTAAAGAGTTAATAACATTCACTGACCAGCTCTGTAAATTCATTTTAAGCAATCTAAAAATTATTGAATGCATATGAAGATTATCTGGATAAAAAGGTGCTGTTTTATTAATAAATAATCTTCTTATAAAAGTGAGTACTACTTCCATAATTGGATAAAAAATTGTACATGCTATTTCGTAAGGTGAATTTATTATCCCATAATTTTTTTGTAAAATGGCTACACATCCAATTGTAAAGCCAATATAATATGAACCCACATCACCAGTAATTATATTGCCATAAAAAAAATTAAAAAAGAACAGTATACTGGCTATAATAATTAATGATTGTAAGAACATCAAAAGATCAGGAACACTTGCAGCATGATAAATAAAATACATCAAGATTAGAATTGATACACCAAGAAGTAACCCATTATTACCATCAATGAAATTAAAACCATTTATTGAGAGCATTAACCCTATTACAGAAAATATAATAGCCAACCCAGGAACATTTAGAAATAATTGTGTGATATAAGAGTCGTCGAAATTTATAATAATAAACATGTTGTTTATAACAAAGTAAATTAATAAAACTGTCATTATTATAAACCTGCTATAACTAGAAAAATGAGGTTTTAAATCAGCTATCAAACCTATTAAGCCAAAAAAAATACCGAAAATAATTATGCTTTTTATAAGTGGATCATTTATGAAAAAAAAATTAATAAAGACAGCAATAAAAACTAATCCACCAATTTTTACAACTGGCTTAGAGTGAATCTTTCTTATTGTTTTAGAGGTGTGTTCTAATAAAATCTTATTTTTATTACTTAAATAGATTAATAATAATATAATAAATAATGTATTAAGTGATACTATAAGATAGAACATAAAAATCTAATTATTATAATATCTATTACTAATTTTATAAAAAATATCAATGACTAACAATAAAATTGATCTATTTGTTACAAATATTTTATTTGTAATGGTTTTATTTGTACCATTAGCATTATTATCGGGACCCTTCGTACCTGATTTAATAGTATCTTTAATCACACTAATATTTTTAATCTATACTTTTGCTCTAAAAGAGTGGAAGTATTATAGAAATCGATACTTTTTATTTTTTATAATATTTTGTATTTATATTTTGTTAAGAAGTATTTTTTCATCAGACCCCCTTCTCTCACTTGAAAGTAGTTTATTTTATTTTAGATTTGGAATTTTTTCACTAGCAGTATGGTTTCTCTTAGATAAGAAAAAAAATTTTATAAGATATTTTTCTATTGCTTTATTAATTGCATTTATATTTGCAATATTTGATGGATACTACCAATATTTTTTTGAATATAATTTATTTGGCTTTAATGGTGAAGGAGTAAGGATATCATTGCCTTTAAATGATAGTATGGTTCTTGGTAATTACTTAGCAAGATTATTCCCTTTCTTCTTAGCATTATATTTTTTCCAGTCTCAACTGTCCAAATATCAATTACTTGTACTTGGTTCACTTTTTATATTAATAGATGTTTTAATTTTCTCTACGGGAGAGAGAACAGCTTTACTGCTATTATTTATATCCACTATATTTATTTTATTGTTTATATCCAAATACCGACTATTACGAAGTTTAACATTAATTATTTCTGTATTTATACTTGCTTTTATTGCTTCATTCGATGAAGGAATAAAGAGCAGAAACATTGACCAAACCATTAATCAATTAGGCATAAATCAGGATAAATTAATATTTTTTTCACATAGACATGAGAGTCATTTTAATAGTGCTTTTTTAATGTTCAAAGAAAATCCTCTGCTAGGTGTAGGACCAAAACTTTTCAGAAAATATTGTGATAAAGAAATTTATAAAATTGATAAATGGAGTTGTACTACCCATCCGCATAATAATTACATACAAATTCTTGCTGAAACTGGAATAATCGGTTTTATAATGTTTTTGATGCCATTATTTTTAATAATGAATATGATTTTTTCTCATATATATCAAAAAATATTTTTTGGAAAATTAAAATTGAGTGATTATCAAATCTGCATTATTGCAACATTCATAATAACATTGTGGCCGTTAGCGCCAAATCAAAATTTTTTTAATAATTGGATATCTATAATTTATTATTTGCCAATTGGTTTCTTTTTACATAGTTTATATGAAAATAATAAAAACTAATTTTTAACACTTTAAAGTTGCCATTAATGGAATTAACTAAAGATCAAATAAATAGCTTAGTTATAAATGGATATACACACCTTCCTCAATTTGCGATGACTGAGAAAGATAGAAGTAGATTTAGAGAAAAAGTAATTCAAGAAAATAAAAGTGGTTATTTTTCAAATTATGAGTTACATACAGATTATCTAAAAAAATATAAAATTATAGATAAACTTAATTTTCAACTTATAGATATTGCGAAGCAAGAGTTCAATTATTGGTGTAACGAAGTTGATATTTATAAAATAACTAGAATAGTCAGAAGATCGAATCGTACTGAACAGTATAGATTTCACTTTGACTCACATCTATTCACTTTAGTTACTCCAGTCAATATTCCAAAAAGTAACAATGACATCGAAAATGGAGCTTTAATTACATTTCCAAACCTACGTAAGGAACCGATATCTGAAACTAAAAATGTTATTACAAAACTTTACTATAAGGGATGTAAATCAAAGAAAGATTATGAGAATTTATCAAAGTTTAAAAAAGTAAAACTTTTCAATTTTTCAAATTATGAACCTGTACTATTTCTTGGCCGGTCAAGCTTGCATGCTAATAGTGAATTTAAATCTGAGGATAATAGCCCAAGAATTACCACTCTTACCCATTTTTTTGATCCTAGTCCAAGTCTTAGTTTAGGTAGAATAATTAGAAAATTAAGAAACAGATAAATTGAGTAATATATAATTTTCTGCTAATAAATAACAAATTAAATTACTTATATGTTAATATATGTTTCTAGCTTGCTATCTATTACGGGTCAAATCTAATGACTGATCTTTCAGAGGAAAATCATGAGGTAATTAGTTTTTTTGATTTACTTTACACCCTTCAAAAAAATATTTTAAACTTTTTATTACTTGGAATAGTTATTTTCGTTATAGGTTATTTTTCTTACAATTATTTTAATAAACCAAACTTTAAAGTTGAAATTAATCTTAAGCAAAATAGTTATTCAGATATATTTAAATACAAATATATAAATAATATAATAAATACTTATTATAATAATTTTAATAACCAAATACTTTCTCAAGGTGCTATCAACGAACAAATTGTTCTTAATGATTTAAGATTTACTCCTGTAACGGAAGAAGGGTTATTTGAAGCATTACTTGTTCATCTTAATAAAAAAGAAAATCTTGTTAAATCCTATTTTAATGTTGCAGGCATTGATAATTTTGATGAAGAAGTTCTAAAAATTACTAGTGAAAAATTTTCGAATATTAACGTTAATAAAGTAAATAATAAGCTTCAACTACAATTTACTATTAGTGAATATAACCAACTAGAAAATATAATAGTTAATTATATTGACGAGTCTAATGCTGCTGCAATTGCAGACTTAATAAATAATTTAAATAATATAAAAGAAGATATAACAGGTGATAAGGTAATAAGAATTGCAAGAATAGAGAGGGAAATTGAAAATATTAAAAATACATACGACGATGAGATTAAATCAAGAATACTTTATCTTAAAGAACAAGCACAGATGGCTAGGGAGAGGGGAATAGAGTTTGAAAAGTTTTCAAATTCAAGTGGTTATATGCCACTTGATACAGATATTGAAGATCTCAATATGAACCTGCCATATTATTTTTTAGGTTATAGAAGTATTGAAAATGAAATAGAAATAATTAAAAACAGAAATCTAAATGAAAATCCGTCACATAGTCAGAAGTATGTTGATTTAAATCGCAGAAAAAATTCCTTAATATCTGATAATACAATTGAGCTCTTAAATGATTCAATAAAAGAATTGGAAAATGACCTTGCTGTCCAAGATAAAAATTTTCAATTACTTAATTTTAGTAAAAGTGACTTAAAGGTAACTGCTACTGGCTACCCAAAAATTTATATTATCTTAGTTACAGTTGTAATTTCATTATTTGTTTCAGCTTTTCTTACTGTTTTTATGTCTAACTACTTTAGGTTTGTGAAAAAAAAGGGGACACCATAATCTTTTTGTAAATTAGTCTTTGATTATTACTAAGCTCTAATATTTACAAACTGCATTTATAATGATGATTATAAAAGACACTTTCTTAGAAATAGCAAATAACTTCGAAAAGCTAGTTGAAGAGTCTTTAGATGAAATAAAAATAGCCCACGAATTGATGATAGCATCAATTAAAAAGGGTGGTAAAATTATATATTGTGGTAATGGAGGGTCTGCAGCAGACTCTCAGCACCTTGCCGCGGAGTTGATTGGAAGATATAGAAAAAATAGGAAACCAATACCTGCGCTGGCGCTTACTACCGATACTTCAATTATTACTGCAATAGCAAATGATTTTTCATTTGAAGATATATTTTCCCGTCAAATCGAAGCTTTAGGTAATAAAAATGATATATTATATGCAATATCAACGAGCGGTAAGAGTAAAAATATAATTGCTTGCATAAAGCTTGCCAAATCAAAAAATATTAAAGTTATTGGCTTAACAGGAAATGATGGATCTCAGATGTCTGAATATTGTGATGTACTAATCAAAACTCCATCAAACAGGCCCGATAGGATTCAGGAAATGCATATAGCTATTGGTCAATTATTATGTCAATTAATTGAAGATGAGCTTTACTAAATAAGATATGAATAACAATTATTGTGCTAATTATAAATGATTAAATTAATAGTTAATTTCAAAATTTAATAGGAATAATCTTGTATGACGGAGAAGCTTTGGAAAGTGAAAAAGTCAAGTGTTCATGGTAAAGGTGTGTTTGCAGTAAAAGATATAAAAAAAAATAGTAAAATTATTGAATACGTAGGCGAAAAGGTATTAAAAGCTGAAGGCGATAAAAGAAGTGAAAGAAGAATAAAGAAATATCTAGACTCTAAAACTGATGGATCAGTTTATGTATTTGAGTTAAATAGTAAATACGACATTGATGGCTCTCCATTGTATAATAAGGCCAGATATATAAACCATTCTTGCGCACCTAATTGTGAAGTAGATATCATTAACAATCGTATATGGATAAAATCAATTAAAAAAATTAAAAAGGGTGAAGAACTAAGCTATGATTACGGTTATGAGTTCTCCAAAGATGATTTTAATGATCATGTTTGTAGATGTGGATCAAAAAAATGTATTGGCTTCATTATCTCTTCAGAAGATTGGATTAAATATCTTAAACATATAAGTAAAATCGTTAAAAAGAGAAAATTTTAATGATACTTTTAACAGGTGGTTGTGGATATTTAGGCTCACACTGCGCTGTTGAATTATTGAATAATGGATATGAAATAATAATAATAGATAATTTTTCAAATAGTGATAAGAATATTCATAAACACATTGAGTATATTGCAAAAAAAAAAGTTAAACTTATAGAATGCGATATAAGAGATAGAAAAAAACTTGATGATATTTTTTTTAATAATAAAATTGAATCTGTCTTCCATTTTGCTGGATTAAAATCAATTTCAGATAGTTTTAATAAGCCTAAAGATTACTATTCGGTAAATATAATAGGAACAGCAGTTTTATTAGAATTGATGGTCAAATATTGTGTTAGTAAAATTATTTTTTCATCCTCTGCTACTATCTATAGTGATTACAGCAAGCTCCCATGGCATGAAAAAATTGAACTTAAAATTCCCGAGAGTCCATATGCTCAATCAAAAGTAATTATTGAAAAATTATTAAAAAATTTTTCTCTTAATCATAATTTTCTTAAAGTTGCTATATTGCGTTATTTTAATCCAGTGGGTGCTCATCACTCTGGTTTAATAGGCGAGAATTCTACAAATTCGACAAATTTGTTTCCTGAAATTATTAAATATCTTAATAATGAAATACCTCATATTAATATTTATGGTAATAATTTTGATACTCATGATGGCTATGGTGTAAGAGATTACATTCATGTAAGTGATCTGATTAATGGTCATATAGAGGCTTTAAATTTCATCTTAAAGCATAATAAAACATACAACTATGATGTCTGGAATCTTGGCTCCGGTAAAGGTCGAAGTGTGCTTGAGATAATAAACGCATTCGAAAAAAAGCTAAATCGAAAACTGAAATATGTAATTAAGCCAAGAAGGAAAGGCGATTTGGGACAATATTGGGCTGATATAAATAAAGCAAAAAGAGAACTAGGATGGGATCCTAAAAAAACTCTCAATGAAATTGTTGAAGACTCATTAATGAACCTAAAAGAATGATTAAAAATTTATAATAAGATTTACATTATTAAATTTTACTTATTTTTGAAAAAGTATTACTCTTTCCTTGCTTAATTGACATTTCTATTTGAGATTGTCTTGCCTTAGAGCGTTTCTTTTGACTTGTAGTTCTAAATTTGTAACAGTGCGGACATTGAACACCTTTTTCATAATACTTAGACTTTAAATCTTTTTTTGAAATAGGTCTCCTACATCCATAACATTGAGAATATTTACCTTTAGTTAGGTCACTATTTATTGTTACCCGATCATCAAAAACAAAACATTCACCATTCCAAAAAGAATTTTGTTTATTTTTTTTAAAATAATTTAAATAATTTAAAATACCACCCTTCAATTGATACACTTTTTTATAGCCCTGAGATTTAAGGTAAGCCGATGCCTTTTCGCATCTTATGCCACCAGTGCAATATATAGCTAAACTGTCACTTTTTTTAATTTTTAACTTTTTTATTTTTGAAGGAAATTCTCTGAAAGTATCAGTAGTTGGATTCAAAGAGGAAATAAATCGTCCAATTTCAACTTCATACTGATTTCTTACATCAATAATTTTTGTTTTCTTATTTTTTAATAATTTGTTCCAAACATCTGGATTTATATATTCTTTACTATTATGAATGGAACTAATTTTTCCTTTACCAAGAGACACTATCTCTTTTTTAATTCTTACCTTTAATCTATTAAAAGGGAGAAAATCAATTGAGTTTGAATTACTAGAAATTTTTTTTATCTTCAATATTTGCTTAATAAATTTAATAGTACTTAAAATATTATTTTTCTTACCGGATAATGATCCATTGATGCCTTCATCTGATAGTAAAATAGTTCCTCTAATAACCTTATCTCTAAGGTAATTATCAATTAAATCTTTAATTGTTTTCTTGTTTTTTATTTTTATAAATCTATAAAAAGAAATTATAATTAATTCATTCTCTAAGTAAGTCATTCATAATTTACCAGGTATATTGTAGACTCAGAATATACATTGCGAGTTAAAATCGAAATGATATATTAAGATAACATAATTTAATAATTAATTTTTTTTATTACTGTTCCACTAAATGAAAAAAAAGAAAGCATTTATAACTGGAGTTTCTGGTCAAGACGGTTCATATCTAGCAAAATTATTACTTGAAAAAGGATATGAGGTTGTTGGAGGTGAAAGAATAAATACAGAAAAGAATTATTGGAGGCTTAAGGAATTAAAAATTGAGAGAGATATACGTATTATTCCATTTGAGCTATTGGACGAAAATAACATAAATAAAGTAATCAAGAGTGGTAAATATTCTGAGTTTTATAATTTAGCAGCCCAATCATTTGTTAATAAATCATTTTTAAGTCCAGTATATACTACAAAAATTAATGCACTTTCTGTCGTTAATATTTTGGAAGCTATAAAAAATTTTTCTAGAAATACTAGATTTTACCAAGCATCTTCATCTGAAATGTTTGGAAAAATTAATACTAAAATGAGAAACGAAAAAACGAATTTTATACCTGTAAGTCCTTATGCCATATCAAAGCTTTATGCTCATTGGATGTTAGATATATATCGTGATGTACATAAATTATATTGTTGCTCAGGAATCTTGTTTAATCATGACTCGCCATTAAGAGGGGAGGATTTTGTTACAAAAAAAATTGTAAGTGATTTAATTAAAATTAAATTAAAGAAAAAATCATTGTTAACTCTAGGGAATATATATGTAAGAAGAGACTGGGGTTATTCAAATGATTATGTCGAGGCAATGTGGAAAATGCTTCAGCAAAAAAAGGCAGATGACTATGTTATTTCATCTGGAATTACACATAATGTAAAGACATTTGTAAATAAGGTTGCTAAGAATTTAGAAATTGATCTAATCTGGAAGGGTGAAGGATTACTAGAAAGAGCTATTGACAAATATACCAACAAAACAATTGTCAGAATAAGTAAAAAATTTTTCAGGCCAAATGAAATCGATCATGCTTTTGGTAGTTCATCCAAGGCTCATAAGATCTTAAAATGGAAACCTAAAACTGATATCGACAACCTTGTAAGAATTATGTGTGAAGCAGAATTAAGAAAGTATAAAAAATAAAAATATCAAAATTATTTTTTTAAAGAATATGTAATTCTCTTTAAATGATCAGTTAATTCAAATCTGTCTTTAAAATGTGAAATTTTTTCATAATTAATTATGTCTCCTGAGTATATAACAACTTCTTTACCTATTTTTTTCTTGGTTTCGTGTATATAGGATGAATATTTCAATGTTTGATTTTTAAGTTTAGAAGCAAATAGATGAAACAGCAATCCATTTTTACCATCAAAGAAGATTGGAAGAATATCTGACTTAGTTTGTTGTATTAATTTTGCTGGAAAAAGCTTCCACTCATCATCAGTTGCCTCATCTTTTATTTTTTTAGCTGTAGAAACTGATCCAGATGGAAATATTATTAATACTCCTTTGTTTAACAAGTGATCACGCGCTTTATGAGATGTGACCACATTTAATTTTTTGGCTTCATTACTTCTTGCACTAAAATCGACGGGTAGTATATATTGTTCTAATTCAGGCAAAAACTGAAGAGTCTCATGTGTCATTATTTTAAAGTCTTGTCTTTGTTCTGAAACAAGCGAACATAAAATTAGACCGTCAATAATTCCAAATGGATGGTTTGCAATTACGACAAGTGAATTAGAGTTATTAAAATCCACTTCATTTTGAGATTTATTTATAATCTTTATATCCATTAGTTTTAAAATATCTGTCCAGAAATGTGAGGGATCTTTAGGGTTTATGGTATAATCTTTATATAGCTTTTCTAGTTTTCTTTTTCCACTTACTGTCTCTATAGTTTTTATTATTAATCTCTGCGCAAAGTTATGTTCAACTTTAGAAGCGTATGAAAAATCTATTTTACTCATCTTAATATTCTACAGGTATAGGATCCAAACTTCTCCAAAAATACCAAGTAGCAACAGATCTGTATGGAATCCATTTTCTTGATATTTTTATAGCATGCTCCTTTGGTATGGGATACTTCAAATTATAACACTCACAAATTCCTTTTATTACACCCAAGTCATCTGCAGGAAAAATATCAGGCCTGCAAAGATTAAAAATAAGAAACATTTCTGCTGTCCATCGTCCTATACCTTTAATTTGAATTAGCTCTTCAATGATTTCTTCATCACTTAAATTATTCCATTTTGATGGTTCAATTTTCTTTAAAATAAATGCATCTGCTAAAGACTTAAGGTATGTTATTTTTTGTCTTGATAAGCCACAGGATTTCATTGTCATAAAATGACTTTTCTTAATATTTAGTGGTCTCATATTTTTTATTTTAATTTCCAATTTGTCCCATACAGCTTGTGCAGCTTTAACTGAGATTTGTTGTCCTACAATAGACCTAGACAGTGTATAAAAGGGGTCAGATTTTGTAAAAAGAAAATCTTTTGGATAAGATTTAATAATTGATCCAAGTTTTCTATCCCTTTTGATTAATTCTTTTTTAGCTTTTTCCCAAAAAAAAGGCTTTTTCATATTTATTAGTTAAATTTTTATATTGTCATATAGTTCATAAAATGGTTAATTGCCAATCTAAATTTTAACATGGAGATTATATATGACTGATGTAGCAAGTTTATTATCAGAATTCCAAAAGGGTATTGAAGGTAAAGATACTGGACTAGGTGCAACTGTAAAATTTGATTTTGAAGGAGCTGGATGTATTTATTTAGATGGAAAATCTAATCCTAATACTGTTTCTGATGAAGATAAAGATGCTGACTGCACTCTGTCTATGTCAATGGAGACTTTTGAACAAATGAGATCAGGTGAAGTTGATGGAACCTCTGCGTTCATGCAAGGTAAGCTAAAAGTTTCAGGCGACATGTCTATAGCAATGAAATTACAATCAGTAATGGATGCTCTTGGATAAAAAAATATTTAGACGCTTAATTTAAAACCCAGTTATTCTCTAACTGGGTTTTTTTATTTCATTTTTCTTGATGCCTTTTTAAACAATTCTCTGCTAGTTGTTGCAATAATCCTGCCCCCGTTATGTATTTTATTACCTTCCCAAGTTTCTAGTATTCCACCAGCATTTTTAATTATTGGTTCTAAGGCTCTAATATCCCATGGCTTAAGTCCACTCTCGACAACAATATCAATATGACCGTCTGCTAACAGGCAATAGCTATAACAGTCTCCTCCAAGCCTTACAGTTTTCACGTACTTTATTAAATTTTTAAAAAATTTTTGATCCTTTTTGCTTTGAAAGAGATAAGGTGAAGTTGTATTTAATATTGCGTCAGATAATTTTTTTGTCTTTTTAACTCTAAGCTTTTTTTTTCTCCCTTTTGATACCTTAAATGCAATATCATTAAAGCCACAGTATCTCTCATCTAAAGCTGGAATATCAACTAGCCCTAAAATTATTTTATTATTTTTAGACAAGGATATTAAGGTGCCCCAAAGTGGTACTCCTTGAATGTAAGACTTGGTTCCATCTATTGGGTCAATACACCACTCAAACTCATTTTTTTTAATAAAACTTTCTTCTTCACCAAGTATTGAATGATTTGGATAAGTTTTTAAAATTAATTTATTTAAATTTTTTTGAATTTTAGTATCAGCATATGTTACAGGATCGAAGCCTTCTTTTAATTTATTTCTCACCACAATTTTTTTTTTAAAATATTTTAAGGATATTTTTCGTGCCTCGTCTGCTAATAAATTTGCAAATTTGTTGAATTTTTTTATATCATTATTCATTTATACCTATTTATTATTAATTGTTTTGCTGTTTAGATCTTGTATCATATTACCATGGTTAATAAATATTTTCTCTTTATTGTTTTACTCTTTTTATCCAACCCCCTTTTTGCAGAGATTACTGATTTGCACCTTCAAATTGGAAATAAAGAACCAATTACTAGTCCTATTGACTCTTATGATCCAAATATAAATTCCTACCCTGACCCTTTTAAAGATGATCCAATTCTCTTTGTAATTAATAAAGATAATTACCTAGATTATGCAAATGATATTTTGACATTAGGTCAGATAGAAATGTTTGAAAACTATCCAGATAGTTTTAAAATGAACGTTTATCAGTCTCGACGAAGCTGTGCGGTACCAGAAGAGGTAACTAAACTTACAACTGAGAATGCATTATTAACAGATGATGGCGAAGGAATAGAGGGAATTGTCGGAAGTATACCTTTTCCAAATCCATCAGAGGCACTCCATCATGTTTGGAATCATATCCTTAGATATAGAGGTGTAGATATACATGGCTCATCACCTTTTTATATTATCGATTCTGATGGATCTATTAATTTTGGAAAAGGTGAGGCTATTGCAAAAAATTATTGGAACCCATTTACGAGGAATGAGAAAGGTTTACAAGGAATGCTTATGACAAAAGTAACTCATCCCCCAAGACTAGCAGATGCATCATTACTCGTTATTGAGTCATTAAATGCATTTAAAAAGCCCAGACAAGCGTGGGTTTATAATCCTGGCACAAGAAGAGTAAGACGTGCACCAGACATTGCATACGATTACAAGCCAACTGCAAATCAGGGACTTACTACTACTGATCAAGTTGATGGTTTTAATGGAGCCAAAGATCGTTATGAATGGTCTTTTCTAGGAAAGCAAAAAAAATTAATGCCTTATAATGCATATAAATTTCACGAAAAAGAATTGGAGAAGTTATTAACTCCTTACCATGTTAATCAAGATTTTTTAAGATATGAGCTGGTAAACGTGAATGTTGTTAAAGCGACTCTCAAAAAAGATAAAAGGCATATAATTCCTAATAGAATGATGTATTTTGATAACGATAGTCACAACATGCTTGTTGAGGAGACATTTGATGGTAATGAACAAATAATGTCATACAGAGAATTTCCGATAATAAACTTTTACGACCAACCTATGTGTTTATCAATTCACTCTGCAACCTATGATTTTGATACTAAACGCTACCAATTATCAAATGTAAGATCTATAGATATACCAAAAATACAATGGAGGCTTGAAGAGCCGCATGATGAAGCAAAGTTTACTCCTGAAGGATTAAAAAGGTTTGCCCGATAGTATTAGAATGCCCTAAATTTTTAATGTATAAAGTGTAATATTCAAGGGCACGTAGCTCAGTGGTAGAGCATCACGTTGACATCGTGGGGGTTGTTGGTTCGATCCCAACCGTGCCCACCAAAAAAATTAATTATTAGTTGTTTTTTTTAACATTTTATATAGATTTCGCGTAACTATGAAAAAACCAAATAAAATTAGAGAAGCCAGACTTAACAAAAAGAGATCTAGAAAAAATAACATTCGTAAAGAAAAAGTTAGACTTAAAAAGATCGAAGAAGCAAACGCGCCTCAGCCGGAGCCACAGCAATGAAAGTAAGAAGTTCTTTAAAAAATCTTAAAACAAGAGACCGCAATAATAAACTGATCAAAAGAAAAGGTCGTTTGTACGTAATAAACAAAAGAAACCCAAGAATGAAAGCTCGTCAGGGCTAATAGTATCTGTCAGCAAAGAACAAAAAAAGGATTCTTCTGATTGCAGATCATGCGTCTAATTATGTTCCTGGTCCATTAAAAAATCTAGGCCTCCAAAAAAATCTGTTAAATTCACACATTGCTTATGATTTAGGTGTAAATGAATTATGTCTTAATTTATCTAAGCTTCTTAGATCTAAATATATTACTGGTGAATATTCACGGCTTATAATTGATCTAAATAGAGATAAGCTAGATCCAACTCTAATTCCAGAAATTGTTGATAGGAAAATAATCCCAAAAAATATTAATTTGAATGAAATTGATAAAAGAAAAAGAATCTCAGAAGTTTATAATAGATATCATAATAAAATTAAAACAACTATAGAGCTTAATAATATAACCACATTAATTTCTCTTCACTCATTTAATCCAATCTTTAAAAAGAAAAAAAGAAATATTCATTTTGGTATATTATCAAATCAAGATAGAAGACTGAGTGATAGTATAATTACAGAAATGAAAAAGAGAAAATTGAAAGTAGGTGACAATGAGCCGTATGAGGGAAATTTAATTGGTGATACGATGTATAAACACGGTATTAAAAATAATTTGCATCATACCTTAATTGAGGTCAGAAACGATTTACTTTCTTCTTCAACTAAGATACACAGAGTATCAATACTATTAAAACAAGTCATAATTAATTCAATTAATAGGATTTAAAGACAAAATGAGTGATGTAGTACCAAAGTGGTTCGAAAAAGCAATAGCTAACAAACCCGAGGCACTATCTGTAAAAATAAAAGGGACAAAAATTGCCTATAATGCTTGGGGCGACAAATCAAAACCTGGCTTAATTTTTATTCATGGAGGTATGGCACATGCAGAGTGGTGGAGTTTTATAGCTCCTTACTTTGCTAAAACACACAGAGTTATAGCCATGAATCTAGGAGGAATGGGTGATAGTGAATGGAAAAAAAAATATTCTGTTGAGTCATGGGGGGCAGAAATTGTAGGTGTATGTAAAAAAGAAAAATTAAAAAAACCTATTTTTATTGGTCATAGTCTTGGTGGTATGTGTGGAGTATATGCTGCTTCTTTAATGAAAAAAAAATTGTATGGTTTAGTCATTGTAGACACAGCTATAATGCCTCCTACTGATAATCCACCTAAATTCGATTTAAAAGTCAGAGCTAACAACGTTTATAAAAAAATGTCAGATATTATTGAACGTTTTCGATTAGTTCCATCTCAGAGTGACGCTCTTGAATATGCGATGAATTTTATAGCAGAAAAATCTATTAAAAAAGTCAGAGGTGGATGGACATGGAAATTTGATCCAAGTTATATGAATATTTTTACAAGTGAAAATTTTGCGGAAAGGCAAGCAGTTTTGAGAAAAACACTAAAGAGTCTTAAATGTAGAGTTGCGGTATTTAGGGGAGAGAAATCATCTATCTTTCCAGGATTTAGTGCAAAATATATGAATGAATTGATGGATAAGAAATCACCGATAATTAACATACCAGAAGCTCATCACCATATTATGGTAGATCAACCTTTAGCGCTCGTTTCAGCTTTAAGATCATTAATTATTGATTGGGATCATTCAAAACCATCTAAAGCACTGTAAACAATATATAAATCAATTATCACTAATCTAAGATTAACTAAAAAAAACACTGTTAAATTCGATATTTAGAAATATATTAACTGCTTATCATGGATATATCAGAGCAAAAAAAAACATATAGTTTCTTCGGCAAGCTCATTTTATGGGGGTCTGTTGGTGTTGTTGTAGTATTGGTTTTGATGGCAATTTTTTTAATCTAAATTTTAAATTTATGCGCGCTTATATTTTAAAAGAAAGTGAGTCAGAATTACGCGTGTCAGCTTCCCCTGATAGCGTAAAAAAGATGGTTGAGTTAGGAATTTCCGTGAATATACAAACTTCTGCAGGTCAAAATTCAAATTTTTCTGATGAAAGTTATAAAGCAAACGGGGCCGAGATTTTTAATAATGCTTCCGAAATTTCAAACGCTGATATCATAATAAAAGTTAATAAACCAACTGACGATGAAATTTCATCAATGAAAGAAGGCTCTTTATTCATAGGTTCTCTGGATCCTTATAATAGTAGGGGGACGCTAAATAAACTAAGGGATAAGGGTGTAACATCGTTTGCAATGGAATTAATGCCAAGAATAACAAGAGCTCAATCTATGGATATACTCTCTTCACAATCTAACTTAGCTGGGTACAAGGCTGTGATAGACGCTACCTATTTATTTAACAAAGCAATGCCAATGATGATGACGGCTGCTGGTACAATCGCACCAGCAAAAGTTATGGTTTTTGGTGCTGGTGTTGCCGGTTTACAAGCTATTGCTACTGCAAAGAGACTTGGAGCAATCGTTTCCGCAACTGACGTAAGAATGGCAGCAAAAGAACAAGTCGAAAGTTTAGGTGGTAAATTTGTTATGGTTGAGGATGATGAGATTCAGGATGCAGAAACATCTGGGGGTTATGCAAAAGAAATGAGTGATGAATTTAAAGCGAAGCAGGCAAAGCTTATTTCAGATACCTTAGCAGCTCAAGATATTGCAATATGTACAGCACTTATTCCTGGAAAGAAAGCTCCAATACTTATTTCAGAGGAACAGGTTAGATCAATGAAACCTGGATCAATAATAATTGATCTTGCAGCCGAAAGCGGTGGGAATTGCGAGTGCTCCGTAGCTGGTGAGACTAAGGAGATTGGAGGCGTGCACGTAGTTGGTTCAAAAGATATAACTTCAACAATTTCTGAAGATGCTTCAGCGCTATTTTCAAAAAATATACTTAATTTTTTAACATTATTAATCGACAGCGAGTCCAAGTCTATAAGTATTGATTGGGATGATGAGATTATTCAAGGAATACTTGTAACAAAAAATAATGAAATCGTGCATAAGGAGCTTAGCTAATGGAAGCAATTGATCCAAATATATTTAGACTAACCATTTTTGTGTTATCAATTTTTGTGGGTTACTACGTAGTTTGGAGTGTGACACCTGCCTTACATACTCCTTTAATGGCTGTTACTAATGCGATTTCGTCAGTTATAATTGTTGGCGGTTTATTTGCTCTTGTCTCAAGCACTGATCAGACATTTCTGGGAATTTTATCCAAAAGTTTTGGATTTATAGCGGTTTTGCTAGCTGCGGTAAATATATTTGGTGGATTCTTAGTAACACAAAGAATGTTAGCAATGTATAAAAAGAAACCGAAAAATCAGGATAAAAAATAATGCACAATCTTGTAGCAGTTGCTTACGTTATATCAGGAATATTCTTTATCATTGCTTTAAGAGGCCTATCTTCACCAGAAAGTTCTCGAAGAGGGAATATTTTTGGCATGTTTGGTATGCTAATTGCTGTGCTCGCCACATTATTCTCTGTTAATTTTTTTACGTCCAATATTCAAACTGTAGGATTGGTACTAATTGCAATAGTTATTGGTGGATTAATTGGTTCAGTGATCGCTAGGAAAATTGCAATGACTGCGATGCCGCAACTCGTTGCTGCTTTTCACAGCTTAGTAGGACTTGCGGCAGTATTCGTTGCCTTAGCCGCGTTTTATGCACCCGAGGCTTTTAACATTGGCACTTTTGGAAAAATTAAAACTTTAAGTTTAGTAGAAATGTCTCTTGGTGCTGTGATTGGTGCTATTACTTTTTCTGGCTCAGTAATTGCATTTGGTAAATTGCAAGGCATTATGTCAGGCTCACCAATTGTATTTAAGGGTCAACATCTTGTAAATTTGTTAATTGGTTTGATCATAATCGCAGGTATTGTTTATTTTTGTTTTAATCAGGATCAAAATGTTTATTTAGCAATTATCGCGCTCTCATTTCTGATTGGATTTTTAATTATTATTCCTATTGGTGGGGCTGATATGCCTGTTGTTGTATCAATGTTAAACTCTTATTCTGGATGGGCTGCAGCTGGAATTGGTTTTACTCTTGGAAACACTGCACTTATCATAACTGGTGCATTAGTTGGATCATCTGGAGCAATTTTATCTTATATAATGTGTGCCGCTATGAACAGATCATTCATCAGTGTTATTCTAGGTGGATTTGGAGCAGAGGACGCTGCGGTGTCTAAAGATGTGGAGCAAAGACCTGTCAAAGAAGGTAGCGCTGATGATGCTGCATTTATTATGAAGAATGCAGGTTCAGTTATTATTGTTCCTGGATATGGAATGGCAGTAGCACAAGCTCAGCATGCACTTAAAGAAATGACAGATGCGCTAAAATCAAATGGTGTAAAGGTTACATTTGCAATTCATCCTGTTGCGGGAAGAATGCCAGGACACATGAATGTATTGTTAGCTGAAGCAAATGTTCCTTATGATGAAGTTTTTGAACTTGAGGATATTAATTCTGAATTCTCTCAAGCTGATGTTGCTTTTGTTATTGGAGCGAATGATGTAACGAATCCTATAGCAAAAACAGATCCTGCATCACCAATTTATGGAATGCCTATTCTTGATGTAGAAAAAGCCAATACAGTTCTGTTTGTAAAAAGAGGAAGAGGTCTCGGCTATGCAGGTATTGATAATGAATTATTCTATCGCGACAATACTATGATGCTATTTTCGGATGCAAAAAAAATGGTTGAAGGTATTGTCAAAGCTTTATAAAGATTTAGCTATAAATCTTTCTTCTAGCCATTTTACGTGAGCGACGAATGTTTTCAGCCTTCTCTCTTAATTTTTTTTGACTAGGTTTTTCAAAGTAAGTTCTCATCTTCATTTCTTTAAAAATGCCTTCTCTTTGCATCTTTTTTTTGAGTATACGAAGGGCTCCCTCCACATTATTATCTTTTACACTTACTTCGACTATTGTTCTGCCCTCCTTAAGAGCAAGTTAAAATTTGAGGGTTTTTAGCACTTGGATACACGCTTGTCCACATAAAAGAAAAAGATTTAATCTACATTACAAAATTAATATGGCCCATTTTACGGCCTTGTTTAATTGCTTTTTTACCATAGTCGTATGCCTTCTTCTTTTTATAAAACTTATAACTTTTCAATTTACTTATTTGTTTGGTTCTTTTGATCTCATTGCCAATAAGATTTCTCATAAGACCTTTTTTAATGATTTTTGGGGTTTTAATTTTATCTTTTGTGATTGCTTTAATATGCAACTCGAATTGACTCATATTCGCATTATCAAGTGTTATATGGCCTGAATTATGAACTCTTGGTGCAATTTCGTTCACATAGATATTATTTTCATCATCTAAAAAGAATTCTATTGTGAGTAAGCCAATATAATTAAGCTTATTTAAAATCTTTTTTGATATTCTTATTAGCTGTTTATTTATTTTTTCATCTATTTGTGATGGAGATATTGTTTCAAACAAAATATGGTTTTTGTGAATATTCTCAAATGGTGGATAAAAACATATATTTTTTTTTATGTTTCTTGAGCAAATGACAGATAGTTCTCTATTAAACTTTATTACCTTCTCAATTACGCACGATTGATAATCAAGCTTTCTCCATTTATTTTTTAAGTCAGAAAAATTTTTTACTTTGTATTGACCTTTTCCGTCATAACCAAATCTGCAGGTTTTTAATATAACTGGAAAATTTATTTTATCTTTAAACTTATTTAAATTTGTTTTCTTATTAATAAAAAAAAGTCCAGCATGTTTAATTTTATTCTTTGAAAAAAATAATTTTTCTTTTTTTCTATCTTGGCTTATTTCTAAAGCCGAAATCGGAGGGTATATTTTTATTTGTTTATTGATTTGTTTTAATGTTTTTATAGCAACATTTTCAAATTCATAAGTTAGCAAATCAACATTTTTTCTAAATTCATTTAACTTTTTATGATCATTAAAAGAACCATAAATAATTTTATTAGCATATTTCTTTGCAGGGGCATCATCTGTATCAGAATAGATATGTGTAATAAGCCCAATTTCTTGACAAGCTTGAGCTAAAAACATGCCAAGTTGACCCCCACCGATTATGCCTACAGTGGAAACTTCAGCTTTCATTATTTAGGTATATTTTTTACTGACTTAGTTTGCTTTGATCTCCATGAAGCGTATTTCTTTTTCAGTTTTGTGTTATTGCTGCTTAAAATTGATACTGCAAGTAATGCTGCATTTTTTGCTCCAGCTTCTCCAACAGCAAGTGTTCCAACTGGAACGCCTGCTGGCATTTGAGCGATCGATAGCAAACTATCTAAGCCTTTTAGTTTTTTTGATTCAATTGGAACACCTAGTACAGGAATATTTGAAATAGAGGCTGTCATTCCAGGCAGATGAGCTGCTCCACCAGCGCCTGCAATTATTATTTCTATCCCTCTTTGTTCTGCTCTTTCAGCATATTCAAACATTCTTTTAGGCGTTCTATGGGCAGAAATAATTTTTACTTCGTGTTTTATATTAAATAATTTTAAAATTTTTGAAGCATGCTTCATTGTGGGCCAATCAGATTGGCTGCCCATAATGATGCTTACCAGTGAAGGATTTTTCATTTTAATATTTATTATCCATCGACAGCAGAAGTTTCTGACTCATTTATGTCTGAAACTTTTTCATCTGCTTCTTGCAGTCTCAATCTTTCTTCTTTTTCTTTTTTCTTTTGAGCTCTTTTCATTGATCTTTCAGCTTTAGCTAAAGCCTCATCTAACTCAACTTGCCTACAAATTCCAAGTCCGATTGGATCTTGTGGACGGATATTTGCCATGTTCCAATGAGTTCTTTTTCTAATAGCATCAATTGTATTTTTTGTACTGCCAACTAGTCTTGCAACCTGTGAATCCTTTAGTTCGGGGTGATTTCTTATCAACCAATAAACTGCGTCTGGCCTATCTTGTCTTTTTGAAAGAGGAGTATATTTTTTTTTCTTTTTTGATTGCTCAGTCTTTTCAGAGATTTCATTTTCAATAATTTTCAGTGACTCATCTTCATTATCCGCACATCTATCGATTTCATCTTTTGTTAATTGACCACTGGTTATAGGATTTAATCCCTTAATTCCCACACCGACTTCACCATCAGCTATACCTTTAATTTCTAATTCATGCATCCCACAGAAATCACCTATCTGCCTGAATGACAAAGAGGTATTATCAACAAGCCATATTGCAGTGGCTTTTGGCATTAATGGTAATTTTGCTGTTTTCATAATAATTATAGAGTGCCTCTTATAAGTTAATTTTAGAGTTTTTCAAAGGATATCCTAAAATTTAAGCAGCAATTTGCCAATATTCTTATTATTTTCCATGTATTGATGTGCTTTTTGAACATTCTCATAATCAAATTTTTGGTCAATATGCAATTTAATATTGCCATTTTCAATTAATGGCCAAATATGTTTCTTAAGATTATTGGCTATGAGTTTTTTTTCATCATTACTTCTTATTCTTAACGTTGAGCCAGAAACTGTTAATCGCTTCAACATAATTGGCAGTAAGTTTACTTCTACCTTAGATCCCTTTAGGTATGCGATATTTAGAAGCCTTCCAAGTCTATTTAAGACATTAATATTTTTTTGAAAATAATCCCCACCTACCATGTCTAGTATTACATCAACTCCTTTATATTCATTTTTAATTACGCTTTCAAAATCCTCAAGATTGTAATTAATTACTCTTTCTAAACCCAAATCCTTCAAATATTTATATTTTTCGTCTGATCCAACGGTTGCTATGCATTTAATTTGCATGGCTAATGCAATAGAAATAGCAGTCAAACCTATACCACTAGCACCTCCATGAATTAATAATGTCTCACCTTGTTTTAGCTTTGCTTGATCAAATAGATTTGTCCAAACTGTAAAAAATGTTTCGGGAATTGTACAAGCGTCAATAATTGAAATGCCTTTAGGTACAGGAAGAATTGTTGATGTATGACATTTTACAAATTCTGCGTAACCTCCGCCAGGGACAAGTGCACAGACTTTTGTATTGAGCAAATTTTTATTTACATCTTCACCAACATCAACAATTTCCCCTGAAACTTCTAAGCCTAAAATTTCTGATGCACCGGGCGGTGGTGGGTAACCACCAGATCGTTGTAGAATGTCTGGTCGATTTATACCTGCCGCGTGAACTTGAATCAAAACTTCATTTTTTTCTATTTGAGGTATCTCAACATCATTAGTTACTAATAAAACCTCTGGTCCACCAAATTCTTTGTGTAATATTGCTTTCATTTTAATCTTAGGAGCCACCATTTAATGTGACTCCTAATTCTTTTTAGTTAATTTTTGAATTAATTTGAATTTTTCTAGGTTTTTGATGTTCTGGTATTTCTCTTTCAAGAAAAATGTGAAGTAACCCATTTTCGTAATTTGCATCAGTAACTTTTATGGTATCAGCTAATCTAAATTTTCTTTCAAAATTTCTACCTGCTATACCTCTGTGCAAAAATTCGATTTCCTTATTAGAGTCATTAGTTGATCCCTTAATAACCAACTCATTTTCTTGTACAGATATATCTAAATCTGATTTTGAAAAACCAGCTACAGCTACTGTTATAGTGTAATTATTGCCTGATTTAACAATATTATATGGTGGATAAGCTCCACTAGACTCATTTAAATTAAAAACCGAGTCAAAAATATTATCAAATGCATCGAAACCAACACTAGAGCGTAGTAATGGTGATAAGTCAAATGTAGTCATAATTTAATCCTCCTTAAGCGATTAAAAATTTGCTTACTCTTTAAGAGCTAAGCTTAGTTTGCTGACGCAAAATGCCATCAGTACCTTATATGTTGTGACTAATGATAAATTTTCAATACTAGAAATTTGAATTATGTCTTGAGGTTACTGAACCTTTTTTTGAAACGACTAACTTGGCCTTTATCCTGAATTTTTTGCTGCCCACCAGTCCAAGCCGGGTGGGAAAGGGGATCAATATCTAGAGACATTGTGTCACCTTCTTTTCCCCATGTAGACATAGTCTCAAATTTTGTGCCGTCTGTCATCACGACTGTAATTTTATGGTAATCAGGATGTTTATCTTTTTTCATATATGTTCTATTTTTTGTGAGTAGATATCCTATATAATATTATTGATCAACAGTTAATTGTTAAATTTTATGAATATAATTTCAATAATGATGAGACGGCTTAATATTCATAGTTTCTCTCAATTTATCGTAATCATGATTATTTTTGCTATTACAGGGTCATTGTCGCTTTATATCACCGTCGAATTATTTCAATTTATTGGTCTTCAGGAAGAGAATTTAAATCCAATAATTTTTTGGCCGCTTAGAATAATATTACTTTTTGTAATCTATCAAATATTACTGCTACTTGTTGCACTGCCATTTGGACAATTTCAATATTTTTGGTCATTTGAAAAAAAATTTTTAAGTAGATTTGGACTTAAATTATAATTCAATTATTTTTTTAAGCTTTTCATGTATTCTAAAATTAGATGCTAATATTCTTCCACTTTTGAGATAGTCTTCTTTGCCATCAAAATCAGTTACTTTTCCTCCGGCCTCTTTTACAATTAATGAGCCAGCTGCAATATCAACCAATTTTAAATTTTTTTCCCAATATCCATCAAATTTTCCTGCAGCCACATAAGCTAAGTCGAGTGATGCTGCGCCAAATCTTCTAATGCCACATACTTTTTCCATAACTTGCTTTAACCCAGGAACATATTCTTCATGACCTTTCATACCTTTATGAGGAATACCTGTACCAATCATACAGTCTTCAAGGTTTTCTTTTGAGGACACTCTGAGCCTCAGATTATTACAGTAGGCGCCTCTTCCTTTAACTGCCCAAAAGAATTCATCAGTAAGCGGTTGATATACACCCCCAACTATTACCTCGTCATTCTTTTCAAGCGCAATTGATATAGCAAAGTGTGGAATGCTAAAAATAAAGTTGCTTGTACCATCAAGGGGATCAATAATCCATCTGATATTTTCATCAGAATTTTTTATAACACCTGTTTCTTCGGCAATTATATTTATTTTAGGATATGAATAAGTTAGTTCTTTAATCAACATTTTTTCAGCCTTTGTGTCTGCTAATGATACAAAATCAGAGACACCTTTAAGAGACACTTGAAGTTTTTCAACTTCTCCAAAATCCCGAATAAGGCTTTTACTAGTTTTTCTACAAGCTAAAAAAATCGCATTGATATAAGGGTCTGAGTAGCTCATTAGTCAACTCTTTTTGAATATGATAGGTCCTCAGTATTAATTTCTATTTTTTCACCCTGTTCTATAAAAGGTGGAACCATTACTCTAATACCATTTTCAAGAATGGCAGGCTTGTTCGATGAAGCGGCTGTTTGTCCTTTAACAACAGCCTCTGTTTCATTGACAACAAATGATAAGGTTTTAGGAAGTTGAATTCCTATTGGCTTTTCATTATACATTTCTAAGGTGACCTCATCATTTTCACTCATTAAAACTAGCTTTTCTCCAACTATTTCCTCATCAATTTCAATTTGTTCATATGAAGTACTGTTCATAAAGAAAAGTTTTTTATCTTGCTTGTACAGATACTGATATTTCTCTTCATCCACTCTAACCCTCTCTACTTCTTCTGATGCTCTGAAACGTTCATTTAATTTCGTACTAGTTTTAATATTTTTCATTTCAACTTGATTAAATGCACCACCTTTACCAGGTTTTACAGACTGTGATTTATTCACAACCCACAATTCTCCCTTGTGTTCAACTATCATTCCTGGTTTAACAGCGTTTCCATTTATTTTCATTTTTTCTTAACCTTCCAGAGATTTATCCCACTGACCTTGCGCAGCCTTCATGTTCATTACAGCTCTATGGCTAAAAGCTTTTTGAGCCGCTTCAAGATTGTCATCTTCGCCAGCCCAAGTTTTGAGAGCTGCTTGTTGCAAAGCCCTTCCATAAGAAAAACTTAGCTTCCATTTGAAGCCACCTATTTTATTCATTGCATCGAGATGAGCTGTTGCATCTAGGTCTGATTGACCACCAGATAAAAAAACAATTCCAGGTAATTCATCTGGAACAGAAGATTTGAGACATTGAAGTGTTTTTTCTGCAACTTCTTCAATGGGGGCTTGGTAGTTATGTTCTGTTCCTGATACAACCATATTTGGTTTAAGAAGAGTTCCTTTAATATTGACATTTTTTTTATCAAGCATTTCAAATAATACTAACAGTGTTTGATTTGTAACCTCATGACACCTTTCCACAGAGTGGGACCCATCCATAATAACCTCAGGCTCAACAATCGGTACCATATTGTTTTGTTGAGCAATGAGCGCATATTCAGCTAATGCATTCATATTTGCGCTTATACAATTGTTTGATGGTATTTCATCACTTACATTTATAACGGCTCTCCATTTTGTAAATTTCGCTCCAAGCTTCTCGTACTCTTGACAGCGTTCATGAAGTCCGTCTAATCCTGTAGTAATTTTTTCATCACTACCACCTTCAAACTCTTTTACTCCTTGATCAACTTTAATTCCCGGCAGTGAGCCGTGATCAAGTATAACATTTCTTAAATAGTTTCTATCACTGGACTTTTGTCTGAGAGTTTCGTCAAAAAGTATCACTCCGCCAATTGCCTCTGCCATGACCGGAGATCTAAATAACATTTCTCTATACTTTCTTCTATTATCTTCGGTAGACTCAACATTAATTGATTTGAATCGTTTCTCAATGGTTCCTGAACTTTCATCGGCTGCCAGAATTCCTTTGCCATCACTGACAATGTAATTTGCTATCTCTTCTAAAGTCTTTGGTATCATTTTCTTCTCCTTTTTATAAAGCTCCTAAGGCAACTAAACCCGGCAATTTCTTACCTTCTATTAGCTCAAGTAGAGCTCCTCCGCCAGTAGAAACATAAGATAATTTATCTTTAACAGCCGCCATATCCAGTGCGGCAATTGTATCACCACCCCCAGCAAAAGATCGAAGACTATTTTTATTAGTAATTTCAGCAATGAATTTAGCAATCTCGAATGTGCCTTTATGAAATGGTTTAGTTTCAAAGACACCCACTGGTCCATTCCAAAATACTGTTTCACAATTTGAAATTTCATTTTTAATCAACTCGATAGTTTGTTTCCCAATATCTAAAATCATTTGATTATCTTTTACAGCATCAACTGTACATTCGTTTATTTCTGTAGTTTCAGATACATTCTCGGCTGTAACAACATCTAAAGGTAAAATTAGTTTACAGTTTTGCTCATTTGCAAAATTAATAATTTCTTTTACTAGGTGATCTACATCATTTTCAATCAATGAATTTTTTACATCATTTCCTAAATATTTAAGAAAATTATTAGCCATCCCACCAGCAATGACAATTGAGTCCATTTTTTGCAGGAGATTTTTTATAACTGTAATTTTTGTAGAGATTTTTGAGCCACCAATGATAGTTAATGCAGGAGTTTTAGGGTTATTAACTACATCATTTAAGTTTAATATTTCTTCATGTAATAATTCTCCACAATAAGATGGTATGAAGTTTGTGATTGCTTCAATTGAGGCGTGAGCTCTATGAGAGCATGCAAAAGCATCATTAATATAAACGTCTGCTAATTTTGATAGCTTGGATGCAAAAAATTTATCATTTTGCTCTTCGCCTTCATGAAAACGGCAATTTTCAAGAAGAATAATTGAATCCTGGCTTAAAGAATTTATTTTTTTTTCAGTCTCATCGCCTATACAATTTGAAAGAAATATTATTTTTTTTTGCAATACTTTTTCTAATAAGCTGATTATTTGATTAAGTGAAAGCTCATCATTTCTTTTTCCTTTTGGTCTTCCTAGATGAGACAGAATTACAACTTTATTATTCTTATTAAGAAGGTTTTGTATTGGATTTTTAATTCTCGTAATCCGATCGCTTATTGTAGAGGCTTCTTTATTGAGCGGAATATTTAGGTCAAAGCGAATAAGTACGGTTTTATTTTTTTGATCAAATGTTTTTAGAGCTTTAACATTTAACATTCTATCTAGATCTTTTCATCGCAACTGCAGTATCACACATTCGATTTGAAAAGCCCCATTCATTATCATACCAACTTAAAACTCTTCCAAACTTTCCATCAATTACTTGTGTTTGAGTTAAATCAAAATTTGACGAGGCAGGATTATGATTAAAATCAGATGAAACCAATGGTTTAGAATTTACATCTAGGACTCCATTTAGCTTATTCGATTTTGCTGCAGCCGACATAGCCTTATTAATACTATCGACTGTCATTCTTTTTTTAGAAACAAATTTAAAGTCGATTAATGAAACATTAGGTGTTGGTACTCTAATTGCAGTTCCATCTAACTTACCAGAAAGCTCAGGCATAACGAGTCCTACTGCTTTTGCAGCTCCTGTAGATGTAGGTATCATTGACAATGACGCAGCTCGAGCTCTTCTTAAGTCTGAGTGAAATGTGTCCAGAACACTTTGGTCACCAGTAAAGGCATGTATCGTTGTCATATATCCATGCACAATTTTGAATTTATCGTGTAAAACTTTTGCAACAGGAGCTAAACAATTTGTCGTGCAAGATGCATTAGATACAACTAGGTCTTCTTTTGTTATCTCATCTTCATTCACTCCATATACAATGGTTTTATCAGCATTTGTACATGGCGCTGAGACTAAAACTTTTTTTGCGCCGGCCTTAATATGCATTGCCGCCTTATCTTTTGAAGTAAATAATCCAGTGCATTCAAGAGCGACGTCAATTTTCATTCTTTTCCAAGGAAGTTTTTGAGGATCTCTCTGACTCAATACTGTAATATTTTTTCTGCCAACGATCATTTTATTGCGTTTGAACGACACTTTTTCATTAAGAGGGCCGTGAACAGTATCATTTGCAAGTAAAAATGCGTTTGTTTCTATTGGGGCTAAATCGTTTATAGCCACGACATTAATATCTTTTCTTTTACTCTCAATGATTGATCTTAAAACCAACCTTCCAATTCTTCCAAATCCACTTATTGCAACATTTACAGCCATATTTAGTATCTCCTATATTTTCTTACTTATTAATTTGAATATTTTTTTTGCCGTGATCCCATAAAAATCGTAAAGCTTTTGATAAGGTGCACTTGCTCCAAAATCTTTCATACCGATGTTTATTGTATTCGCAGGGCATACTTGGCTCCACCCAAAATTAGTTCCCGCCTCAATCGAGACATTAATTTCAGAGTTTCCTCTAATTATTTTTTGATACGTTTTACTTTGGATTTTAAACTGTTCCATGCATGGCACAGAAACGACTCTTACTAACTTTTTCTTTTTTTCAAGCATAGTCATTAATTGCAGTGCAATTTCGACTTCAGAGCCAGACGCGAAAATAGAAATCTTAGGTTTTTTTGAATTACTTTTTAATTCGTAAGCCCCTTGAGCACTAATATTTTTTGCATGATACTTTTTTCTTATCATTGGAAGTTTTTGCCTTGTAAGCGCAATTACACTTGGTCCCTTTGAATTTGAAAGTGCTAATTCCCATGCTTCCGCAGTTTCAATTAAATCAGCAGGTCTAAAGACTTTTACATTTGGCGTTGCTCTTAATGATGCAAGCTGTTCAATTGGTTGATGCGTTGGGCCATCTTCACCAAGCCCGATTGAGTCATGTGTTAATATATATATAGCTCTTTGTTTCATTAAAGCTGCAAGACGAAGAGATGGTTTACAATAATCTAAAAAAATTAAAAAGGTTCCACCAAATGGAATAATTCCTTTATGGAGTGACAACCCATTCATGATGGAAGCCATACCGTGCTCTCGTATTCCATAGTAAATATAATTGCCATTGTAATTTGTAGAATTAATAACTTCCATTTTACTACCTTTGGTATTGTTAGAGCCTGTTAAGTCTGCTGAGCCTCCAACCAATTCAGGTAGTGATGATGAAATTGTATTTATTATCATTTCTGATGCCTGTCGTGTGGCAACATCGAGCGGTTTCTTAATATATTTCTTCTTAAACTGATTAAAGTTTTGAATTAATTTTAATGGAAGCTTTCCTTCGATTCTTCTTACGTAGTGAGCCTTTTTGCTTTTTGGAAGTTTTTCATAATTCAATTTCCAAGCCTTATATGCATTTATTGATTTTTTACTAAGATTTTTCCACTCCTCAAGTATATTTTTTGGAACTGTAAATGGTTTGTGCGGCCAATTCAGTTTGGTTCTAGTAAGTTTTACTTCATCCTCACCAAGTGGTGAACCATGAACTGATGACTTTCCTTGTTTGTTTGGAGATCCAAAACCAATTTTAGTTTTACAAGAAATTAATGTAGGTTTCTTAGATTTTTGAGCTTTCTTAATTGACTGTATTATTTCTTTAGGTTTGTGACCATTTATTTTAATTGTATTCCATCCATAGGCTTTAAATCTTTCAGCTGTATTTTCTGAGTTTGCCAGTTTAACAGGCCCATCTATTGAAATTCCATTATCGTCAAAAAAAACAATTAATTTATTTAGTTTTAGATGTCCTGCAAAAGATGCGACTTCATGAGAAATCCCCTCCATTAGATCTCCATCACTTGCAATAACGTAAGTGAAATGATTTACAATTTTTTCGCCAAATTGGCTTCTTAGTATTTCTTCTGCTAATGCCATTCCAACTGCATTGCCGATACCCTGTCCAAGTGGGCCAGTCGTCGTTTCTATTCCTTTGGCGTGCCCATACTCTGGATGACCTGCACATTTACTACCAAGCTGTCTAAATTTCTTGATCTCTTGAATAGTCATGTCTTTATGACCGGTTAGATAGAGTAGTGAGTATAAAAGCATTGATCCATGACCAGCAGATAGTACGAACCTATCTCTATCATGCCACCTTGGAACATTAGGATTGTATTTTAAAAACTTCGTAAAAAGAACAGTTGCTACATCTGCCATACCCATTGGTAAACCTGGGTGACCACTTTTTGCTTTTTCGACTGCATCGATTGAAAGAAACCTTATTGCATTAGCTAAATCATCATGAGTAACTGTAGACTGATCTTTTTTGTTAGGCATATTATCAATAAATTGGATTTTGAGCTTAATATAAGCAATTATCTATAAAGAGTCTTAAATTTTAGCAAATTATTAACAAAAAAATAATTTGTCTATTTGCTATATTATAAGTTGACTGAGAACAAAAAAGACAGTTAAACTCGATTAAAGTTTCAAGGGGTTTTAATGTCAGGTTATCAAGATTCAAAAGTTAAATTTAATGGTGCAATTGATAAACTTAGTGAGGAAATCGACAAATTAACAAAAAAGGCTCAAAGAGCTACAGAATTGGAAGCGCAAAATCAAAAATTACAAGAAAATAACTCTCATCTAGAGAATGAAATTAAGATTCTTAAGTCAGATTTTATGGAACTTAAAAATATTGCCGGCAATATTTCTTCTCAACTCGATGAAAACATTTATACCATAAAAGATATATTAGATTCTTAAGCAATGCCTGAAATAATTGTAAATATTAATGATCAAGATTACGCAATTGTCTGCGATCCGGGTGAAGAAAACCATCTTAAACATTTAAGCTCAAAAATTGACTATAAAGTGAGAGAATTAACTAAGAGATTTGGAAAAATTGGAGAAACTAGATTAATGGTAATGGCTTCACTGTTAATAGCGGATGAAATACATGAGCTAAATAAAAAACTTGAAACAAATATTGAAAAAATAAATTCCCTTGAAGCAAACATTGGTTCAAAAGATAAAGAATTGACTGACCAGAAAAAAGAGAGTCAGGAATATATAGACATTAGCAACGATAGATTAACAGATTTATTATCACGCTTGTCTCTTGTAAACTAATTTTAAAAATTAGATTTCATTTTATACATGACGAAAAGTGTGCAGCTGAGAGAAAAAGAAGCATTAAGAAAGTTTTTAATCAATCGACGCTCAGAACTTGGTCCATCAATAGATTTTCAGAGTGATATAATTAATAGTATTAAGCCCCTTATAGAGAAAACAGAAAATGAATATATTGGAACTTATATAAGTTTCAGAGATGAATTAGATACAAAAAAATTAAACCAATATTTACTTGAAAGAGAACTTAATTTAGCTTTACCAGCCATAGATTTTCAGACTAAAGAAATTAATTTCTTTATGTATCATAAAAATACCGAACTAATAGAAAATAAATTTTCTATTTTAGAACCTAAGAATAAAGATAAAGTTATCTTTCCAAAAATTATTTTAATACCATTATTAGGTTATTCCAAAAGTGGCTTTAGGTTGGGGTATGGGGGTGGATATTATGATAAGTATTTATCAAAAAATGGTATTGGTGATGTAAAAAAAATAGGAATAGCATTTTCATTTCAAGAAGTAGAAGAAATTCCTGTAGAAGATCATGATGAAAGACTTGATTGGATTTTAACTGAAAAACATTTATATAAAGTTTAATGAGAATTCTATTTTTAGGCGATGTAATGGGTCGATCTGGAAGACATGCTTTGAGAGATCATCTACCAGACGCTATTAAAAATAATAATATAGATTTTGTTATTGCTAATGGGGAAAATTCTGCTGGTGGCTTTGGTATTACAGAGCCAATATGCAACGAATTATACTCTTATGGAGTTAATGTAATCACAACTGGAAATCATTTGTGGGATCAAAAAGAGATAAATAGTTATATCGATAAAGATGATAAACTTTTAAAGCCTTATAATTTTGCTGAAGGCACCCCAGGTTTAGGTGTAAATACTTATACGCATGAGAATGGACAAAAAATTGCGGTAATAAATTTAATGGGGAATTTATTTATGAGATCGTGTGATAATGCATTTTTTAAAATTGAAGAAGTTCTTAAAAATTTAAAAACTGAAGATCTATCATTTATATTTGTTGATTTTCACGCTGAAGCTACAAGTGAAAAAATGGCAATGGGACATCATCTTGACGGAAGAGTAACAGCAGTTGTTGGAACTCATACTCACGTTCCAACGGCAGATGCAACAATTATGGAACATGGAACAGCTTTTCAAACTGACGCTGGAATGTGTGGCGACTATGACTCAGTTATTGGCACAAAAAAAGAGGAGTTCGTAAGAAAATTTGCTACACAAGACACTGAGCGAAAAAGGGTACCTCCGGCTGATGGCGAAGGAACATTATGTGGGGTTATCATAGAATCAAATACTGAAAACTATTTAGCAAAAAGTATTAGTCCAATCCGTATTGGAGGAAAAATCGGTAATTAAATGGCAGGCCACTCTAAATTTAAAAACATAATGTATCGCAAAGGCGCACAAGATAAAAAGAGAGCCAGTTTATTTTCTAAACTTTCAAAGGAAATTACAGTAGCAGCTAAGCTGGGTGCACCTGATCCTGATCAAAATGCGAGATTAAGATCAGCTATACAATTAGCAAAAGCCTCAAGTTTTCCAAAAGAAAATATCGATAGAGCGATAAAAAAATCATTGGATAAAGATACTGTTAACTATGATCAAATGAGGTACGAAGGATTTGGTCCAAACGGAACCTCGATAATTGTCGAGGCACTTACAGATAATCGAAATAGAACAGCCTCAAATGTAAGATCTGCATTTCAAAAATTTGGAGGTTCAATGGGCGAAACAGGTTCAGTCTCCCATGCATTTAATCATTATGGTTTTGTACGTTACAACAAAGACGTGACAAGCGAAGAAGATTTTTTCAACTTTTCAATTGAGGGTGGAGCTGAAGATTGTTTTATCGAAGAAGATACTTATGAAGCAGTATCCACGCCGGAAAATCTGTCAAATTTATATAATTATTTAGATAAAAAATTTGGTGAACCTGTATCATCAGGTTTCCAATGGAAACCTGTTACGTATGTAGCAATTGAGGGAGATAAACTTAAATCCCTTATTAACTTGCTAAATGAACTTGATAATGATGAGGATGTTCAACAAGTCTTTTCAAATTTTGAGGCATCAGACGAAGAATTAGCAAAGTTTGCTTAATTTATTCACTTTCAAAAAAAATTATATGAATTAATCTTAAATTATTAAGTAATTCTGATTCGCTTTATGCCAGGTAGTTCTCCAAAAAGAAAAGGTGATGGATACGAGAGAGAGCTTGCGAAGTACTTTAATGAGAAGATTTTTAATGGAGAAGATAAAGTTCAACGTATGCCTTTGTCAGGTGGTGGTGCTATCAAATCTTCTGGAGGTAGCGATTTAAAAAATACTCCTCATATATACGTCGAAGCTAAAAGAACTGAAAAGTTCAAAATTCATGAGTCAATGAGACAAGTATGCGAAAATATTGAAACATCTAAATCAGACTCAATGCCGGTTGTTATAACGAGAAGAAATCGAGAGGCAACAGGGGACTCACTTTGTGTTTTGAAACTTGACGACTTCATAGAACTTTATCGAATATTAATTATTAGTAAAAAAGGACTTTAGGATTTGCCCTAATTAAGACAATATTTAATAATAATTGAAAATTATGGAAAACGAAGATTTAGTAAGTGTTAGCCAAGTAAACGATGAGTTTACATTAATTTCACTTTTTTTTAGAGCGGATATTGTCGTAAAGCTAGTAATTCTAATTCTGTTTGCTTCTTCTATTTTCTCATGGACTATAATAATTCATAAAATTCGTTTATTTCGTTCTTTAAAAGAAATCAGTAAGCAGTTTGAGGAAGAATTTTGGTCGGGAAGATCAATAAAAGAAATCTCGAGTAGCACGAGAGAATTACCAGAAAGTCCAATTAAGTATGTTTTCAATGAAGCTGTTGATGAGATTGAAAAGTCTAATCAGGAAACTACAAAAAAAATAGATAGTTTAGTTGATAGATTAAATCGTGTTATGGAGGCAGCAATAGATTTTCAAAATGAGAAGCTATCCGAATACTTTAGTTATTTGGCAACAATAGGAGCTACGACTCCATTTATTGGATTATTTGGAACGGTCTGGGGTATAATGAATTCTTTTCAATCTATTGCTATTTCAAGAAATACCTCCCTTGCAGTAGTTGCTCCTGGAATAGCTGAAGCATTATTTGCAACAGCTCTAGGTTTATTAGCAGCAATACCAGCTGTTATAGCCTACAATATATTTACTAGTCAGGTGAATGATGAAAATGCAAGAATGTATCGATTTAAAGAACATTTTAATGTCATTTTCTCAAGAGGCTTGAGTACGAAATAGAAATTTTTAAATTGTGACACGTAACACTCGATCAAAACCATTCAGTGAAATTAACGTAACACCATTTGTTGATGTAATGTTGGTTTTATTAATCATTTTTATGGTAACCGCTCCTTTGTTAACAGTAGGAGTTCAGGTTGATTTACCTGAAACAAATGCTGATACTTTACAATCTGACAATGAACCACTTGAGGTAACAATTGATGCAAGCGGTAATATATTTATTCAAGAGACCGAAATAGGAATTTCCGAACTAGTTCCAAAAATGAAAGCAATAACAGAAAATAGGCTTGATACAAAAATTTATGTTAGAGGAGACGAAGCAATTGATTATGGACAGATCATGAAAGTTTTAGGAGAGCTTTCTGGTTCTGGTTTTACAAAGGTTGCTTTGATTACTAAGCCATTAAGTAAATAATTAATGCTATTTATATATGAGAATTTCTGTTTTAGGGTCAATATTTCTACACGTTTTTATACTTTTATTCACGGTCTTATCTTTGCCATTATTTAATAATAATGATTTGGAAATGCCACCGGTCATACAAGTTGAATTAATTGAAATCGCAGAAAAAACAAATGTCCCACAAATTAGTAAAAAAATTGAAGAACAAAAAGAACCTGTTGAAAAAAAGAAGGAAGAAACAAAATTAAACCAAACAATAAGTAAACCCAAAGATGAAAAATCCAATGAAAAAGTACAAGACCCGAGCGATGAAGAAAAAATTGAAAAGACAAAATTAGAAGAAAAAATGATTCAAAATATGCCTGTACGAAAACCTGAAGTTAAGAAAAAAGACAAATTTGATCCTCTTAAATTAGCCGAGTTAATCGATAAACAAAAAGATACAAAAATGGATAATCCTGAAGAAATTATAGAAAAAGATTATGAAGCGTTAGACTCAACGCCTAGTCTCGACAAACGACTTACTTTATCTGAGGAGGATGCTATCAGAGCTCAATTTATGCAATGCTGGAGCATACCTCTTGGAATTCCATATGATGATACAATGATCGTTAAAATTAAGATTTACTTAAATACTGATGGTTCTTTGCTTAAACCACCTGAGGTTGTTCAACACGAAAGGATGAATAAGCCTAGCGAAAAATATTTTAGAACCCTTGCTGAAAGTGCCCTAAGAGCAGTAAGACGTTGTGATCCAATAAAAGTTCCGGATATTGAAAGATATGACAATTGGAAAAATTTACAGTTGAATTTTGATCCTAGAGAGATACTAAGAGGATAATTTATTATGAAAAAAATAATTTTATACATCGTAATAGCTCTTCATTTTTCATCTATTTCATTCGCTATTATTGAAATTGATATTACTGAAGGCAATAGGGAACCTCTGCCAATTGCTATTACTGAATTTTTTCATGACACAGAAAGTATTCTAGATGACCAAAATATACCATCAAGCATCCGTAAAGTTATAGCTGATGACTTAGAGAGAAGCGGATTATTTTTATCTGTAGATGAAAATGCATTTATTCAAAAAAATAGAGCAATGCATTTAAATCCACGTTTTGCAGATTGGAGATTAATAAAGGCTCAGGGATTATTAACAGGTGAGCTATCGATTGAAAATGAGAGACTTCGAGTAGAGTTTAGACTTTGGGACACGCTAGCTGAAAAGGAAATAGAGGGACTTGTCCTAATTACGACAATAGAAAATTGGAGAAGAATTAGCCACATGATTGCAGATAAGATATATGAGCGCCTTACTGGTGAGCAGGGTTATTTTGATACTAGAATAGTTTATGTTGCTGAAGAAGGACCTAAAAATAAACGAATTAAGAAACTTGCGATAATGGACCAGGACGGAGCAAATCATAAATTTTTGACTACAGGTAAAGAACTTGTTTTGACTCCAAGATTTAATCCAGTAAGACAAGAGATTACCTATTTATCTTATTTTAAAAATCTTCCGCGAGTATATTTATTAAACATCCAAACAGGTATTCAAGAAGTGGTAGGAGACTTTCCTGGTATGACATTCGCACCACGTTTTTCTCCAGATGGAAATAAGATCATCATGAGTTTGGCTAGAGAAGGTAATTCAGACATATATGTAATGGATTTAGTTTCCAGAGTAGTTGAAAGGTTAACTGACAGCCCCGCAATTGATACATCACCAAGTTATTCTCCAGATGGCAAAAGAATTACATTCAACTCTGATAGAGGTGGATCGCAACAGATTTATGTAATGGATAGTAATGGCAGAAACCAAAAAAGAATTTCTAAAGGATCAGGTAATTATGCTACACCTGTATGGTCACCAAGGGGTGATCTTATTGCTTTTACAAAAAATTTTCAGGGACAATATTTTATTGGAGTTATGAGAACAGATGGAACTGGAGAGAGACTTTTAACTGAAAATTGGTATCAAGAGGCTCCTTCTTGGTCTTCTAATGGAAGAGTTTTGATATTTTATAGAGAAACTAAGTCTAATGACGCAGGTCAGGGCCATTCCTCGGCAATCTGGTCAATTGATCTTACAGGATTTAATGAGAGAAAGCTTGAAACTCCAGTTGATGCGTCAGACCCATCATGGTCGAAATTGATACAATAGTCAATTTTTCGACTAAAATAGGACCATTTTAATCAATTCTCAGCTATTTTATTATAGACTTGCGTAACTTAAATTAATAAAGTACTAGGACTTGGGCGATCAAATATTACGGGAGTTTATAATGTTATTTACATTTAAAAATTTAAATAGGTTTTTAGTTTTATCTTTTGCAGCAATCATTCTAGCTGCATGTACTACAACACCGCAAGATACTGCATCTACATCATCATCATCATCATCATCAAGTTCAGCTTCTAAAGTCGAAGTCGTAGACGGAGTTTATGTTGGTACTGATACAGTAGAAATGCTTGCTGTTGATGTGCCGGACAGAGTGTTCTTTGCATATGATAGTTATTCACTAACAAGCGCAGCTCAGGCAACTTTAGCTAAACAAGCAAAATGGTTAAAGTCAAATGGATCAGTAACTATTGCTATTGAAGGTCACGCTGACGAAAGGGGTACAAGAGAGTATAACTTAGCCCTAGGTGATAGAAGAGCAAATGCAGCTAAAGATTATTTAATGACGCAGGGCATAAGTGCTAGTCGAATCACTACTATTAGTTTTGGTAAGGAAAGACCAGTTAACAGTGCATCTAATAATAAAGCATGGGCTCAAAATAGACGTTCTGTAACAGTAAGAACCAACTAATTTATTAGACGCCTTTTTTTAGACAAAAAGATAAGCTTAATCTTTTAATTAAGGTTAGGTTTGATTAATTTAATGCTCAAAAGAATTCAATTTATTTTCTTTTTTATCCTTATCTCATTAGTGCAGATTGTTCATGTTCAATCTGAAGAACTAGATGTAGATCAGTTGTTGCAAAAATTAGACTCAATTGAAAGCAGAATAAAGGTTCTTGAAAAGGCAACATTTAGCAAAACGACCTCTGGCGTTGGCAATAATGTTAGTCTTGATGATTACCAATCAATTATTACAAAACAATCTATTCAGATAGCTGAATTACAAAATGAAGTCCAATCACTGACAGCAAAAATCGAAGAAATGATATTTACAATGCAATCTACAGTAAATAATTTTAATACATTTAGAGAAGATACTGAGTTTAGGTTTATCGATATAAATTCTAAAACTGAAAGTATAGAAAAAAACCAATTATCTATGGCATTACCCAATAATGAAACACAAACTAATAACTTAGTAGGTAACACGAGTGGGGAAGTAACTTTAGAACCTCAGTCACTTGGAACAATAAATGTGTCTTCAGAAGAGGAGTTGTCTGCTTCTCCATTTGAAATCAAAAAAGTTGATGAAGAAGAAGAGCAAGAAATTATAGATACCATTTCTCAGGATAATATTGTCGCTTTTGAAGAACAAGAAATTGTACTAGCGGTGCTGCCTGAAGGAGATGAAAAAGGTCAATATGAATACGCAATGGGTCTTCTCAAGCAAGGTGACTACGAACTTGCTGAAAAAGCATTTCAAGAATTTATGACTGTTGGAAATGATTCCAGTCTTTTAAGCAACGCAAACTTCTGGTTAGCAGAAACTTATTATGTTAGAGAAAATTTTAAAGACGCAGCTAAAAATTATTTAAGCCTATACCAAGTTTATCCAGATTCAAAGAAAGCCGCAGATGCACTTTTAAAACTCGGAATATCTTTAGTAAATATGGACCAAAAAGAACAAGGGTGTGTAACTTTTATACAATTAAAGGACACCTATCCAAACGCGAATACTGCTGTATTAGACAGGGGTAAATTAGAAATCGAAAAAAATGGCTGTGAAATTAGTTAAGCCAATTAATCATAAAAAAGTCGTAAAAATAACTAATCAAGATTTCGAAGCAAAGATGAGAGAACTTCGAGTTAATTCAGATATTGCCGTAGCAGTTTCTGGTGGTCCAGATAGTTTAGCGCTCATGCATTTGTCTAATAGATATGCATTAAATAATAATATTAATTTAACTGTATTAAGTATTGATCATGGAATTAGAGCAGAGTCATCAAAAGAAATTATATGGTTAAAAAAAGTCGCAAAAAAGAATAAAATTAACTTCTACTCAACTAAATTAAAAAAAAAGATCAACAGCTCTAATACCCTTTCCAAGGCAAGGACACTTCGATATGAGGCCTTATCAAAATATTGTAACAAGAAAAAAATTAAATTCTTATTAACAGCTCATCATCTTGATGACGAAATAGAAAATTTTTTAATGAGATTAATAAGGGGCAGTGGTGTAAAAGGACTTTCATCATTAAAAGTAAAATCTAGATATAAGAATACAAAGTTAATTTTAGTTAGGCCATTACTCGAGTACTCAAAAAAATCTCTTGTTGCGTATTTATCTGAGCAAAAGCAAGTTTATATAAACGACAGAACGAATTATAATAATAAGTATGATAGGTCTCGTATTCGAAAGTTATCTCAACAATTAATACATGAAGGTCTCAGTAAAGTCAGGTTTAAAAACGTCTTAAAGAATTTAAAAAGTGCAGATACCGCAATTAATACTGCAGTTAGCAATTACTTAGATGAACAAGTAAAACTCAATCAAAAGAAAATTATTAGTTTTAAGTCTCAGGAATTTATAAACTTACCCGAAGAAATTCAACATAGAGTACTTGTAAAACTTTGCAGATTTGCTGGAAAAAGCAATAAAGTGCCTAGATCGCGATCAGTACAAGAATTGATAAATTCAATTGTGAAAGAAAAAAGCTTTAAGCGTACATTAAATAGTTGCACATTTGTTGGGCAGAAGGGAGTGGTAAATATTCATTCTGAGAACAACATATCTAAACCTAATAAGACTAAAAATTTGGCCATTTCTAAAAATTGGACAAAATTTATAGAGCATTACTAGACTAAGCTATTGAATATAATGTTAAATTTTATTGATATATTTTCTTGTATGCTGAAAAATAGTAATTATCTAATAATATCAATATCTTTATTATGATGAATTTGCGAAATATAGTTCTTTGGCTCTTTATTGCTTTAATCGTTTTTGGACTGTTTAATTTATTTAGTAACACTAGTGGTGACAGAAATACTGTTGATTTAACGTACTCACAATTCTTAGATGAAGTTGAAGCAGGCTCAATTAAAGATGTAATTATTCGAGGTAATAATATCAACGGAGCTTTTGAAGATGGTAGATCTTTTAAAACTTATGCCGCTAATGACCCAACACTCGTTGATAGACTTAATGATAGAGGTGTAAACATATCAGCTGCACCACTAGACGACGGTTATCCGTCACTTCTTGGAGTTTTAATTTCCTGGTTCCCAATGCTCTTACTTATTGGTGTATGGATTTTTTTCATGCGTCAGATGCAGGGTGGAAGAGGAGGAGCAATGGGGTTTGGAAGATCCAAGGCCAAATTACTAACTGAAAATAAAAATAAAGTTACTTTTAATGATGTAGCTGGAATAGATGAAGCAAAAGAAGAGCTTGTTGAAATTGTTGAGTTTTTAAAGGATCCAAGAAAATTTCAAAAACTTGGTGGTAGGATTCCAAAAGGTGCCTTACTAATTGGCCCTCCAGGAACAGGAAAGACATTGCTTGCTAGAGCTGTAGCAGGGGAGGCCGGTGTACCTTTTTTTACAATCTCGGGTTCTGATTTTGTTGAAATGTTTGTTGGTGTTGGAGCATCTCGAGTTAGGGATATGTTCGAGCAAGGAAGAAGAAATGCGCCATGCATAATTTTCATTGATGAAATTGATGCTGTTGGAAGAAGCCGTGGAGCAGGCCTTGGTGGTGGTAATGATGAGAGAGAACAGACACTTAATCAGATTTTAGTTGAGATGGACGGATTTGATACTCAGGAAGGTATTATTTTGGTTGCCGCGACTAACAGACCAGATGTACTTGATCCTGCCCTATTAAGACCAGGTCGTTTTGATAGACAGGTTGTTGTTCCTAATCCAGATATCTTAGGTAGAGAAGCAATTCTGAAAGTTCATATTAAAAAAATCTCTGTCGCGCCTGATGTAGATATTAGAACAATAGCAAGAGGAACACCTGGTTTTTCTGGTGCTGATCTAGCTAACATTGTAAATGAAGCAGCATTGTTGGCAGCAAGAAAAAACAAGAAAATTGTTACTATGGTAGATTTTGAGGAAGCAAAAGATAAGGTAATGATGGGGTCTGAAAGAAGATCTCTTGTTATGAGTCAAGAAGAAAAAGAACTTACCGCTTACCATGAAGGAGGTCACGCTGTTGTTGCATTAAATCAATCTGCATCAGATCCAATACATAAAGCTACAATAATACCAAGAGGTAGAGCCCTTGGAATGGTGATGAGGCTGCCCGAAAGAGACCAATTATCTTTACCTAGGGAAAAAATGTTAGCAGATATCACAGTTGCTATGGGCGGTAGAGTTGCTGAAGAAATAATCTTTGGTGACAAAAAAGTTACTTCTGGTGCTTCATCAGACATCGAAATGGCAACTAAGATGGCTAGAAATATGGTTACTAAATTTGGAATGAGCGAAAAATTAGGACCATTACAATATGGTGAAAATGAGGAAGAAGTATTTTTAGGAAGATCAGTACAAAGACATCAAAATGTGTCTGAGGAAACAGCTAAACTTATAGATTCAGAGATCAGGCAAATTGTTGATAGCTGTTATGATTTAGCAAAGAAAATTTTAAATGAAAAAATAGACGATTTGCATGCTCTTGCAAAAGGTTTAATTGAATACGAAACTTTAAATGGAGATGAAATAACTACATTATTAAAAGAGGGTAAGATCGACAGATCCAATCCTGAAGAAGAGATTAATAATGCCGGACCGTCTGTACCTAAAAGTGGTAAATCAGCTCCCGTTGGTCCTAGTTTCAAGCCTAAACCTCAAACAAGTTAACTAATTACAGTGTCCCTTGTGCGTAATTCGAATAGATATTACGTGCGACCAATATTTAGTAAAATAAAAACAAAAGATTCACTTTTTCTTGGGTCCTCCAAATTATTCTTTAATGAAATTGAATTAATAACAAGAGGCAAAACCAAGACTCGATCAAAGTTTCTAAAAATTAATGAAATAAAATATTTGGAACCTGATATTCAGAGAGACATAAACAAAAGAATTTCAAATATTACAAAGAAAAGAAAAAAATTAGGAAAGTTTAACTTTGAAAGATCACTTGTGATGGGTATTCTTAATGTAACGCCTGATAGCTTTTTTGACGGTGGAAAATATTTATTACACGATAATGCAATTGAGCAGTTTAAAAAACTAATTAAAGAAGGCGCAGATATCATTGATATTGGCGGAGAGTCAACAAGGCCTGGATCAAAAGAAATTACAGTTAATGAGGAAATTAGCCGAATTATTCCAATAATTTCTCAAATCAGAAAAAAATATAAGAAAGAATTTATCTCGGTAGATACAAGAAAATCTCAAGTTATGAAAGAAGTATGTAAATTTAATATAAATCTAATAAATGATGTTTCAGGACTGAGATTTGATAAAAACTCAAAAAAATTTTTAAACTCGAATAAAATTCCTTTTGTTTTAATGCATTCAATTTCAACTCCTGAAAAGATGCAAAAAAATATAAAGTACAAAGATGTACTTCTTGATATTTATGATTTCTTTGAGAAGCAAATCAGTCTATGCGAGAAAAATGGCATATCTAAAAGCCGAATTATAATAGACCCTGGAATTGGTTTTGGTAAAACTTTGCAACAAAATTTGAAACTAATTTCAAACATCGCATTATTTCATTCATTGGGCCTTCCTGTGTTATTGGGAAGCTCTCGAAAAAGTTTTATTGGCAAGATTGAAAAAAATGAATTATACGAAGATCGATTAGGCGGTTCAATAGCAACGGTTATGCATGGACTAGCTGAAGGAGTTCAAATATTTAGGGTGCACGATGTTTATGCAACAAAACAATCAATTAAGGTTTATTCTAAAATAAAATGAAAAAGTTTTTTGGAACAGATGGAGTAAGAGCAAGTTCAAATAGTCAAAAACTTAATGGCCTGACACTTATAAAGCTCGGAATGGCACTAGGTAAACATTTTACTGTTGGAGAACATCGTCACAAAGTTGTTATTGGTAAAGATACAAGACTATCAGGTTATATGATTGAACAAGCATTAACCTCTGGATTATTATCTATGGGAATGGATGTCTTTCTTTTTGGGCCCATACCTACACCCGCAGTTGCAATGTTGACAAAATCTATGCGAGCAGACTTAGGAATAATGATAACTGCTTCACACAACCAATATCAAGATAATGGTATTAAAATATTTGATAAAAATGGAAATAAATTATCAGACAAAACTGAAATTGAAATAGAGCATCTTATGGAGTCTGAATTGGAAAATTCATTAGCGGGTCCGGAAAAAATAGGCAGAGCAAAAAGACTCGAAGATGCAAATGGTAGATATATAGAATTCCTAAAAGGTACTTTTCCTAAATCACAACGGCTTGATGGTCTTAAAATTGTAATAGATTGTGCAAATGGGGCTTCTTATATTTCTGCACCTTTAATTTTATGGGAGCTTGGTGCAGAAGTTGTTCAAATAGCTACTCAACCAAATGGAACTAATATAAATTTCGAATGTGGGTCTACTAATACCAATAAACTTGCTAAAAAAGTATTAGAGGAGAAGGCTGATATTGGTATTGCCTTAGATGGCGATGGCGATCGATTGGCTGTTATTGATGAAAAAGGACATTTAGTCAATGGCGACCAGATACTGGCATTACTAGCTATTGAAATGTCAAAAGATAAAAAATTAAAAAATAATAATGTAGTTGGTACTTCAATGGCAAACATGGGCTTAGAAACTTTATTAAAGAAACATAACATTGGGTTAATCAGGGCAAAAGTTGGTGATCGATATGTAAAGGAAAAAATGATTTCAGAAGATTTAAATTTAGGCGGTGAACAATCTGGACATATAATTTTACGTGATTTTACTTCATCAGGAGATGGAATAGTAGTTGCTCTTCAAGTTCTATCTATCTTAAATAGAAAAAAAGGAAAAGCCAGTGACTGCCTTCATTTATTCAGTCCTCTACCACAAAACCTGATTAATTTCCGCGTAAAAGAAAGAAATATTTTAGATCACGAGGATACGAAATTATTTATCAAATCTTGTGAAGAAAAAGTTTCAGAAGACGGAAGAATCGTAGTTAGAATGTCTGGTACTGAACCTCTTTTAAGGGTTATGATTGAAAGTGGAAATCAGCATACAATTGATGAATTAACTGAAAGCGTAACAAAATATTTTTCATAAAATAAAGGCATTAAATGACAGGTGTTGTAATTGTTGGATCCCAATGGGGAGACGAAGGGAAGGGAAAGATTGTCGATTGGTTATCAAGCCAGGCCGATATTGTAATAAGATTTCAAGGAGGTCATAATGCCGGTCATACTCTCGTAATAAATAATGAAACATTCAAATTAAATATTCTACCCTCCGGAATTTTAAGAAAAGGCAAAATTTCGATAATTGGAAATGGCGTGGTTTTGGATCTAGCTGCCTTTCAAAAAGAAGTAGCTGGGTTAAAAGAAAGAGGAGTAGATATAACTCCTTCAAATTTATACATATCGGACAGAGCGACAATAATTTTACCCCTTCATCAATCACTAGATGAATTAAGAGAAAATAACAACTTAATAAAAATTGGTACAACAAAACGGGGAATAGGACCTGCTTATGAAGATAAAGTTGGAAGAAGAGCAATAAGATTATGTGATTTATTTGATAAGGAAAAATTAAACAAGAAAATTGAAATTTTACTCAACCATCATAATGCGATAATGAGAGGTTTTGGATTGGATGAATACAATTTAGAAGAAGTAGTCAGTGAAATATATAAATTAGGGGAATATGCCAAGCCTTTTGCAAAAACAATAAATGACATAACTAACGTAATAAATAGCGGTAAAGAAAAAATTTTATTTGAGGGAGCTCAAGGATTTCTTTTAGATATTGACCATGGTACCTATCCTTTTGTTACATCATCAAATGTTCACGCTAGTTACGCATCTATTGGCAGTGGATTGAATCCAAAAGTTATTAATCATATCCTTGCAATAACAAAAGCATATACTACGAGAGTTGGGAATGGTCCTTTTCCTACAGAGCAAAATAATGAAATAGGCAATAAACTTGGAGAAATTGGCCATGAATTTGGAACAGTGACAAATAGAAAGAGAAGATGTGGTTGGTTTGACTCAGTTTTAGTTCGTCAAGCTTTAACTCAATCGGGAGCAACAGGTATTGCTCTTACTAAAATCGATGTATTAGATCACTTTGATGAAATTAAAATGTGTGTAGGATATAATTTAAATGGAAAAGAAATAGATTACTACCCAAGCTCTGAACAAGATCAAGAGACTATAGAGCCAATCTATGAGACCTTTCAAGGATGGATGAGCACAACAACTGGTATAAACAGCTTCGATGAGTTGCCAGAAAACGCAAAAAAGTATGTCAATCGTATTAGTGAGCTCACAAAAACTAATATAGATTTAATCTCCACTAGCCCAAGACGTGAGGACACAATACTAATAAATAAATTATTTAATTAAGCCTGAATTAATTTAGTATCTCTTGCGAGACTTAACATTTCTGTTTGAAGCTTCTGAAATGCTCTTTCTTCTATTTGCCGAATTCGTTCTCTACTGATGTTGTACTCATTGCTGAGTTCTTCTAGAGTTTTAGGAGTTTCAGACAATTTCCTATCTTGTATAATATGTTTTTCCCTATCATTTAATACATTAATTGCTTTATTGAGAAGAGCTTTTCTTTTTGAAACTTCTTCTTTCTCAGCTATTTTGACTTCGTGATCCGCATCTTCGTCAACTAGCCATTCTTGCCATTCTTCTTCACCGTCTGCACTAACCACTGCATTAAGAGAATAATCATTCCCAGAAATTCTTCCTTCCATTTCCGAAACTTCTTTTTCAGAAACATTTAATTGATTGGCAATTTCTGTAACTTGATGAGGTTTAAGTGATCCTTCACTATAGTCACTTAGTCTATTTTTAAGTTTCTTAAGATTAAAAAATAGTTTTTTTTGAGCTGCGGTAGTGCCAATCTTTACTAAACTCCATGATTTAAGTACATACTCCTGAATAGCAGCTCTAATCCACCACATAGCATAAGTCGCTAATCTGAAACCTTTATCTGGGTCATACTTTTTAACTGCTTGCATCAGACCTATATTTCCTTCAGATATAAGTTCTGTTACAGGAAGTCCGTATCCTCGATAACCCATTGCTATTCGTGCAACGAGTCTGAGATGGCTTGTAACAAGTGCATGAGCTGCACTCGTATCCCCTTCATCTCTCCACTTCTTAGCAAGATTGATTTCTTGCTTTTCTGTAAGCATGGGAAACTTCTTGATCTGCTGAAGATAATGACCGAGGCTACCTTCATTGGACAATGCTGGTAAATTATAGTTTTTACTCATATTCAAAATATGGTTACTTTTTTCTAGAAATCAATGATCAGCTTTTAATTGAATTTACCAATTTGCTCAAGTAATCCGGCATAACAGACTGAAAATGAAGGATTTTTTCTTTTTTAGGATGAAGAAACCCAAGAGATTGCGCATGCAGAGCCTGTCCTGGCAACATTTTAATCGATTGAACCGTGCTTTCTGAAAGTGATTTTAGTTTACTTTGAGGCGATCGCCCATAAGTACGATCTCCTATGAGTGGACTTCCCTTTTCTGTTAGATGCACTCTTATTTGATGAGTTCTTCCGGTTTCTAAGCGACATTCTAATACTGTGGCAACAATTTGATTTTTTTTGTTCTTTAAATTTTCTAGTGTCTTGTAATGAGTGATAGCAACCTTACCTCTACTTACAGAACTCATCATTTTTGTTCTATTCCTATTACTTCTAGATAAGAATGACTTAATTTTTCCATTTGCTGGTGAGATTTTGTTCCAGCATACAGCAATATAAACTCTTTCAATAGAGTGAGCAGCAAATTGGTCAGATAAATGTTTATGAGTGAAATCATTTTTAGCTATTACAACCAGTCCACTCGTATCTTTATCAATTCGATGAACTATTCCTGGCCTTTGAGCATCACCGACAAATTTTAATTCATCTCCACAATGATTGATCAAAGCATTAACAATTGTACCTGTCTTATTTCCAGCACCGGGGTGCATTACAATGCCCGCAGGTTTATTGATAACTATCAAATCCTTATCTTCATAAACAATATTTAATTTTATGTTCTCACCAATTATTGGTGTCTCATTTGCTAATTGTATATTTACTGAAATATGATCGCCTAATGAGATCTTATAATCAGGATCTACAATATTATTATTTACTGTAATATTGGAGGACTTTATTAATTGAATTATTTTTGACCTACTAAATTCTCTCAAATTTAAAGCAATATATTTGTCTATACGTTGACCTACTTGCTTCTTATGGTTGACTTTGTATTGATAGAACATTATGAGATAACGATGTACCAAAAAATTATGCTATTTATAGTTATATTTCTCGGAATTGTAATTTTAATTGGTACCACGATTGTTATTACTACTATTATTGAGCGATCATACAAGATTGATTTTTTTTCTTCCACTGATAATTCTGAGAAGGATATAAATATTGAAAAAAAATGTGATCTCGTGGGAGAAAAAACTAAAGTTATTTCTCTAAGTGAGGACAAATTAGCTATTATTTGTGAGGGTCGTATTGAGGTGATGAATTTATTAAATAATCAAGTAGAAAAAGTAGTTAACTACTAGCTTGCTCTATAAAAACTGGTCTCTACATCAGGTAAAGTTTCTTTTTTAAGGATGAGATCAGATGCCTTTTCAGCGATCATTACAGTTGTTGCATTGAGATTTCCTGTAATGATATTTGGCATTATTGAAGCATCTACAACTCTTAAATTTTCAATCCCATAAACCTTGAGCTCTTCATCAACAACAGATAACTCATCTTTTCCCATTTTGCATGTACAAGAAGGATGATAAGCAGTATCACCTTTATTTTTAATGAATTCATTTAAATCATTCTCAGCGCTTGAATTTATTCCAGGATTAATTTCTTTTCCTCGATATTTATCAAAAGCTTTTTGATGAAAAATTTCCCTTGCAATTTTAATACCATCTCTCATTTCTTTTAAATCATGCTCTGTCTGCATATAATTAAACTGTATAGCGGGTGAAGTTGAGGGATTGTTTGACTTTAATTTGACATGTCCTCTACTTGTTGGCCTCATTGGTCCTACATGTGCTTGAAAAGAATGAGAGCTTGGAGATTGTCTTCCATGATCCAATACAAGTGATGGAAAGAAGTGATACTGAATATTAGGATAATCTACCATATCATTACTTCTCACAAAGCCGCCAGTTTCTAAGTTTGAATATGCTGCCACTCCGGATTTAAAAATAAACCACTCTATCCCTATGAATGCCATTCTTATTGGATTATATGATGTGTAAAGTGTAACGGGCTTTGTACATTCATATTGTAAATAAGTTTCAAGATGATCCTGTAAATTTTCACCTACACCTCTTAGGTCATGTTGAACAGATATATCTAATTTTTCTAGTTCTTCAGCATTTCCTATACCTGAAAGCATTAGAAGTTGAGGTGAATTTATTGCTCCAGCTGATAATATCACTTCATTATCAGCATAGATTTTTTTTATCTCTCTTCCTGCAGTACATTCAACCCCAATGGCTTTATTATTTTCAATAATAACTTTGTTTACTATTGTATTTGTAATGACGGTAAGATTTCTTCTGTTAATAACTGGATGCAAGTAAGTTACACTCGTACTTTGTCTTCTGCCTCCGTAAATAGTGGTGTCCATTAGACCAAATCCCTCTTGCTTATATCCATTCATGTCATTATTTATCTCATAGCCGGCTTGTTCTGCTGCTTCTAGGTAGACCTTACTCAATTCATTGCCTTCCGAAGATCGAGATAATTTTAAAGGACCGCTTTTATTCCTATAAGTTTCATCTAATCCTTCAATTGACTCTGATTTTTTAAAATACGGAAGAACATTATTATAATTCCATGACTTAAGATCTTTTTGAGCCCAGTTTTCAAAATCCATTGGATTTCCTCTTACATGAACCATACCGTTGTGTGATGAACTTCCTCCCAACATCTTTCCTCTTGGGCAAAACATTTTTCTATTGTTCATGAACGGTTCAGGCTCAGTTTCGTATAAATAATTATATTTTGGGTCATGCATTGTGTATAATAAAGCTGCCGGCATAGAGGTTTTCCACGTTTTATCCGATGGACCTGACTCTATTAACAATACATTTATCTCTGAATTAGATGAAAGTCTATTTGCCAGAACACAACCCGCACTTCCGGCACCAATAATAATATAATTATAAGAATTAAATTGCATAACTAATTTTACCAAAGTTTGTAATTATAGTACAACATAAGCTTATGTTAAAAAATTTAAACCCCAATTATGCAATTGTACTTTCAACATTATTATGGGGTACGTGGTGGTATCCATTAAGGCTACTTAATGAATATGCGTATAATAATGCAATTCCACTCACTTTAAGTTTCACTATTGCTGGGTTATTTTTATTATTTTTTTCATACAAAAATATATCGAAATTAACTAATCGAAATTTGATACTTACAATAGTCGCAGCCTCAGCAGGAGCGGCTGCAATGTGTCTTTATAATGAGGGTTTAATTAGAGGTAATGTTGCAAGAGTCTTAATCTTTTTTTATTTAACCGCTGTATGGAGCACTTTAATTGAAATTATTTTTCTAAGAGCGGCCTTAAACATTTATAGGTTTTTTTCAATTTCTTCAGGTTTTATAGGCCTATTTATTATAACTGGGTTGGATCAAGGAAATTTTATGCCTAGCACCCTAGCAGATCTGTTTGGAATTCTCTCAGGATTTCTCTGGTCAATCTGTGCAACACTCATAAGAATAAATGAGGAACTTGATGTAAATTTTGGTACTTCAGTTTTTATTTTAATTGGGGGTCTTTTTGTTGTTATTGCAACATTCTTACCAGATGGGCAAATACTTTCAGGATTTAACTATGATATTTTAAAGAATACTATTTTGATAATTTTAATATTCTCATTTATCTGGTTATTGCCAGGTTACTGGCTTGTCACTTATGGTCAGGATCAAGTTGATCCAGGACGCGCAGGGATCCTATTGATGTTTGAAGTTGTTATTGGCGTTATATCTGCCTATCTGCTTGCAAATGAAATAATCTCAATTAGAGAGTTTATTGGCGCAATATTCGTAATGAGCGCACCATTAATTGAGATCTATTCAGTAAAAAAATAATTAAATCAGACGTTTATCTAATTAATTACATAACATAATTTAATTTTTTTTTATGTGGAAGCACCTTCATATATATGTTTCAATTATATTGAAAGATAAAAATTAGGAGACAAAAATGAATAAATTTTTTAAAAAATCTGCAATTGGAATATTTTTAGCAGGTTTTGCAGTTATTTTTGCAGTTAGTTGTGACAGGAATCAGGAAGTTGCTGATTGTGGCACAATTACTGTAGCAGAAATGAATTGGGCATCAGCCGAAATGTTTGCTCATGTAGATAAAATGGTATTAGAAAATGGGTATGGTTGTAATGTTGAACTTGTACCTGGCGATACTATGCCAACAGCAACATCAATGATGGAAAAAGGTGAGCCGGATGTAGCTCCTGAGCTATGGATTAATGCAGTTCGTCTAGCTTTAGATAATGCAGTAGGTGAAGGTCGTTTGCATTATGCAGCTGAGGTATTGTCTGACACCGGTGAAGAAGGATGGTGGATTCCTCAGTACATGGCTGATGCAAATCCTGATATCCAAACAGTTTATGACGTTATAGAGCGCCCTGAACTTTTCCCTCATCCGGAAGGTGGAAATGGAGCAATTTATACGTGTCCATCAGGTTGGAACTGTCAAATTAGTACTGGAAATCTCTTTAAAGCATATGATATGGAAGCAAAGGGATGGAGACTAGTTGATCCTGGATCAGGTGGTGCATTAGCCGGTGCTATCGGTGAAGCATATAATAAAGAAGAGGGATGGCTAGGATACTATTGGGCTCCTACAGCAGTTCTTGGCAAATATCCTCTCAAGAAACTAAGCTTTGGTGTTGAACACAGTAAAGAAGAGTGGGACAATTGTACTTCTCAAGACGGATGTGCAGATCCAAAACCTAACGCATGGGTTGTTTCTGAAGTATACACTGTTGTCACTGATAACTTTAAAAATAGTTCTGAACTTGGAATGGAATACATTTCAAAAAGAGCACTTCCAAACAGCACTGTTAATGCTTTATTAGCTTGGAAAGATGACAATCAAGCATCTGGCGAAGACACAGCTATACATTTTCTGAAAAACTATACAGAATGGCACAGCTGGGTCGACGGTAATGCAAAAGCTAAAATTGAAGCAGCGTTATAATTAAAAAAATAATATTGCGGACTATAGAAATATAGTCCGCATATTTATATGAATTTTACCGAATTTTTTATTTCATTTCCTGAAATGAGTAAGGAGAGTCTTCGCTTGTTCAAGAAGTCTCTTGATGGCGCTTACCGAAACTTTTCACGTGAATACGGCGATGCAATCGAAGCGGTCTTTGATCCAGTACTTTATTTCTTAGTATGGTTTGAAAAAATACTACAAAATTCTCCATGGCCTGCGGTAATAATCGTTTTCTTATTATTGATTTATTATGGAAGTAGAAGCGTCGCTCTAACTATTTCATCTTTAATTGCTTTTTTATTAATTGGATATTTTGGAATGTGGGATGATACGATGTCCACAGTTAGTATTATTGGTGTTTGCACACTAATGTCTATCGGCCTAGGTATACCAATTGGCATATTAATGTCAGGATCTGATAGAGCGAGAGCCGCAATTACTCCAATTTTAGATATTATGCAAACGATGCCAAGTTTTGTGTATCTCATTCCAGTTGTTATGTTATTGGGTATTGGTAAAATTCCTGGTTTACTTGCAGTGATAATCTATGCAATCCCGCCAATAATTCGACTTACTGATCTTGGTATTAGAGAAGTTAATAAAGAGGTTTTAGAAGCCGCAGATGCATTTGGTGCAAATAGAACTCAGAAATTATTTAGAGTACAGCTTCCGTTAGCTTTACCAACAATTTTTGCTGGCATTAATCAAACAATAATGATGGCACTTGCAATGGTAGTTATTGCTTCAATGATTGGGGTTAAAGGATTGGGACAACCAGTCTTAAAAGCCATCACCAATCAATATTTTACCATGGGCCTTCTCAATGGTTTGGCTATTGTAGCTTTGGCGATCATATTTGACAGGGTTTCCCAGTCATTTGGTAAAAGAATGCAGCAATATAGGGCTGGCGCAAATGAGTGAGATAAAGATTAAGATAGAAAATTTGTATAAAATTTTTGGATCAAGACCAAGAGAGTACACAGACATAGTTAGAGACGGTGTTGATAAAGACGAGTTATTATCAAAATATAATCATGTTCTTGGGTTGGATAATATTTCTCTAGATATCAATGAGCATTCAATACAAGTTGTAATGGGATTATCAGGGTCAGGAAAATCTACTTTGATAAGACACATTAATAGATTGATTGAACCAACCGAGGGAACGGTTACAGTTGATGGAGAGGATATTACTAAACTTAATAAAATGGATCTTCTAGAGTTTAGAAGAAATAAAACAGGGATGGTTTTTCAACGCTTTGCACTATTTCCTCATCAAAATATATTAGACAATGTCCAGTTTGGATTGAGCATAAAAAATCTAGATAAGTCAGACTCTATAGAAAGAGCAATGTATTGGATTGAAAAAGTTGGTTTAACTGGTTTTGAAAATAAATTCCCAAATCAATTGTCAGGAGGAATGCAGCAAAGAGTAGGTTTAGCTAGGGCGTTAGCTACTGATCCAGATATATTGCTAATGGACGAAGCCTTTAGTGCGCTTGATCCATTAATAAGAACTGATATGCAGGACCAATTACTGGACTTACAAAAGAATTTAAATAAAACAATTATGTTCATAACTCATGACCTCGATGAGGCACTCAAATTAGGCGACCGAATAGCTATACTCAATGGTGGAAAACTTGTTCAAGATGGAAATGCAGAGGAAATTCTTTTAAAACCTGCTGATCAATATGTGGCCAATTTTGTTAAGGATGTTAATCGTATAAAGGTTTTAAAAATCAAGACAATTCTTGACCAAGGAGGTGAACGAGCAAATTCTAATCCAACTGTAAACGTAAATGATAGTATTGAAAATTGCTTGCCGGCGATACTTGAAAGTCAATCGGGTCTTAACGTAATTGATGAGAAAAACAACTTTGTTGGCTCAGTATCAAAAAACAAAATTATAGATATTTTGCAAAAATCTAAGGATTAATTCTATTCAAATAATTTAATCTACCCACGATCTCATCCCTATCAATATAATATCCTTGGAGGTGTCTATTACCTGAATTGGCATCATATTCTTTCCTGCCATGCAAGACTCTTCTGTTATTAAAGCTAAAAATGTCTCCAGCTTCTAATCTGAAATTGATTTCAAACATAGGGTCATGTAGCAATGAAAGAAGTTTACGATATGCTTCATAGAAGCTATCCATAACTTCAGGACTGCAATCCATTATTCCCATATAAGCAACGCTAAACCGTATATCATTAAAATCATTGTTGTGATCTAGAGTAAATATGGGTTTATGCATTACTCTAATTGTGTTTGCGGTGTAATCTCTATTTACAAATTTTACAGGTGTATCAAGAAGAATCTTGAAGTATTCAGTAAAATTTTCTTTCATATAGCTTGCAACTCTAAATCCATCTAACGCAACTGACTCACCACCGGTTGCATCGTTTATTAAACAATGAAGGAACTGGTAGCCAGGAGCAATTTCATAATATGGTAAGTCGATGTGATTTCTTAGAGCTGCAGCTGTATATGCTGAATTATTTGGATTAGGAATGTCGATTACTTCAAATGGTGTTTTAAAAAAAGTTTCTCTATGATGACTTATATTAGATAGAACATCAAAACCTGACTCTTTTTCAGTGGGTGCATTCTTCACGATTGAAATCCCTTTATAATGAAGTTGTTCAAGCCATTTTTTTATTCCTTCATCTCCA
>CACIWK010000003.1 GCA_902590345.1 uncultured Pelagibacteraceae bacterium | reverse complement strand
TGCAACTTATTGTTTAGATAAGTTAATAACAGAAATTACAAGATCAAATGTCCTACCGCCAAAGATTTATTGGAATAAAAATGATGCTGAGTTAAAAAAATTTAGTTTTGCCTATGGAGCAAACGAAAGTCAGCAATTGTTTGAAATTTTAAAATTTTATCATCAGTATGGCTACGTTGTAGTCGAAGATTTGCCAGCTAAGGATGGAGAAGTTATAAAATTTGCTGAAAAAATTGGGTTTATTCGAGAAACTAATTTTGGAAAGCTATTTAATGTGAGGTCACAAAAACAACCTAATGACTTAGCTTATACATCCATCGAATTAGAATCGCATACTGATAATCCCTACAGAAAACCAGTACCATCAATTCAATTTTTATTTTGTATTGAAAACAGTTGCAAAGGAGGAGATTCCACAGTTGTTGATGGTTTCAAAGTTGCAGAGGATCTAAAAAAAGAAAATCCACAAGCTTTTAATATCCTAGTAAATACTCTAATAAATTATAAATTTGAAGATAATGATGCTATTTTAGAAAAAACTGGAAAAATTATAAAATTAAGCGCTAGAGGAGAACTCAAACAAATAAAATATAGTAATAGATTAGACTTTGTATTTTACGATGAGCCAAAGGTTTTGGAAGAATTTTATGCTGCTAAAAGAGTTATGCATCAAATGATCAATTCAGATAAATATATATTACAATTTCATTTAGAGCCTGGTAACTTATTAATTATGAATAATTACAGAACTTTGCATGGAAGAAGAAGCTACAATACATCTGAAGGAAGTCGGTGGCTTCAAGGGCTATATATTGACCATGACTCTGCTGAAAGTAAATATAAACTACTCTCTAAGGAAGTAGAATGAAGACAGTCAAGTTTACCGAAATGAAAAAAGGGTCAAAAGAAGATTATGAACTTTTGGCTGAATATGAAAAAAACTATGTAAATGAACTTCCTGATCGAATTTTGGAGTCATTAAAAAACTTAGATAATTCAGTTGATGGGTACCAAGTATCAAGACTAGAGCATTCTTTGCAATCAGCAACCAGGGCTGAAAAAGATGGGGCAGATGAAGAAATGATTGTTGCTACATTGTTGCATGATATAGGAGACAGTCTTGCTCCTTACAATCACAGTCAGCTCATAGCCGCTGTTTTAAGGCCGTATGTTTCTGAAAAGGTTCATTGGATTATGTTGCATCATGGCCTTTTTCAAGAATATTATTATGCTCATCATTTAGGCAAGGATAGAAATTCGCGAGATAAATTTAAAGACCACCCATACTATCAAGATGCGATTGATTTTTGTGAAAAGTGGGATCAAAAATCTTTTGATCCTAATTATGAATCCTTCCCGTTAGATCATTTTGAACCAATGGTGAGAAGATTATTTTCTAAAGAGCCAAATTTTTAAGCTATCTTTTTTACAATTACATTTCCAACTGAATAGCCAGCTCCAAATGAACATATAATTGCTAAATCATTTTTATTTAATGATTTATTGTATTTATGAAAGGCAATAATTGAACCAGCTGAACTTGTATTTGCATATTCATCCAAAACTACTGGCGCTAATTCTTTTGGGGCATCTTTTCCCAATACATACTTTGAAATTAAAACATTCATATTCTCGTTGGCTTGATGAAGATACATGCCTTTGAGATCATTGGCCGATAAGTTATTTTCTTCTAAATGAGATTTAATCAAGTTAGAAACTTCTGGAACAACTTCCTTGAATACTTTTCGTCCATTTTGATGAAATAATTTGTCTGATTGACCAACGCCATCAGGCGATGAATTATTTAGAAAGCCATAATTATTTCTTATATTGTTTGAAAACTTAGTTAATAATCTCGTACCAATTATTTCATAGGAGTTTTCTTTTATATTTTCTTCATTAAGACGTTCTAAAATAACTGCAGTCGCAACGTCTCCAAAAATAAAATGACAGTCTCGATCTCTAAAATTTAAATGTCCGGTACAAATTTCAGGATTAATCATTATAGCAGACTTTATACTTCCAGACTTTACCATGTCGAAGATAGTTTGAATTCCAAAAGTTGCTGATGAACACGCAACATTCATATCAAAAGCAAAACCTTTGATACCTAAAGCATTTTGTATTTCAATTGCAATTGCTGGATAGGCACGTTCAAGATTTGAACAAGCTACAATTACTGCATCAATATCATCTACATCTATATTTGAGTTTTTAATCGCATCTTTTGCTGCAATGACCCCCATTTCAGCTAAATTAGATAATTCTTCTTCTGACCTTTCTCTCAATTTAGGCCTCATAAAAGAAGTATCTAAAATTCCTGTTTTATTTTGTACATATCTTGATTTAACACCTGATGCTTTTTCTATGAATTCAGCGCTGGATTTTTCCAAAGGTTGGGTTTTTCCATTTTTAATATCTTCTGAATTTATTTCATTAAATTCATCAACATATTTATTGAATGATTGTACCAATTCCTCATTAGAGATTTTTTCCTTAGGAGTGTAAAGGCCAGTTCCAGAAATTTGAACTTTATACATATTGAAAACTATAAAATTTAAATAGGCGCTTTGACTAATTAACTTTTTTTTCTAATTATTACAAAAAAGAAAACTGACCCTAAAAAGGGCCAGCTTCTAATATTTATATTCCTGGAATATAAGGAACGCCATCACCTTTAATGGTTTCATTTATGCTTTGTAATGTAGTACAAGCTGAAATCATAAAACTGAAAGCTAAAACTGTAAGAGTAGTACGCATGCTTTTTCTCCTATTTATTTAAAGATACTATATTTAATTAAGTACTAATTACAATTATTATGTTTAGAATCATGAAATTCTATGTGTATATCATTGGTACAACCAATCCTAAGCCTAGAACATATGTTGGTTGGAGCAATGATATCGACAAAAGAATAAGAGCTCATAACACTTCAAAAGGCGCAAAATATACTAGAGGTAGCAAATGGAAACTTTTGTATAAAGAAATATTTGATTCTAAATCTGACGCAATGAGAAGGGAAATTGTTTTAAAAAAAGATCGTAAACTTAGAACGCAACTTAGGAAAAAATTAGTTTAAAGTTCCGTATTCACTTCTTCCTTTTTTTCTAAGTCCGTAAGGACCAGCGATATAAATTGTAATTGGTTTAATACCTGGTTCTAAGTCGACTCGGTGTAAATTGTCAGCACTTCTAAAACCCATATAAAATTTTCCACGCCATTTTCTCTCTCCTTTAGTATTTGTCTCCCAGTAACCGCCACTTAAAATAATTGTAATATATGGAAAGGGATGGTTGTGCAGTCCAATTCCATGATCATTATCTAAAATATGATGAATAAGAATATTAAAAGGAAACCACTTCGGTCTTTTCCTAAATAGTAAATAATACCTAGCTGTCCATGGTTTCGCTAAATGATATTCTGGGTGTGAAGGGCCTCTGTCCATCACAACTTTTTTTCGTCCTAATTTTTCTAGTATCTTAAGAAAAAGCATGGTACGTGAAATATAGTATAGATGCGTCCGTAGCTCAACTGGATAGAGCATCAGACTTCGGATCTGAGGGTTGAGGGTTCGAATCCTTCCGGGCGCACCAGAAAAAACTATGAAGACATATAAACCATTTGGGCCAACAATAGGTAAAACAAAGCTCTCATCGAGAACAGTTACTAACTTAAACAAGTTCTCAGATGAAGTGTCAAAGAATAAGTCCTTATCTAAAAAGTATGATTACGATCATAGGCTTATAGGAAGTATGAAACAGCAGTTTAAAATACCAAATAAAATTCTAAAAGCTGGAATAGAAAAACAGATAATTAATTCAATAAAAGATTATTATAAGCAAACATTAAATATAAAAGTTAAGAAAATTAAAATTGAAAGAGCTTGGATAGTTAGTCAGTATGCTGGAGACTTTAATCCACCCCATTTACACAGAGGCAACATCAGTGGTGTGGGTTATTTAAAAATTCCCTCGTCTATAAGATTAAATAAAGAAAAAGATTTAGCAGGTTTAATATCATTTTTTGATGGCCGTGTTTCGATGCCCAGGAATAGCCCTCCGCTTGTTAAGCACCGTGAAACATTTAAGCCCAAGGTAGGAGATTTGTATATTTTCCCTTCTTTTTTAATGCATGATGTCCATCCTTTTAGAGGAGATGGTGAGAGACGGTGTTTTTCTTTTAATGCATTCGTAGATGCTTAACAATGTTTCTTGTTAAAATTTTTTAATTCTTCATAAATTAATTTTTTAGATAAAGTACCCTCACGTATAATGTTTATTTGATTATTTTTAGTTTCAACTAAAGTTGACTCATTAAAGCTCATTCCACCTTTTTTTTCGATTGCATAAGCGACGTCATTTGATTTTATTATTCCTAATTGGTTTAATGATTTTATGTTTGTTTCTCCATGTATATTAGCGCTTGTAGTTGCAAGTGGCTTTTGAATGCACTCGAGAATTTTTATAACATCTTTATTTTTTGGAATGCGTATACCTACTTTAGATAATCTTTTATCTCCATTATGAAACTCTTTTCCTTTTTTTTTTAAAACTAAAGTTAGTGGTCCAGGCCAATATTTTTTGGCTAAGTACTCTTCAAAGGGTGAGAATATTACTAGCTTTTTAGCTTCAGCAATTGAATGAGTAAACAGAATCAGAGGAAATCTTTTGGGTCTTTTTTTAATCTTAAATATATTTTCGACACCTTGAAAACTCATTGCATCGGCCGCAATGCCATAAACTGTGTCTGTTGGGATTACTATAGTTTTTCCAATGAGTAGACTTCTAGTTATAATTTTAATATTATTTGAATTTAAATTTATTATTTTAGATTTCATTCAATGACTCAAACACAAATATATTTCGATGATAGTTTCAAAGATCATGTATCTACTCTCGATTATCCAGAGAGAACGGATCGAGTAAAAAATATCATCGATTTAATAAATAATGAAGAATTTAAAAATATATCAATAATAGAACCAAATAAAGTAGATTACTCTCATATTTATGAAGCGCACGATAAAAGCTTTGTAGATGAAACACTTGATCGTTTTCCTAAAGATGAACAGATAGTTTTTCTAGATCAAGAAACACCAGTATCTCGCGGTTCCTTTGAAGCAACATTAAAAGCTGCTGGCGCAGGTATAGATGCGGCAGATAACGTTATGAACAAAAAATGTATGAATGCATTCTGTATTGTAAGACCGCCAGGCCATCATGCATGTTATGACCGTTCAATGGGTTTTTGTGTATTTAATAATGTAGCTATATCTGCAAAGTACTTGATTAATAGTTACGGTTTAGAAAATATTGCTATAATTGATTTTGATGTTCATCATGGGAATGGAACGCAAGATATATTCTATGAAAATTCTAAAGTTCATTACTATTCAACCCATCAATATCCATTGTATCCTGGAACAGGAGATACGAATGAAACAGGAGTAGGTAATATTGTTAATGTGCCTCTTCATGCAGGAACAAATTCATCCCAATATCAATCAGCGTTCGATGATATTATTGTAAAAAAACTACATGATCAAAAACCAGATTTTTTGATTATATCAGCGGGTTTTGATGCTCACAAAAAAGATCCATTAGCATCGCTAGACCTTTTAGAAAATGATTTTAAATTGATAACGCAAAAGTTGATGAGTATTGCAGATAAATATTGTGATAATCGAATTATTTCTATGCTTGAAGGTGGATATGATATACAAGCACTAGAAAGTTCGATGATCACTCACATAAGAGAGTTGCAAAATAATGACTAAAATACCTGATGACATAAAAAAACTTTCTTTTGAAAAAGCTATGAAAGAATTATCTGAAATTGTAGAAAATTTGGAGAGTGGAAACATTGATCTTGAAAAGTCTATTGAATATTATACGCGTGGATCGCAATTAAGAGCCCATTGTCAACAAAAATTAGACGATGCAGTTTTAAAACTTGAGGAAATTAAAGTGCTGCCAGATGGTAAAATATCTAAAAAAAAGTAAATGAAACATCAAATCATAAATAACGATTTGAAAAAATTTACTATTAAATTTAATAAATTTTTAAAAAAAAAATTAAGTAAAGATAAAAATCTACTAAATCAAGCTATCCTATATTCAATTAATACAGGAGGTAAAAGATTTAGACCATATCTAGTATATATTTTTGGCAAAGAGTTAAATTTATCAAATAGTGTCATTTTTAATTTAGCTTCAGCAATTGAAATGTTGCATAATTACTCCCTTGTACATGATGATTTACCTTCTATGGATAACGATAAATTTAGAAGAGGAAAAAAAACAACACACTATAAATTCAATGAATATACTGCAATTCTTGCTGGATGTGCTTTATTGACTAAATCATATCAAATTTTATCTAGTAGTTCTTTTAAAATATCTGATAAGAAAAAGACAAAGCTGATTGAAGTCCTGAGCAAAGTTTCAGGTGAAAAAGGGCTTCTTTTAGGGCAGTATTATGATTTGAGTTTCAAGTCACCTACTTTAAGAAGGAGATTAAAATTAAACAAATTAAAAACTGCAAGATTAATGTCTTTTTGCTGTCAAGCAGTTGCAATATGTGCAAATAAAAATAAGAATGTCGAAGTTCGTATGCAAAAAATTGGAGAATACATAGGAGAAATTTTTCAAATCAATGATGATTTTGCCGATTTTCCAAAAATGTCAAAGGTAAATAATGAGATTTTACTAAAATACAGAGAAAAACTAGCTGAAAAGACTATTAAGAACTTGAATAAAATTAAATTAAAGAAAAAAAAGACTTTCTTGCTTATTGATTTTTTAGTTGATCTAAAAGTTTAGCCACACTGCGCTCTATTACGCAATATATGATCTGCTAGAACACACGCCATCATAGCCTCTGCAATAGGGACAGCTCTCAAACCTACACATGGATCATGACGACCTTTTGTTGAAATCGATGTATTTTGAAATTTATTATTGATTGTTTTTTTTGTCTTCAAAATTGATGACGTTGGCTTGATCGTTATTGATAAATTTAAATCCTGGCCACTTGATATACCACCTAAAATTCCGCCAGAGTTATTAGAAGAAAAGATAATTTTTTTATTTTTATTAGCTCTTATTTCATCGGAGTTCTCATCTCCTGATAATTCAACAGCCTCATTACCAGCTCCTATTTCAACACCTTTAACGGCGTTAATGCTCATCATTGCACCTGCAAGGTCAGCATCTAATTTACCATATACAGGTTCTCCAAGTCCGGCAGGAACATTTCTTGCATTTATTAATAATTTTGCACCCAATGATGACCCTTTTTTTCTAGTTTCATCTAGGTACTCTTCCCAAACTTTAACTATTTTTTTATCAGGACAGAAAAATGAATTTTTCTTTACATCATTCCAATTAAAATTTCTTTGATTGACGGCAAGCTTACCAACTTGAGTAACTGCACCTTGAATTAAAATATCTTTTTTTAAAATATGGCCAATCACTTTTCTTGCAACAGCGCCAGCAGCTACTCTACTAGCAGTTTCTCTTGCGGAAGAACGACCTCCACCTTTATAATCTCTTACTCCATATTTCAAAAAATATGTTAAATCAGCATGGCCAGGTCTAAATTTATTTTTTATATCGCTGTAGTCTTTTGATTTCTGATCTTTGTTCCAAATTAATAACATTATCGGAGTTCCAGTAGTTTTTCCCTCAAAGACACCAGATAAAATTGAAACTTTATCACCTTCTTTTCTTTGAGTAACAAATCGATTTTTTCCTGGCTTTCTCATATCCAAATATTTTTGAATATCTTTTTCCTTAAGCGATATTAGAGGAGGACAGCCGTCAATTACACATCCAATGGCTTCCCCGTGAGACTCCCCCCATGTTGTAAATCGAAAATTTTTTCCAAAAGTGTTAAATGACATATTTATTTGTCTCTTATTATTAAATGATCAACTAATTCATCAAGATACACTTTATATTTATTTCCTTCAAATTTATTAATATTAGTTTTGGCTTTTTCTGCGTATTTTCTTACAAATTCGATTGAACTCTTATAAGTATTTGTTTTCTTCATCAGATCCAGAATTAGTATCAGATCTTTTTTACTTCTTTTTCTCTTAAAAAATAGCTTGGCTATAATTTTTTTTGACTTTTTATCAGATTTTTTGAAACAATGAATTACTGGATATGTTACTTTACCCTCAAAAAAATCTTTTCCAACACTTTTACCCATTTTGCTCGAGTCACCAAAATAATCTAATACGTCATCAGATAATTGAAAAGCCATGCCAAAATTAAAGCCAAAATCATTAAATATTTTTTGAGTTCTTTTATCTTGGTCAGTAATAATGGTTGGTAAGAAACAAGATATCCTAAAAAGCTCAGCAGTTTTAGCATCTATGATAGATAAATACTTCTTTTCTGTTAAGTTAACATTTTGATTATTGCCTACGTCTTGTATTTGTCCTCTCGCTAAAATAAGTGATGTTTGGGATAATATCTTTAGTAATTTAAGTGATTTATTTTTTACCATTAGCTTAAAAGCTCTACTTAATAGGTAATCTCCAACTAAAACACTTACTTTATTTCCCCATATTTGATTTGCGCTTAATTTCCCTCTTCTGATCTTACCTGTATCAATTACATCATCATGCAACAAAGTGGCGTTATGAATAAACTCAATGCAGACAGCAAGTGTTACATCTGCGTTACCTTTGTAATTTAGCATTTTTGATACAAGTAAAGTAAGAACGGGCCTTATTTTTTTTCCCTTAGCTTTAATGAGGTGGCCTGCTGTTAATGTAATTAATTTTTCTTCATCTTTTATGTTTTTACTGATTTCTCTTTCAACTCTCTTCAGAGAGCTTTTAAGTAAATTCGATAATGATTTTACTGGGGTATTCACTTATTAATTATGATTTTGTTTTATATTTAGATGTACTTATAATATAGTCTCATATAATTAAAAGTTATTGATTTCAGGCAAAAATTAGAAAAATGAGCTTTATATCCTCTAAAACAAGAATAAATATAGTTGGCTTGCGAGGTGTTATTGGGGATCTCGGTAGATTTCAAAAGGGACTTACACTTGAGAATTGTGCCTCTATTCTAGATAAAGCTTTTAGCTTTAAAAAGCCATCTGTAGTAGTCATTAAGATCAACTCTCCAGGTGGTTCACCGGTTCAATCCGAGCTTATACACAACCGTATAAGAAATTTATCGAAGAAAAACAATGTGAAAGTGATTACAATCGCGGAGGATGTTGCTGCCTCAGGAGGTTATATGCTGATGTGTGCAGGAGATATTTTAATCGCCAATAAAAGCTCAATAGTCGGATCAATAGGAGTAATCAGTGCCTCTTTTGGATTCAAAAAATTAATAGATAAACTAGGCATTAAAAGGCGAGTTTTTACAAAAGGAGATAGAAAATCGTTTCTAGATCCATTTGAAGAAGTTTCTAAAAAAGACATAGATAAGCTGATCAAAGTTCAGGATAGCATATTTGAAAATTTCAAAGATTTAGTCTCTAAAAATAGAAAAAAGAAAATAGACCCAAAAAAAGTTTTTAATGGGGAGTTTTGGACAGGCGAACAAGCAAAAAAACTTGGTTTAGTAGACTCGAATGAAGAACTAAACTCATACATTGAAAAACATTATGGAAAAAAATTAAAGATTAGGAACATAGAAGAAAAAAAATCGTTCATTAAAAATATTTTAAATAATCAGATTTCAAATAACGATATTGTTGACCGGCTTACAGAAGCTCTAAGGGAAAATTCTTTCTGGAGTCGATATGGCCTCTAAAAACATGGAAGACCTCGTTTCATTATGTAAAAGACGGGGGTTTATTTTTCAATCAAGTGAAATTTATGGTGGCTTGCAAGGAATATATGATTATGGTCCACTCGGAGTAGAATTAAAAAATAACCTTAAATCCTCGTGGTGGAAATCAATGATCTATGATCGAGATGACGTTGAAGGACTTGATGCATCTATTTTAACAAGTAGACACGTATTAAAATATTCAGGCCATGAAGATACTTTCTCTGATCCTTTAGTCGACTGTAGAAATTGCAAAAATAGATTTAGATCTGACCAGGCCATGGATGGAAAATGTCCAGCATGTGGGTCTAGCGATCTAACTGAACCTCGACCATTTAATCTTATGTTTAAAACCACAGTTGGTCCTGTAGATGATGGCAGTAATTATGCTTACCTAAGACCTGAAACCGCACAGCAAATTTTCACAAATTTTAAAAATATATTGGACTCAACTAGTAAGACTATTCCTTTTGGAATCGCGCAGATAGGTAAAGCATTTAGAAATGAAGTCACTCCAGGCAAATTTATATTCAGAGTTAGAGAGTTTGAACAAATGGAATTAGAATTTTTTGTTGAGCCAGGTAAAGATGATGAGTGGCATAAATATTGGGTAGACAAGAGGTATTCATGGTGGATTGATCAAGGCATATCTGAAAAAAGATTAAAAAAGCTAGATGTTGAAGATGCTGACCTATCTCACTATTCAAAAGCCACTGTAGATCTTATGTACGAATTTCCACATGGACTTGAAGAGTTAGAAGGTATAGCAAACAGAACTGATTTTGATCTTGGCTCTCACACTAAAAATCAAAATGACTTTAAAATATCCGCAGATGTAATGAAAAATAAGCAATCAACAACGAAATTGAGTATTCAAAATTTAGAAAGTAAAGAATGGTACATCCCGTATGTTATAGAACCCTCAGCTGGTGTTGATCGAGGTGTATTTGCGTTACTTAATGAAGCTTACAAGGAGGAGGATTTAGAAAACGGAAATAAAAGAATTGTATTAAGTTTGAAACCTCATTTGTCTCCAATTAAAGCGGCCGTAATTCCTCTAAAAAGAAATAATGAGGATCTAGTCAATAAAGCAAGCAAGATTAAGAATGATCTTCAAGCACTAGGTATGGGTAGGGTCATTTTAGAAAACTCTGGTAATATTGGAAAAGGTTATAGACGTCATGATGAGATTGGTACACCTATTTGTATAACAGTAGATTTTGAAACAATCGAAAATGATACAGTTACTATAAGAGATAGAGATACTATGTCACAAAAAAGAGTTTCATCTCAAGACTTAAACCTTGAATATAAAAAAGTTTTTAATTAACTATATATCTCTTCTCGGAAATTCTATTTTGCCAAATGGCCAAGATTTTTCTAACCATTCCTTAAATGTTTTCCCTAATTCATCCTCTAAGCCGCTATCAAGTAAATCTTGTCTTATCCAATAGTATGCTTGTACCTCATACTCAGGGTTATCGGAGGGATAAATATAGCAACAACCGATTACATCATTCTCTTCTTTTTTTGATAGAACTGTATAAGCGAAAGAATGTCTAAGAGAAAATTCCACTTCATGCCATCCCAGATCAGCAAGATTTTCATTTAATGTCATTTCTTTTGGCCATTCACTATCGTCCATTAGTTTATATAGATGATCTACACTTTTCATCACTGCCTCATAGTCTTTATCGACATACTTTATTGTTAGTGGTCTTAAGATAAAATTTTCAGTTACCAATTCTGTAGGAACTTTAAAGCTGTTTTTAACTATTGGACGACTGTACATTTAAATTTCAAGTCCAAAATCAACGTTTTCAATACTATGGGTAAGTTGTCCGATTGAAATTCTATCAATTTTTGTTTTCGCATAAGACTTAATATTTTTTAAGTTAATATTTCCGGATGCCTCGCAAAGAAACCTTTTTTTAACAATTTTTAAGCACTGAGAAATTTGTTTCTCAGTCATATTATCAAGAAGTACAATATCTATTTCCTGATTTAAAATTTTTTTCAGTTGTTTAATTGTGTCAATTTCTACTGTAATTTTCCTTTTTAATTTTGATTTTTTAATTTTTTTTATATTTTCAACCAATCCTTCTTTGTTTCTAAGATGGTTATCTTTTATAAAATAAAAATCTGATAAAGAGGCCCTGTTTACATGCGCACCACCAATTGTAAGAGCATATTTTTGTATCTGTCTCATCCCAGCAATTGTTTTTCTTGTCGAATATATTTTTACTCCATAAGGTGCTGCAATATCTACAAATTTCCTTGTTTTTGTTGCAATACCAGACATGAACCCTAAAAAGTTTAGAGCTGTTCTCTCTGCAATTAATATACTTTGTGCATCACCATAAATGTCAATAATTTTATTTCCTTTAAAAACTTTACTGCCATCTTTTTTTAGAACTTTTATTTTAATTTTACTATTGAGTGCTTTAAATGTTTGAATAGCAAACTCAGTTCCACAGACAATCGCATTTTCTTTTGCGACTATAGATGCTTTAAGCTTTGTTTTTTTGGAAATTAAAATTTTTGAGGTTATATCACCATGTCTACCAAAATCTTCTTTCAAAGCAATTTTGATTTTTTCCTTAATATCTTTTTTAGCTAACAAGTTTTTCATCAACTATTGATATAGTAGAGTACAAGATAGTTTTGATATAACCATCTATTTCTGAATATTTAATATCAAAATGCTTAATAAAATCTTTATCAGTATCTTGGTAATCAGATCTTAAATGACAACCTCGACTTTCTCTTCTTAAATAAGCGCCTATAATAATAAATTTGCTAACCAAAATCATATCATTAAGTTTAGCTGATAGACCTTTTGACTCTCTTTCAATTTTTAGCACATCATTGAGACCTCTAATAATAGAATCTTTATTTCTAACAATTCCTAAATTTCTCATCATTGAAGACCTTAATTGCCATATATATTTTTTCGCTCTTATTTTATTTTTAGTTTTCTCTTTAAAAATTTTAATAAATTTAGAGCTAATATGAATATCCTTTTTTATGTTCTTTTTATTTATTTCATTTGCAACAATCTTAGCAAATACAAGAGATTCTAATAGTGAATTTGATGCAAGGCGGTTTGCTCCATGAATACCAGTTGCAGCAACCTCTCCGCAGCACCAGAGTCCTTCAACAGAAGTCTGTCCTTTCAGATCAGTTTTTACTCCACCGATATGATAATGAGCGACAGGAATTATTGGCAGCAGGTCTCTTTCAGGATCTAAGTCTGCATTTTCACAATAGGATGAAACTTGAGGAAAACGAGTATTAAAATTACTACCCATATGCCTACAATCTAAAAAAACTGAATTTCCTTTTTCAATTTGTGTGAATATATTTTGAGCAATAAGATCTCGTGGTGCCAACTCATTATCAGGATGAATACCAAACATAAACCTTTCTTTATCTTGATTTACAAGGTAAGCCCCTTCACCTCTAATCGCCTCAGTAGCCAAAGGAGTAGGGTCTAAGCCAAAATCAAGACCCGTGGGGTGAAATTGTACAAACTCCATGTCAGTAAGTGTTGCACCAGCATGTGATGCCAATGCAACGCCCTCTCCATATGAACTTCGTGGGTTGGTTGTATTTGCAAAAATACCTCCTAAACCACCTGTCGCTAAAACTACATGAGAACTTTGAATAATTACATTACTGTCAGGAACATTATTATCAGTAAATCTTCCAATTACTCCGTAAATAGTATTGTTGTCTGTCATAATCCGATCAATCGAAACATTTTCTAAAACTGTAATGTGATCACTTTTTTTTACTTTTTCAATTAAGCCGCGCATAATTTCAAGACCAGAACTATCACCTTTTGACCTAATGATTCTATTAAAGCTATGGGCACCTTCTAGCCCTAAGTTGAATGAACCATCTTCATTTTTATCAAAATTAACTCCGTATCCCTCTAAATCATCAATGATTCCCTTTGCATTATTTACAACTTCTTTAATCGCATCAATATTCGCCAATCCTTTTGCTGTAGTCAAAGTATCATTAATATGACTTTCATTGCTGTCATCTTTTGAAACTGCCGCGGCAATACCTCCTTGAGCCCAACTGCTTGAAGTATTTATTCCAAGTGAACTTTTAGTAATTACACAGACTCTTCTTGGCGCTAAGTTGAGTGCAACAGTTAAACCGGCCACACCTCCACCCACTATTACAACATCAGGGCTATAAATAGCATCAGACATTAGCTGCTTCTGCCAATTTCAAGCATACGATCAATTGAAAGACGAGCTTTATCAATAATTACCTTATCAACTTGAATTTGATATTGGTTAAATCGTATTGCGTCATAAATCTTCTTTAGAGAAATTCTTTTCATATGCGGACATAAATTGCAAGGTCTAATAAATTCGACATTAGGATTCTCTATGGCAACATTGTCACTCATTGAGCATTCCGTAACCATAATTACCTTTCCAGGTTGATTGTCTTTAACATAATTACTCATTCCAGCCGTTGAGCCAGCGAAGTCACTTACTGCAATTACTTCAGGAGAACATTCGGGATGAGCTAATACAACAATATCTTTATGTTGTTTTTTATATGCCATTATTTCATCTGCAGTAAATCTCTCATGAACCTCACATCGCCCTTTCCAAGAAATAATTTTCACATCTGTTTGAGCTGCAATATTTTTTGCAAGGTATTCGTCAGGTAGAAATATAACTTTATCAACACCTAAAGATTCTACCACATGTTTTGCATTTCCGGATGTACAGCACACATCTGTTTCTGCTTTTACATCAGCTGATGTGTTTACATATGTAACGACTGGTACGCCAGGATATTTTTGCTTTAATAATCTTATGTCTTCCGCGGTTATCGACTCCGATAAAGAACATCCTGCGCGAGTATCTGGAATTAAAACATTTTTGTCTGGGCTAAGTATTTTTGCTGTTTCAGCCATAAAATGAACGCCACAAACTATTATTGTATCCGCTTCAGAGTCTCTTGCCTCATAAGCCAATTTTAATGAGTCACCAACGATGTCAGATACGCAGTGAAAGATTTCAGGTGTCTGATAATTGTGAGTTAAAATTGCAATATTTTTTTCTTTTTTCAGTTTATTTATTTCATGTATAAGCGGAGCATGAAATGGCCACTCAACTTCAGGTATTATTTTCTCTACACCCTTATATAGATGAGCCGTTGCATCTTTTACTTCAGAATTAAAATCCGATGGATATTGCAAATTTTCATTCAACATAATTATTTTTTAATATAGTTTAATATTACAATTATAGTTAAATGTATATATTTCAACATATCAACAATTATAGGAAAAACATGGAAATCTGCCGTCGTGCTGGAATTGGTAGACAGGCTGGTTTGAGGGATCAGTGAACATAGTTCGTGAGAGTTCGAGTCTCTCCGACGGCACCATATGTTAAAAGGTACAGAATAAGATGAAAATCCTTTTTATAGGACCCACAAGAATAGGGGATACCATTCTTTCCACATCAATAATAAATTTCTATTTACAGAAATATGATGATTGTAGTTTTTCTGTAATCACGAGTCCATTTGCTAAAGACATATACGTCAATATGCCAAGACTATCTAAAATTTTAGTTGTTAATAAAAAAAGATATGGTTTGCATTGGTTAGATATAATTAGATTCTCTTTTTTTAAAAGGTGGGATCTTGTGATTGATTTAAGATCTTCAATTATATCTTATTTACTTGCTACCAGGACTAGGAAAATATTCAAAGGTAACAACAATTTTCATAAACTTATACAGTTTAAAAAATTCTTAAATACTGATAAAGCAATAGTTCCAAAAGTTTGGTATGACACTGAAGTTAGCTCAAAAAGCTTAGTAAAAATTTCTAATAATCAACGCATGATTGCCGTTGCACCTTATTCAAACTGGTCAAAAAAAGATTGGTCAATAAAAAAATACAAGACTTTACTTGAAAATGAATTTTTTAAAAGTTATACAATAATTTTAACTGGTATTTCGAATGACATTCGAAATAAAGAAGAGTTTGACGATTTCTTAAATTCATCAAGCCTTAAAATCATAAATTTGTTTGACTGGGGAAATCTTAGACATATGGTGCCAATATTTGAAAAATGTGATTTTTTTATTGGCAGTGATAGCGGACTAATGCATCTATCGGCATCAGCTGGATGTAAAACTTTTGCCCTTTTTGGACCCACAAACGACTTAGTGTATGGACCATGGGGAAATCATGCTGTGATTAAATCTAATAATGATATGCTAGATCATGAACTTGAAAATTTATCTGTTGAGAAAGTGATAAATAGCATAAAAGAAACTCTGTCATGATTGATTTAATTATAAGAAACGGAAAGATTGTAACTCATAACAATGAGAGGTTAGATGATATTGCCATTAAAAATGGAAAAATTTTTAAAATTGGTAAACTTACTAATCTGAAATCAAAAAGAACTATTGATGCAAAAGGTTTACATATTCTGCCTGGTGCTTTTGATACACAAGTTCATTTTAGAGAGCCGGGCAATACTAAAAAAGAAAACCTCAAAACTGGAAGCTTAGCTGCTGTTGCAGGAGGGATAACCTCAGTTTTTGATATGCCTAATAACAAGCCTAGCATTACAACAAAAAAGCTTTTTATGAAGAAACTACAGACTGCAAAAAAGAGAATGCATTGCAACTACGCTTTTTATTTTGGAGCTGAGAAAGATAACATTAAGGAAATTAAAAAAGTTGAAAAAGTAAAAGGTTGTTGTGGCGTAAAGGTTTTTGTTGGCTCTTCAACTGGCACATTACTCGTTTCAAACCATACTGATATTGAAAAAATTATGAGATCAACTAATAAAATGATCTCATTCCATTCTGAAAATGAAGATATGCTTATTACTAGAAAAAAATATGCTAAAAAAGGGAGGCCATTGAGCCATCAAGTGTGGCGAAATGAAGATACAGCCTTAAGTTCTACTAGAAAGCTGATCAGTTCAGCTAATAGAAGTAAGAAAAAAATACATGTACTTCATATAACAACGGCAGAAGAAATAAAATTGCTACTAAAAAATAGAAAATATGTCTCATTTGAAGTAACTCCTCAGCACCTAATATTGGCATCACCAGATTGTTATAAAAAACTGGGCACTTACGCTCAGATGAATCCACCTATTAGAGGAATTAGACACAGAAATGTTCTTAGAAAAACATTACAAAAAGGCCAAATTGATATTATTGGATCAGATCACGCTCCTCATTTAAAATCTGAAAAAAATCAAATTTATCCAAATAGTCCATCAGGAATGCCGGGAGTTCAAACTCTACTTCCCATTCTTTTAAATGAGGTCACAAAAAAGACAATTTCACTCAATGAAGTAGTGAAACTAACAAGCTTTAATCCTAAAAAAATTTTTAAGATTAAAAATAAAGGCTTAATTAAAGTTGGTTATGACGCAGATCTAACAATTGTTGATATGAATAAAACTAAAAAAGTTTTGAATAAAGATATGAAAACAAAGTGTGGATGGACACCTTTCAATGGCATGAAACTTAAAGGTTGGCCTGTTGGAACAATAATAAATGGTAAAGCAGCATTTTGGAAAAATAAAATTAATAAGTCAGTATTTGGTAATCCAATAAGTTTTAATTAGCTACGAGCGATAAAAGAAGAGTTTCTAAAATTACGCTTACCATAACGCAAAATTTTGCGATCTAATGTTCTTATTCTGCCACCCGCAAATCTTAATATAGCATCTCCAGCGGCTGTATCCCATTCCATTGTAGTTCCAAAACGAGGGTATACATTAGCTAAGCCATGCGCGATGTAACATAATTTTATTGAACTTCCTGAACGCAGTATTTTATTAGCATTGAATCTTTTTAAAACCATTTTTTTGGCTTTTTCCAGTTCACTCTTAGCAAGTGAATGAGATCTACTTAAAATGATAATGTTTTTATTTCTTTTTTTAACTTTAATTTTTTTAATATTATTAACTTGTCCATTTTTATTCAATTTTGAAAAATAAGATTTTTTATCTTTTGTGAAATAAAGCTTATTTTTAGTTGGCATATAAATAATACCAAAAATTGGTTTTTTATTTTCAATAAGGCCAATATTTACAGTAAATTCGCCGTTACCTTTTAAAAATTCTTTTGTGCCATCTAGTGGGTCTACTAACCAAAATCTTTGAGCAGCTCTACCTTTTTTAACTTGCTCTTCAGAGACAATAGAAATATCAGGAAAATGTCTTTCTAAGCCCTTACAAATTATATCATTTGCCTTTATATCTGCATTTGTAACAGGCGTATTATCGGACTTGTATTTTTTTGTTACCTTTTTTTTATAGATTTTGATGATTTCAACACCCGCAAGATGAACAATTCTAATCAATTCATCAAGTTTTTCAGGTGTTATGTTCATATCAGGAGTAAAGCTTGTAAAATAGACAATAAGACAAATATATTATACATACCAGAGCAAAATTATTAAATCGTATGGCAAACAATGTGAACAGCATAAAGGGAAATAATCCTATTGTAGTAGCTATGTCAGGTGGTGTTGATTCCTCAGTAGCTGCTGCACTCATGAATAAGGATTATGAAGATGTGATAGGAGTCACTCTGAGACTATATGATGAAAAAAAAGTTGCAAACTCGAAAACATGTTGTTCGGGTGCAGATATTATGGATGCAAAAAAAATAGCTAACACTATAACTATTCCACATTACGTTTTTGACTATGAAGAAATTTTTAGAAAAAATGTTATTGAGCCTTTTATTAACGAATATAAATCAGGGAGAACCCCCATACCTTGCATAAATTGTAATGAAAAAGTAAAGTTTCTTGATTTACTGTCTTTTGCAAAAGAAATTAATGCAAAATCATTAGTGACAGGGCATTATATAAAGAAAGTAAAGATTAATAATGAGTGGCGACTATATGTTCCACAAGATAAAGACCGAGATCAGTCCTATTTTCTTTTTACAATGAAAAAAGAGGATCTGGATCTCATCGAATTCCCTCTGGGTGATTACAAAAAAGATGAGATCAGAAATTTAGCTTTAAAACTAAACTTACACGTGTTTAATAAAAGCGATAGTCAGGATATTTGTTTTATACCCGATGGAGATTATAAAAAATTTATAAATAAGAGCATTGAAAGCAATGAAGGTGAAGTTGTAGATTTAGACGGAAATGTACTTAATAAACATGAAGGTATTCAAAATTTCACAATAGGACAAAGAAGAGGTTTAGGAGTTTCACAGGATGAGCCACTTTATGTAAAAAAAATTGATAAAGACAAAAACAGAGTCATTGTAGCAAATAGAGATAATATTAGTTCCTCAACTATAAATGTTCAAAACGTAAACTTAATTACGAAAAATTTACCAAATGATCTACATGTAAGAGTTAGGTCAACTGGAAAATTATTAAGTGCAAAAGTAGAAATTAACAAAGAGGACGAAGCAACAATTTATCTAGAAACTCCTGAAACTGCTGTATCACCAGGTCAGGCCTGTGTTTTTTATTGTAAAGATGAAATAGGAACACGGCTCTTAGGAGGTGGTTGGATCCATTCGACAAATTAGTAATATTGTATATTATGGCTCATCTTTGGCGGGGTAGCTCAGTTGGTTAGAGCGGAGGAATCATAATCCTTAGGTCGGGGGTTCAAATCCCTCTCCCGCTACCAAATTTAGCCTAGTTTTTCGGGCAAGTTTCCTTTTACAAAAAAAACCGAATAATCAAACAAGCAATGTTGGTACAGTTTTGGTACAACTGGTGCGGTTGGTGCTATTTAAAACTGCAAAAAAAGAGTAGGGGTTTGCAAACCCCCCTATATATACAGTTGCCCCCGTATTTTAGATTGATGGAGTGGGACTTGATTTTATTTAAAAATAAATTAATGTTTTATTATGAAAACACTTCATATTCATATTGGTGTAAAAAATATTCAAGATAGTGTAAATTTTTATAGTACCTTATTTAAAACTGAGCCAACTAAGTTAAAAACTGATTACGCTCAGTGGATACTCAATGATCCAAAAATCAATCTCTCAATTTCAACAAGAGATGCTGATCAAGGTATAGATCACCTCGGTATTCAGGTTGATGAACAATCAGAGTTAGAAAATATTAGAACAAGTCTCTCTGAAGCAGATTTATCTACTTATAATGATGGTAAGACAGTCTGCTGTTATGCAAAATCTGACAAATCTTGGGTAACAGATCCAAGTGGCATTGCTTGGGAGGCTTTTCGAACTACAGATCATTCTAATACTTTTTATAAAGACAATAATGATAAAACTGAAATTGATAATTTAGAAACTTTAACTACTAGCAACTCAGGCTCTGCTTGCTGTTAAACAAATACTATGTATTAAATCTCTAGCTTGTGCGGGTGTAAGTCCATTACCTTTGCGTTCTTTTGCAAGTGTTCCAAATGTATGTCTCTTTCGTTTACCTCTATAAATATAATCATACACCCAAACCTTGCTACCTGATCTCAGTACTCGTAGCTTCAAATGGTTTTGCAATAGGTCTGATACAAAGTAATCACTATCTGCATCAGGTTTATAATTAATCGCATTCTCATACTTAATTTGAATCTTCTTGTTATGGTTTTGACTCATAGGACTCTGTAAATTAATACCCCTCTAATTTGTTAAATTTGAAAGAATAAACACTATTGTTTCTATACGGTTCTATATGGTTATTCCTACTGTTACAGTTGGTACACTTTTGGTACACAATCTATTGTTGGTGATTAGACTCCATTCGATTCTACAGATCAAGAACAAACTTTGATATATGTAAGGTATTGTAAGATTTTACAGGTACGACTCAATTACTTCAGTAGCTTAATAGTTTTGCAATAACGGAACTTTTTTATTATCATAATCCTTAGGTCGGGGGTTCAAATCCCTCTCCCGCTACCATCAAATTTCTTTATATTTTACCTATTTAGATGCATCAAGATATTCAATTATCTTTTTATCCCATGCATAGTTTTCATTAGCTCTTAACTTTCCATTTGAACCCATACTTTCTCTCAACTTTTTATTTTCAAGTAAGAGTAATATTTTTTCTGTAATCATTTTCTGATTACCAGACTCACAAATTATTCCTGTCTCATTGTCTAAAATTGCATCACTTACGCCACCGCTATCACTTCCAATAGATGCAACGCCATGAAATGAAGCATCAATGTAAGCCATGCCAAAACCTTCAACTGACTCTCCCACAGTAGTCGGAGTCATAACAAATAAATCAGATTGTTTTAATATTAATGATTTTTCTGGTTCAGTTATCCATCCAAGAAACTTTACATTCTTCTCTAAATTCATTTTTTTAGTTATTTGTTTTATAGTTTCTAGATATGGACCTTTACCTGCTATCAAATATAATACATTCGGAAATTTTTCTTTAATCTTAGGTAATGCATTTAAAATAAACATATGACCTTTTCTCTCTTCAACTCTAGCAAGAGTTGTTATAATGGGTGAGTTTTTACCAATAATATCGGCCACATTTTTTTTATCATCCTCTGTAATAAAATCATCATAAACATCTATGCCTGGATGTATGATTTTTATCAGGTTTGTGTCTATTTTGAGAGAGGCTTGCATTAAATCCTTTGTGTAAGAGGAATTTGCCAAAATTTTATAGACATCTTTGTAAGAACTTATAATTCTATTTTTTTTAAATCTCATTAAATCAAGCATTATGGTCCAATACTGTTTTGGAATTTCAGTCCCATGAGCAAGTACCAAAATTTTTTTTCTATATTTTTTCAAATATTCAACGCTTTTCCATGAGTCCGCATATATTGCTTTTACGTTTTCACTATTGCATATTTTTTCTACGTACTTTGCTTTAGCCAATCTTCTGAGAGGTTTCCATCCTGTAAACCTTTTAATTTTATATTTTTGTTTATGATCAGTTTCATGAGTTTTGCCGTCAGCTAGCACAAGAACTTCAATTCCACGCTTTGCCATGGCTTCTGCCATACCAGTCATCAAAGATTCAATGCCTCCGATTTTTGGCGCAAAGCATTGAGTTGTGATGATGATCACTTGTACTTCTTTATTCTTTCCATTTTATTGAACATCCAATGCTTGGTATTTGATTCTTTGGACCAGATCCTGTCTCTGAAACTTGAATCATTGCTTCTAAAAGCTCTTTTTTTGCATTTGGAATTATCTCCATTTTAGACTCTTCAAGTCTACCTCTATACTGAAGTTCATTATTTGCATTAAATCCAAAAAAATCAGGAGTACACACAGCATTATATTCCCTACCAACACTTTGCGTCTCATCATAAACGTAAGGAAATACAAAATTATTCTTCTCAGAAAATAACTTCATGTTATCAAATGAATCCTCTTCACCATATTTTGGATCATTCACATCATTAGACATTATTGCTATTACACCTATACCTTTTTCTTTCAGTGTGGTTACATCTTCAATAATTCGATGTATCACTGATTTAACGTATGGACAATGATTGCATATGAACATTACTAATGTTCCATTAGTACCTTTAATATCTTGAAATGAATAATATTTGTTATCGATGCCAATAAGATTAAATTCTGGAGCCTTCCATCCAAAATCACAAATCGGTGTTTCTAATGCAACCATAATTTTCTTTCTATTGTCTAAATATCTAATTATCATTACTATATTTCTTACTTAACTAAATAACAAGATATGATCTATTCACTCGGAGATAAAAAAATAAATCGAGGTAATACAGACTTCTGGGTCGCACCAAGTGCTTCTGTGATAGGAGACATTACACTGAAAAAAAATGCTAGTGTATGGTTTGGCGCTGTTTTAAGGGGTGACAATGATCCGATAATTGTTGGTGAAAATTCAAATATTCAAGATAATTCTGTTTGTCATACGGATGATGGAATGCCATTAGTGATAGGGGATAATGTCACAGTAGGTCATAAAGTTATCTTACATAGCTGTTCAGTAGGAAATAATTCTCTCATAGGAATGGGCTCAACTGTTCTAAATAATGCAAAAATAGGAAATAATTGTTTGGTTGGCGCAAATTCGCTAATAACTGAGGGGAAAGAATTTCCTGATAATAGCCTTATAGTGGGATCTCCTGGAACTGTTAAAAGAGAATTGACAGATATGGAAAAAAAGATAATTGAACTTAGTGCTTTTCACTATGTTGAAAATATGAAAAAATTTAGAGATAATCTAAAAATAGATAAAATTGAATGAATACTTTTGATTACATAATTGCAGGAGCTGGTTCAGCCGGTTGCGTTTTAGCGAATAGACTCTCCAAAGATCCTGATATAAAAGTTCTTTTAATCGAGGCTGGTGGCACTACATGGCATCCGTTTGTTAAAATGCCAGCAGGTGTGCTCGAGTTAATTTCTGGTGAAGGTGCTGGTAAATTTTATAATTATGGCTATTGGACGGAGGGTCAACCACATTTAAATAATAGAAAACTTTTCTTTCCTCGAGGTAAAGGTCTAGGTGGCTCAAGCAACATTAATGGAATGCTCTACGTGAGAGGTCACTCACGTGATTACGATATATGGAGACAGCTTGGAAATGAGGGATGGTCTTACGAGGAAGTGCTGCCTTATTTTAAAAGAGCTGAAAAAAATGAAAATGGATCATCGGAATTTCATGGTAGCGATGGAGAGTTGAGTGTTCAAAATCCAGTCTTTACAAACAATCCCCTGCATCGGTGCTTTTTAAATGCTGGTAAAGAGGCAGGTTATAAATACATTGAAGACATTAATCAACACGATAATGAGGGTTTTGGACCATGTCCTCAAACGATCTCAAAAGGCTATAGAGCAAGTACGAGTTTTTCATTTTTAAATCCTATTAAAGATAGAAAAAATTTAACTATTGCAACTAATTCAATAACTAACAAACTATTATTTGATGGTACAAAATGTGTTGGGCTTGAGTATTTAAAAGGAAAAGAAGTTATAAAAGCTTATGCTGAAAGGGAAGTAATTGTATGTGGAGGTGCTATTAATTCACCACAAATATTACAACTATCAGGAATAGGTAAAGGAGATTACATTAAAAAATGGGGATTAAAAGTTGTAGCTGATCTTCCAGGAGTAGGTGAAAATTTACAGGACCATTTAGATGTATTATCTCATTACGAGTGTACGCAGCCAGTAACAGAAGCAAAATATACAGCAGGTGGACTTGCAGTATTTAGAATGGCCGCAATTTTAGCTCAATGGATGATAACTAAAAAAGGGCCAGGAAATGACATTGGTTTATCAGGTGTATCATTTTTAAAAACAGATGACACACTTGACCTTCCAGATATTCAAATGCACTTTATTGGGTCACTTTTAAAAGATCATGGAAAGACAAGACCTGACTCTCATGCGTTCAGTAATCACGTATGTATGCTTAGACCCGAAAGTAGGGGTTACATTGCTCTAAAATCTCTTGATCCGACAGTACCTCCGATTATTCAGCCTAATTATTTTGCAACTCAAAAAGATCGAGACACCCTTATAAAAGGAGTAAAAATGTCTAGAGAAATTATGAACCAGTCTGCTTTTGATGAATACCGAGGGAAAGAGATGACTCCTGGTGTTCATGTTCAAACAGATGCTGAAATAGAAGAATTTATCAGAAATGCTGCTGAAACAATTTATCATCCAGTAGGTACTTGCAAAATGGGAAATGATGAATTTGCGGTTGTAGACGATAAATTAAGGGTTAGAGGAGTAGAAAATTTAAGAGTGATCGATGCGTCAGTAATGCCAACTCTAATTGGTGGAAACACCAACGCACCAACAATTATGATAGCTGATAAAATTTCTGATCATATTCTCGGCAATGAATTCCTTCCACCACAGCATGTAAGCTACAAAGAAAAAAGCGCTGCATAATTTTGAATAAATTTTTATTTTCAATTCTTGGAATAGCTCTAGTCTTTATATCGACACTTATAGCGGTCAATCAATATAATACTAGAAATTTTGCGCAAACTAGTTTTTTAGAAATAGAAAAAAAATACTCTTACAAGATTGAACGAGACCAGTTCGGAGTACCACATGTATATGGAGATACCGATAAAGATGCAGCATTCGGATTTGCTTATACACAAGCAGAGGATGATTTAAAACATGTCGAGATGATGATTAAAATGTCTCGTGGGGAGCTTTCAAATTTAAATTTCAATTCAAAAACATTTGCAGCTATTTATTCACTAATTACTGGTGATGGAGACATAATGGAAAACCTGGATGCAATTGAGGGAGTAGAATTAGATTTTTTATTTAAGTTTTTTAATGTTCATGAAACTGTTAAAAATAAGATTTCAGAAATTCCAGAGGAAACAATTAACTATATAAAAGGTTATGCAGATGGGCTTAATTATTATGCTGCAAAAAATCCGAACTTAGTTGATCAATCTTTATATCCAGCTACTGCATACGATTTGGTTGCTGGTATGACATTTCGGATGCCTTTATTTTATGGCATCGATCATTCAATTGCTGAACTCATCAATTTAATGGATGATCAAGAAGAGAAAGTTGCAATGAACATGAACGCTCTATCCGATAATCCAATAGTCGCAAGCATAAATACTTACTTTAAACCATCAGGTTCAAACGCATTTGCTGTTTCCAAAAGTAGATCACAAGACAATGAGACAATGCTTGTCATTAATTCACACCAGCCATTAACGGGTCCAGTTGCTTGGTATGAAATTCATATAAAAAGTGGAGAGGGCTTAAATATCATGGGTGGTACTTTTCCAGGGTCGCCATTTGTACATGTTGGCTTTAATGAAAATCTCGGGTGGGGAGCTACAGTTAATCAGCCAGATTTATCCGATATTTATGAATTAAAACTTAATCCAGAGAATAATGATCAGTATGAACTAGATGGTGCATGGGTTAATTTCACCGAAACGGATCAAGAATTTAAAGTTAAACTTTTTGGCCCTTTCAATATTACATATCCTATACAAATGTACCATTCAGCACATGGGCCTGTTCTGAAAGATGACAATAAAGCCTATGCCCTAAGGTTTGTAGGAATGAATGATGTCAATCACTCAACTGCATGGCTCAAAATGAATAAATCAAAAAATATTGATGAATGGCTTGATGCCTTAAGAATGGAACAGCTAGCTAGTTTAAATTTAGTTTACGCTGATAAAGAAGATAATATCTTTTTTGTTCATAATGTTAAATCGCCAGTAAGAGACCCAAACTATAATTGGATGCAAGTGGTACCCGGAAATAAGAGTGATTTAATTTGGAATAATTTTCATCCTTTTGAAAGCGTGCCTCAGATCTTAAACCCAAGCTCTGGATATATATTTAGTACTAATCAAAATCCTTTTTTTGTTACAGCTAAGGAAGATAACTTATCTTTATCTAACTTTAATCCAACTATGGGTTTTCAAACACGAACAACGAATAGGGCATATAGAGCTTACGAACTTCTTGATCCCGATAAATCAATATCATTTGGTGAACTTGATAAATACAAACACGATAATAAGTTTTCTTACAATTCAAGACAATACAAGTTTATGAAAGAAATTTTCAATCATGAATTTCCAGAAAATAAATTAAAAAATGCTCAAGAATTTTTGAGAGATTGGGATCTAGGAACTGACTCTGATAATTTACATGCTGCTTTTGGAGTTTGTATCTTGTCTCCTGAATGGTTGGCAGAAATAACAAGAAAGCCACGCCCAGATCCAATCGACATCTTCATTAATTGTGTTGATGAGTTTGAGAAAAACTTTGGGACATTAAGTGTAAAATGGAGTGATGTTAATTTCTTGGAGAGAGGATCAAATTTAGTGCACATTCAAGGAGGACCCGATGTTTTAAGGGCAATTTACGCCCCGCGAAGCAGTGATGGTATACTCAAAGCTGTTGCTGGAGACGGCCTTTATATCTATGTAAAATGGGATGAAAATAAAAAACAGGTATCAAAAAGCATTCACCAATTTGGAAGCGCTACAATGAACATGGGTTCTCCACACTATGATGATCAAATTAATTTATTTGCAAGTGAAAAGCTCAAAGATACATTCTTTAATTGAGCTTGTAGAAAAAAAATAATTATATAAAATTTTCTCATGTTATTACACGAACATTTAGAAAATGGAGCAGATAAAAATCCTAATTTCCCCTTTTCAGAATTTGAAGGAAATTCGCTTTCTTATCAAGAAGCAAATTTATTAAGCAATCAATTGGCTAACAAACTTGTTTCTGAGGGTTTAGAAGTTGGAGATAGATTTGCATTTCTTGCAAAAAATTGTACTGAAATGGCAATTATGTATTACGCAGCATCAAAAGTTGGTGCTGTACCTGTTCCACTGAATTATCGTTTAGCAGACCAAGAGTGGGCATACATAATAAATGACTCTGAAGCCAAACTTATCATAGTCAAAGGTAATGAATATTCGGATAGAATAAATCAGATTTCATCAGAGTTAAAAAATGTAAAAAAATATATTTCTATATCGCTTGATAATAGTGTTGAAAAATTTCAGGATTTTTATGATTGGCTTTCAGATAGTTCGAATGAAAAACCAACTTTAAAAATCCATGAAAATGATGACGTATATCAAATGTACACAAGTGGTACTACAGGTCATCCAAAAGGCGCTGTTCTATTACAGAGAAATGTTGCTGCTAATATTAGACAGTATTTAAATAGTTTAACTTTACCAAGGCCTTCAAGAACTCTTTTGGTGGCTCCAATGTATCATGCCGCTGCAATGATTAATATGTGTGGATGCATTGCAATAGGTGGAACTATTGTTATTCAAGAGGATTTTATTCCGCAAGATGTAGTAGACTGTCTAGCAAATGAAAAAATTACGCATACAGTATTAGTCCCTGCGATGATTCAAGCATGCTTAGTATCAGTGCCAAATGTAGCAAACAATGAATACAATGATTTAGATCAGATTCATTATGGAGCCTCACCGATCGCCCCGGAAACACTCAAAAAAGCAATGGACGTTTTTAAGTGTAAATTTGGACAAGGTTTTGGAATGACAGAAACGGTAGCTGTTATTTGTTTAATGACCCCAGAAGAACATATTCGTGCACTCAATGAAAAACCCGATCTATTAAAATCATGTGGAAGACCTGCAATTGATACACAAGTTGAAATTAGAGATGAAAATGATAACCCTCTCCCCATTGGAGAAATAGGTCAGATCTGTGCAAAGGGACCTCAAATCATGAAAGGTTATTGGAATAAAAAAGAGGAAAGTGAGAAAGCGCTTAAAGGCGGGTGGATGCATACAGGTGATGCAGGTCGAATGGATGAAGAAGGATTTGTATTTATACAAGATAGAATAAAAGACATGATTGTGTCTGGAGGTGAGAATATTTACTCAACAGAGGTTGAAGCAGCTTTATTTGCGCATCCTGATGTTGTTGATGCAGCAGTCATTGGTGTTCCAGACGAAAAATATGGTGAAGTAGTTAAAGCTTGTATCGTGAAAAAGGAGGGGTCAAATGTAACTGAAGCTGATTTGATCAGCTTTTGTAAAGATAGAATTGCAAGTTATAAAAAGCCCCAATCAGTAGATTTTATTGATGAAGTTCCAAGAAATGCTAGTGGAAAAGTTCTAAAAAAAGTATTGAGAGAACCGTATTGGAAGGATCAAGAGAGACAAGTAAGCTAAGCTGTAGCCGTGCCTCCAACAGTAAGATTTTCTATCAACATAGTAGGCTGACCTACTCCAACCGGAACACTTTGACCGTCTTTACCGCACGTTCCAATACCTGTATCCATTTTTGAATCGTTACCAACCATCTTAACTCTTTTTAGCACATCAGGTCCGTTACCAATAAGCGTTGCACCTTTTACAGGGTTTGTAACTTTACCATTTTCTATTTTGTAAGCTTCAGTACAAGTGAATACAAACTTACCACTTGTTATGTCAACCTGGCCACCGCCGAAATCCACAGCGTATAGACCATTCTTAACTGATTTTAGAATTTCCTCCGGATGGCGATTACCCGACAACATATATGTATTTGTCATACGGGGCATGGGTAAGTGAGCATAACTTTCTCTTCTGCCATTCCCTGTAGGATTAACGCCCATCAGTTTTGAGTTTAATCTGTCCTGCATGTAACCAGTTAAAATTCCATTTTCAATTAACGTTGTACAATTAGTTGGTGTACCCTCATCATCAACGCTTAAAGATCCTCGACGAGAGTCAATTGTTCCATCGTCAACAACTGTCACTGACTCGTCTGCAATTTTTTCTCCCATAAGGTTAGAGAATGCAGAAGTTTTTTTCCTATTAAAATCACCCTCAAGTCCATGTCCAATTGCTTCATGTAGCAGAACACCCGGGTAACCTGGTCCAAGAACTACATCCATTTCACCTGCAGGTGTGTCAACGGAAGTAAGATTTATCTCGGCTTGATTGATTGCTTCATCTACCTGATTTTGCCAATGAGAGGAATTTAAGAAAGTTGAATAATCTACTCTACCACCTGAGCCTCTGCTGCCATTTTCCTGACGTCCATCCTTTTCGAGAACGATGGATACATAAAGTCTTACCAGAGGGCGAAGATCTTCAATTATAATTCCGCCAGGTCTATAAATTCTCACGGCCTGCCATTCACCGTTTAGAGAAGCCGAAACTTGCTTAACATTTGGATTTTTTGATCTTGCGTATTCATCAATTTTTTTTAGAGTTTCTACTTTTTCTGAGAATTCAGTTTCATTAATTGGATTGATCTCATTGTAAAGTTTACGGTTGGTTTTTGAGAAATTAGCGTTGAAATTAGCATTATGGTCTTTCGTAATAAAATTTACTGTTTCACTAGCTTTTTTTAGAGCATTTTCATCAATATCGGATGAATGAGCGTACCCTGAACTTTCGCCGGCTAAAGCTCTTAATCCAAAACCCTTTGATGTATCAAATGATGCACTCTTTAGCCTTTGATCATCGTATACAAAGCTCTCACTTTCACAGAATTCCATGAATAGTTCTCCATCGTCTGCTTTGTGCAAAGCATCTGAAACAACTTTATCAACTTTTGAGTTATCTAAATTGCTTCTAGTGAAAAAGAGGCTGTCATTGGACTGATTCTCTATTTTTTTGTTAATCATTTCGAATTATTCTGAATAAAAGATATTGTTATAAAATATATTAAAAAAACCCTAAAAACTAGCAAAAATTGCGTCAAACTGTCGCGAAATAATGAGTAGTTTAATGCAAATTAAGCAGTATATATTACGTAATAGCTCAAAACTTTAAATCAATAACTTCTCTATGAAAAATACTATTAAGATATTATTTTTTTTTCTTATACCTTCTTTTTCACTAGCAAATGAAGGCATTTCTGAAAATTGGCAACTAAGCTTTCAACAGCCCGCAACTGATTTAATGTCTGACATTATATCATTTCACAGTTATATTTTAATGCCTATCATTACAGGCATATCACTTTTAGTACTTGGTCTTCTGCTATACATCATGTTCAGATTTAATAGCAGCCGTAATCATGTTGCTTCCACGACAACACACAACACAACAATTGAAATATTGTGGACTGTAATTCCAGTAATATTGTTAATTATTATTGCTATTCCATCTTTCAGATTACTTTACGTTTCTGAAACAATACCAAAGGCAGATATAACAATTAAGGCTATCGGCAATCAATGGTATTGGACTTACGAGTACCCTGATTTCGATGATATCTCTTTTGATGCTAACATGCTTGCTGATCATGAGCTATCAGATCCAAAGTTAAGATTGTTAGAGACTGATACTCAAATTGTTGTACCAGTAGATAAAGTGGTCAAGCTTCAGTTAACTTCAGCAGATGTGCTGCACGCTTGGACAATTCCTGCATTTGGTGTCAAGATGGATGCTGTACCAGGAAGATTAAATGAAACATGGTTTAAGGCTAATAAAGAAGGAATTTATTATGGCCAATGCTCAGAGCTTTGTGGTCCAAAACATGCATTTATGCCCATTAATGTAAAAGTCGTCTCAAACAAAGAGTTTGAAGAGTGGATCGAATTTGCTAAATCTGAGTATGCATCCCTAGAGATTAATTACAGTAACCATACATTTGAAATGGCTAAAAAATAAAATATTTATTTAGAGGAGAAACATATAAATGGCAGATATTACAGCAGATCAGGTAGACAGTCACGATCATCATCCAACTGGCTGGAGAAGATACCTATACTCAACAAATCACAAAGATATTGGAACTCTTTATTTAATATTTGCAGTTATAGCTGGTTTAGTAGGTACTGGAATGTCTGTTCTGATGAGAATGGAGCTAATGTATCCTGGAGACGGTATATTGGGAGGTGACCATAATTTATATAATGTTCTAGTTACAAGTCATGGTTTACTAATGATTTTCTTTATGGTTATGCCAGCTATGATTGGTGGTTTTGGAAACTGGATTGTGCCGCTTATGATAGGCGCTCCAGATATGGCTTTCCCACGAATGAATAATATCTCTTTTTGGTTATTGCCAGCATCACTAATACTACTTATCGCATCATTATTTGTTGAGGGAACATCGGGCGGTGCAGGCGTTGGAGGTGGATGGACCATATATCCACCATTGTCTGCTAACCTAGGTTCGCCTGGCCCTGCAGTGGATTTAGCAATCTTCTCATTACACCTTGCTGGAGCATCATCAATTCTTGGCGCAATTAACTTTATAACAACAATTTTTAATATGAGGGCTCCTGGCATGACCCTTCATAAGATGCCTTTATTTGTGTGGTCAATTCTTGTGACAGCTGTCCTTTTACTACTTTCGTTACCAGTATTGGCCGGTGCAATCACAATGCTTCTTACAGATAGAAATTTTGGGACAACTTTCTTTAGTGCCGCTGAAGGCGGGGACCCAGTTCTTTTTCAACACCTATTTTGGTTCTTTGGTCACCCTGAGGTTTATATCTTAATTTTACCAGGTTTTGGAATTGTGAGTCACGTTGTAGCAACATTTTCTAAGAAGCCAGTCTTTGGCTATCTAGGAATGGCTTATGCAATGGTATCTATTGGTTTCCTAGGTTTCATCGTATGGGCTCACCACATGTACACTGTTGGCATGGACGCAGATGTAAAAGCTTATTATGTGTTTGCCACGATGGTAATTGCTGTGCCTACCGGAATTAAAGTCTTCTCATGGATTGCTACAATGTGGGGCGGTTCAGTAGATCTTAAAACACCGATGTTATGGGCAATAGGCTTTATTTTCCTATTCACTGTAGGTGGTGTGACAGGTGTTGTTCTTGCAAATGCGGGAATTGATCATTCGCTGCACGACACTTACTATGTTGTTGCACATTTTCATTACGTTCTTTCTATGGGAGCTGTTTTTGCAATATTTGCTGGTTTTTATTATTGGTTCGGTAAAATGTTTGGCAGAAACTACTCAGAGTTTTTGGGCAAGCTACATTTTTGGTTAACTTTTATTGGAGTGAATATAATATTCTTCCCACAACACTTCTTAGGTTTAGCCGGAATGCCAAGACGTTATGTTGACTACCCTGATGCTTACGCTGGATGGAATTATATTTCCTCAATTGGCTCATTTATATCAGTCCTTGGTTTGGCAGTATTCTTTATAATGTTAGTACACGCTCTCATGAAAGTTAGAGATTGTGCCGACAACCCATGGGGTGAGGGAGCCACAACACTTGAGTGGACATTGCCTTCTCCTCCACCATTTCACCAGTTTGAGGAGCTTCCAAAAGTTAAGTAGAAATTACAATGGCAAATATTACCTCAGTTTCTAACAAACAGGAATTTGGGCTAGGTTCTATTGCGACAAAACTAGTTCTTTATACCTCCTTGCTTAAACCAAGGGTTATGTCACTTTCTATATTTACAAGCTTTGTAGGAATGATAATCGCACCTGGAAGTCTGAGTTTCACAACGGGTTTGCTCGCAATTCTTGCTATCTCAATTGGTTCTGGCGCGTCAGGAGCACTAAACATGTGGTATGAGAGAGATACTGACAAATTAATGAATAGAACAAAAGATCGAGCTTTGCCAACAAACCAAATAAGCGCTAATGGGGCACTCATCTATGGCATAACACTCTCAATAATTGCTGTATCAATGCTTTACTTGGTTTCAAATTTAGCAGCTGCAGGATTACTTTTACTGACAATTTGCTTTTATATATTTGTTTACACAATATGGCTTAAAAAGAGGACACCTCAAAATATTGTGATAGGAGGTGCAGCGGGAGCCTTTCCTCCGATGATCGGTTGGGCAGTTGTGACAGGAGGAATCTCAACTGAGATTTACCTTCTTTTCATGTTAATTTTTCTATGGACGCCTCCTCACTTCTGGGCTCTTGCACTTTATAAATCAGATGATTATAAAAAGGCCGGAATTCCAATGATGCCACTGATTGTTGGTGAGCGTAAAACGATAAATTTAATTATCGCATATTCGATTACCTTATTGCCACTTACTTTAATTATGAGTTCATACTATTCTCTGTTCTTTGGAGTTTCGTCAACAGCTCTAAGTATTTTTTTCATTTATTTGGCATTTGATCTCAAAAGATCGTGGTTGAAAGATGGCTTGCTTGAGCGAAAAGCTCAAATGCTATTTTATTTTTCAATTATTTATCTGTTTAATATTTTCTCAATTCTATTAATCGATAATTTACTATGGAATATTTACTAATGGATAAAAAAATAAAAAAAAGAAATATAATAACTGCCCTCGTACTAGTTTTCTTTGTGGCTTTATTTTTCTCTTATACTGTTTATAAGTTGGGAACTATTTAAATGAATTTTATCAAGTCAAATAACAGTATCACTGCCATTGGACTAATAGGAATAGTTATCACCATGATCGCTTTAGCCTATGCGTCAGTGCCTCTATACAACTATTTTTGTAAAGTTACAGGATTTGGGGGCACTCCAAATGTGTATTCTTCTGAAAGTATTTATTCTATCGATAAAACTATCAATGTTAGATTAGACTCCAACGTTGGTTCTACCCTCGATTGGGAATTCTATCCTGAGCAAAGAATTCATCAATTAAAGATAGGTGAAAATAAACTGATTAATTATGTGATAGAGAATAATACAGACCAAACTCTAAGCGGTACTGCTGTTTATAATGTATCCCCAACTGAGGCAGGAAAGTACTTTAACAAAATTGAATGCTTTTGTTTTCAAGAAACAGAGCTCATGGCTAACGAAACTAAAATTATGCCAGTTTCATTTTTTATAGATCCTGAAATTGAAAATGATAAATACATTTCTGATTTATCAGAAGTTACTTTGTCCTATACCTTTTATGAAAACAGTGATACATAATTAAATATGAGTTCAGAAAATACAAAAAGAACACATGAATACCATTTAGTTGATCCAAGTCCTTGGCCCCTTCTTGCATCGATTGGAGCTTTAATCGCGTGCGTCGGTGCGGTTGTTTATTTCAGGACCGATGACATGTGGACAATGATAATTGGTTTAGCAATTGTTATCTATGTCTCATACATGTGGTTTAGAGATGTGATTATAGAGGGTGAACATCAAGGTCATCACACACCAGTTGTTCAAATTGGCCTTAGATACGGCATGACTTTATTTATTGCATCAGAAGTTATGTTCTTTGTTGCTTGGTTTTGGGCATATTTCAATGCAAGTTTATTCCCTACAGAACAAATAGGAGCTATATGGCCTCCACCAGATATTCATCTAATGGATCCATGGCATATACCTCTAATCAATACGTTAATCTTACTTTTATCAGGAACTACTGTTACCTGGGCTCATCATGCATTGCTAGAAGGCAATAGAAATGAGCTAATACAGGGACTATGGTGCACGGTAGGACTTGGTGTCGTGTTCACTGGTTTTCAGGTTTATGAATACATGCATGCTGATTTTTCATTTTCTGGGCACATCTATGGAGCAACTTTTTATATGGCGACCGGTTTTCATGGCTTTCATGTTCTAATTGGAACAATATTCTTAATTGTTTGCCTTGGAAGATCGATTGCTGGCCATTTTAAATCTGACCATCATTTTGGTTTTGAGGCTGCTGCTTGGTATTGGCATTTTGTTGATGTTGTTTGGCTATTTTTATTTGCAGCAATTTATGTTTGGGGCTCATATTAATAAATACTTTAATTGATTAAAAATCTTCTTTTCCACATAATATTTATTTCAACAATCATCTTGCTTCTTTTGCTTTGTTTTTGGCAAACACAAAGGCTCGAATGGAAAAATAATTTAATAGAGTCAATTAATTCTAATTATAATTCTGTACTAGATGAATTTCCGTTAAACGACGAGAACTCTCAATATGAATTCATGAATACTTCGGTAAAAGGACAACTGTTAACTGGTAAAAAAATGTTTTTTTATAAATTTAATCTTAAAGGAGAGTCTGGTTATGAAATTGTCTTACCAATGCAAATGATTAGCAAAAAATTTATTTATGTAATACTTGGCTGGATACCGTTTGACTCTAAAGATAATTTTGAATTAGATGAAGTTTTCAAAAATAGTGAGATAGAAATCAGAGGAGCTTTAATTTATTCGAAGGATCGAAAGCCGCTTATTCCAGAAAATGATACAATTACAAATACCTGGTATTTGCTCAATACAAGTGAAATGGATAAATATCATAAATTAAATTCTAGTAAGTATATGATAAAATTATTAGACCAAAGCTATTCTGATAATGTTCTGATTGAATTTGAGCCATCTAATATAACAAATAATCATCTCCAGTATGCTGTCACCTGGTTTTTGTTGTCTTTTGTAATTATGATAATGTATATCTACTATATTAGACAAAAGGTGCAAAAAAATGAGATATAGAAGCACAAGGGGCCGCGATTACTTTGGGTTTAGAGAAGTTTTATTTGCTGGTTTAGCAAATGATGGAGGCCTATTTATTCCTGAAAATTGGCCAAATATAAATCATAAAGATATTAATCGAAATGTAAGTTATGAGGACTTAACAGAAATTATTTTATCTCCATTTATTGGTGACGAAATAGAGTCCGATCAATTGAAGAGGATTATTAAAGAAGCGTATTCAAATAACTTTACAGAAAGTGGCTGTGTATCATTCAAGGAGCTTAATGCAAACGAAATAATCGTGGAGCTATTCAATGGCCCAACTTTAGCCTTCAAAGACTTCGCAATGCAATTACTTATCCCTCTTTTTGATCATTTTTTAGAAAAAGAAATGAAAAGAATAAATCTTATAGTAGCTACATCAGGTGACACAGGATCAGCTGCTATAAATGCTGTAAAAAAAAGCAAAAATATAAATATTTTCTGTTTATATCCTAAGGGTAGGATTTCAGAATTTCAGAGAAGACAGATGTCTACTGTTAATCAAGAAAATATTTTTCTTTGTGAAGTAGAAGGAACTTTTGATGACTGTCAAAAAATTGTTAAAGATATTTTGAAAGATACAGATTATAGTATGCATAATAATATATCTGCAGTTAATTCAATTAATTGGGCAAGAATTATCATTCAATCAGTATATTACTTTTATACATTTATTAATTTTACTGAAAGAGCTTCCAATAAAGTTAATTTTTCTGTCCCAACTGGTAACTTCGGAGATATTTATGCTGGTTATGTTTCATATAAAATGGGATTACCTATCAATAAATTAATAGTGGCTACTAACGAAAACGATATTCTAAATAGATTTATGAAGTCAGGAGTATATGAATCTAAAACAGTCATAAAAACATCAAGTCCAAGTATGGATATTCAGGTAGCAAGTAATTTTGAAAGATTACTTTTTGATATACTTAATCAATCAAATACTGAAACAAAAGTATCAATGGAAAATTTTGAAGAAAGTGGAAAAATATCAATATCTGAGGAAAATTTAGAAAAAGTTCGAGAGGTATTTAGCTCGAATAGTTCTTCGATGGATATCGTTCAAAACACAATCAAATCCGTGAAAGATAATTTTTCATATGTTATTGACCCCCACACTGCTACAGGACTGGATGCATCAAGATTTGAAAAAGATATGGATAGGCTTAATTTTGTTTTGGCTACAGCTCACCCTGTAAAATTTTCTGAGGTTGTTGAAAAATCAATAGGTGAAAATTTAAATTTAATGAGTAAATACAATTACTTATTTGATGCTGAAGAAAAAATGTATAAAATGGAAAATAACACAAGTCGAATTAAAGAATTCATTAGGGAGCAGCTAAGCTAGTGTCATTTTTAACAACTTATTATCCAAAAAAGATAACATTTGAGAGGAAAGGTGAAAACGTAATCCTAAGACCTCCTGACTATAAAGATTGGAAATCATGGTCTTCATTAAAAGAAAAAAATAAAAGATATTTAAAACCGTGGGAACCTACATGGTCACCAAATGAACTTGAAAGAAGTTCATTTGTAAAAAGAGTAAGATATTTTGAAAAACTTGCATTAGATGATAATGCATATTCCTTTCTGATATTTGAAAAAAATAATAATAATTTGATTGGCGAAATTAATATAAATAATGTTCAAAGAGGTGTAGTTCAATCTTGCTCAATTGGGTATTGGATTTGTGAAACTAAAATGGGTAAAGGTTTGATGAGTGAGTCAATACAACTTATCAAAGAATTTATTTTTGATGAATTGAATTTACATAGAGTAGAGGCAGCGTGCCTACCAAGGAATGAGCGTTCTTTAAAGACACTTGAAAAAAATAATTTTTGTATTGAAGGATTAGTAAGACAGTATTTGAAAATTAATGGCAAGTGGGAGAACCACTTACTTTTATCTTGTATTAAGGAATAAATTTAGTATGGTCGTCAAATGTCAGATTTAATTGGAAATGAATTACCAAATGAAACTTTAGTTTTTATGAATAAGGACAAAGGTCCACAACCATTAAAGATATTGGACTTCTGCAAAGGGAAAAAAATAGTAATCTTTGGTGTACCAGGCGCATTCACACCAACATGTGCTCGAAATCATTTACCTGGCTTTATAGAGAATGCCGACAAAATTAGAGAAAAAGCTGTTGATGAAATAGTATGTTTTGCAACTAACGACATATTTACTATGTCAGCATGGGAGGAAATGTCTGGATCAAATGGAAAAATAAAATTTTTATCAGATAGTAAGGCTGAGTTTGCAAAATCATTAGGTACAGACTATCCCGATACATTTGGAACATCGATCAAGACAAAAAGATGCTCACTACTTGTCAATGATGGAATTATTGAAAAGTTTTTTGTCGAAGTTGATGGTGGTAAAGTTGATGTAAGTGGAGCAAATAAAATGATGGAATTACTATAATTTATCTTTTTATCTGAGCGACCGCTAGTTTATCAGCAATTTCATTTCCATAATCACCTGAATGACCTTTTACCCACTCCCATTTTATTGAGTGTTTATCGGTCAGATTGTCTAATTCAACCCAAAGATCTTTATTTTTTACGTCTTTTTTTTGTGCAGTCTTCCAATCATTGGTTTTCCATTTTTTTATCCACTCCTGAATACCTTGCATGACATACTTTGAGTCAGTGAAAATTATTATGTCTCTTTTTTCATTAAGATAATCTAGAGCATAAATAACTGCTTTTAATTCCATTCTGTTATTTGTGGTGTTATTTTCAGATCCACTTAACTCAATTTTCTTATCATCAATTTCAATGTAAGCTCCCCAACCTCCATTGCCCGGATTGCCTGAGCAAGCTCCATCGGTGTACATAACAACCTTTTTAGAGGCCATATTCGCCTACTTTTTTTACGGATTGGTGAAATTGGAGTTTAGTGAGATACTCATTAGGGTCCTTTTTAAGGATCAGTTCATTATCATCATGCGAATAGTAGTCGATTAAACGAGTTAGTAGATACCTTAGAGATGATGCTCTTGTAAGAAGAGGTAAAGCTTTCTTTTCTTCCTCTGAAAATTCTCGCAACTGATTGTAACTGCCCAATAAATGTTTCGCTTTTGTTGGATTGAATTCGTTATTATTTGGCTCAAAACACCATGCATTTAGACAGATAGCAATTTCGTAAGCATAATAATCGGTGCATGCAAAATAAAAATCTATTATACCTGTAACCTCATTACCTTCAAAAAAAATATTATCTGGAAAAAGATCTGCATGAATTATACCTGAAGGTAAACTATGATCAAGGTTTCCAGATAGGAAAGTATATTCTTCATTGATTAAATCGATTACCTGCGCGTCTATATTATCGTCAAAATTTTTTAAAGTTTCAATTAAGCTGTTGAGGTTTACAAATCCAAGCTCATTTTCTCTAGTCATTTCAAGTCTAGCTGATTCTTTATGCATTCTTGCGATAGTGGAGCCTAAAGACGCACAGTGTATTGGTTTAATTTGATCTATTGACCTACCTTTTAAGAACGATGTGATTACAGCTTTCCTATTTTGAATTGAGTTTGAATAATTTCCTTTTTTATCTTGTATTACCTCAGGGCACTTTACATTGTTTTTATTCAAATGATTCATTAGATCAAAAAAGAATTGAAGATTATCCTGATTTGTTCTTTCTTCAAAAATAGTAAGTATGTAATTTTTTTCTAGAGTCTTTAGTAAATAATTTGAATTAGAAGTTCCACCTTTTATACCTGAAAATTCAAGAATATTTTCAATACTATAGTGATCAGTAAAAAGATCCAGTTCTTCTCTAGATATGTGTGTATAGACTGCCATAATTTATTTATAGCTTAGAAAGAGAGATATAAATAATAAATTATACCTTAAGTTTACTTATTTGATCGATTGATTGTTTTACAAGCTTATCTGCACTTTGGTCGTTGATGTTTTCTAAGATAATTTTCTCAGCAATATTTACTGAGTTATTTACAATCTCGTCATTAACTTTTGATATAGCCATTTTTTCAGTCCTTGATATCTTTTCTATGGCTTGCTGTTCGGCTCTTTTAATAAACTCTTCTGCTTTTAACTTTGACTCTTCTTCGTGATTCTTTGCAATTTCCTTTGCTTGATCAATAATTGCTTTTGCTTCCTCATCAGCAGACTGAACCTTTCTCTCGTAATCAGCTAAAAGAGAATTCGCTTCTTCTTTTAATTTTCGGGCATTATCTAACTCAGATTTGATTTTATCAATTTCACCATCAAGAAGTTTCGCAATCATTGATGGCGCTTTAATTACAAGCGCAATTATGACAAATATTATAAAAGCTACTAATACCCAAGACGATGGATCTGAAAAGAATGATGACATTAAATAGTTCCTAGCATTAGTTTAATTTCTTATTTATTTCCTCATCTGAAGGAATATTTTCAATATATCTTGATACAATAGCTTTAACGGTATCTAACGTTGCATTTCTTATTTCAATCTTAGATTTTTCTTCTTGAGCTTTTATTTTAGCCTGAGACTCAGAGATTAGGGAGTTAACTTTTTCTTCATTTTCTTTTTTAAGCGTTTCTAAATGATCAAGCATTGCTTTTTTAGAATTAGTGATAATCTCATTTGATTCTTGTGATGCATTTGCCATTTGCTCATCATATTTTTTTAATATATCAGTTGCTTCTGTATTAAGATTATCAGCATCATTGATGTCATTTGAAATCTTATCTCTTCTTTCTTCAATTGTTGCGCCTAACCTTGGTATTACAAATTTCCACATAAACAGGTATAAAAGTGAAAACGTAATTACAAGCCAAAATAATTGAGATGGAAATGTAGCAATATCCATCTGCGGAAGACCAGCAGATTTCTGGCCTTCTGCAGCATATACAAAATTAATTGGCGCAGTTAATAGAAAAGCTTTTAATAAGATTTTCACTTTTCTTATCCAAATAAAATTAAGAAAGCTATTACAAGAGCAAATAAAGCAATCGCCTCAACAAGTGCAAATCCTAATAGAACTTGTCCGAACGCCTGTGGTGCCGCTGAAGGATTCCTAAATATACCCGAGACGTAAGCCCCAAATACTGTTCCGATACCAGCTCCTGAACCTGCAACTCCAATTGTTGCCAATCCTGCGCCGATAAGTTTAGCTGCTTCTACTTCCATTTTTTTTCCTTTCGTTGTTGTAAATACTAATGATCCGGATGAAGGGCATCATTAAGATATATACATGTTAAAATTGTAAAAATATATGCCTGGAGTGCCGCAATAAGAGTTTCTAATGCATATAACACGACTAAAAAAATTAATGGTGCAAATCCTAAAAAGCCAAGCATTACAATAAATCCGGCAAATATTTTTAATATGCTGTGACCCGCTAGCATGTTTGCACAAAGTCTGACTGATAAACTGATAGGTTTTGATAAGTATGAAATGATTTCAATTGGAACAATGAGAGGTGCTAGAAAAATTGGAATACCAGATGGATAAAAAATTCTTAAATATCCTAATCCATTTTTTACAAAGCCGATTATTGTGACTGCAATAAATATAAGACCAGCAAAAGCGAAAGTTACAATTAAGTGACTTGTTACAGTAAAGGTATACGGTATTAGACCTATAAAATTGCAAAAGAAAATAAACATAAATAATGAAAATATGAAAGGAAAATAAGCCCTTCCTTGATCACCTACCTGGTCTCGTAACATGTTCGCAATGAAGTTATAAGAAAGTTCTGATAACATCTGCATTCTGTTTGGTATGATTGATTTTTTAGAAAGACCAATAACAAATAGTGCCATTGTTGCAGCCAGCGCGAATACCATAAATAAAGAAGAGTTTGTAAATGAAATATCAATACCACCTAACTGGATATCTGCAATTTTTGATATTTCAAATTGGTGTATAGGATCTATAGGATTATCAGCAGCCATCGATATATTTTTTAGTTATTTTGAAGACTTTTTGCAACCCTAAAAACGTTAAGAATTCCTGCTGCACTACCTAAGAGAAAGAAAATTAATGTGAAGATGGGTCTTGTATTAAAATAATTGTCAATCAGCAAACCAATTCCTAGTCCAACAGCCATTGCTGCGACAATTTCAACCACTACTTTCATGATTTTACCGAATGGTTTGGGGGCTTTAGCTTCTTTAATAGACTGGCCTTCTTTTGCTTTTTTTATTCTATTTTCAAGAGAATTAGCATCATTATTCATCTTCAATATACTAGGCAACAGCTCCAATCTCTTCAGCTTTTTTAAGATCTACAGAGACAATTTGACTGACGCCTCGTTCAGCCATGGTTACTCCAAACAATCTATCCATTCTCGACATTGTGAGCGCGTGGTGAGTTATAATTAAGAACTTGGTATTCGTTTTTTCTGTAATGTCATCTAAAAGACCACAAAATCTATCGACGTTTGCATCATCCAGTGGCGCATCAACCTCATCAAGTACACAAATTGGCGAAGGATTTGTTAAAAATACAGCGAAGATTAGAGATAATGCTGTTAGTGCCTGTTCCCCACCAGATAACAATGACATTGACTGAAGTTTTTTACCTGGTGGACTTACCATCATTTCAAGCCCTGCTTCAAGTGGATCATCAGAGTCTATAAGTTCAAGGTGCGCTTTTCCACCGTTAAATAATTTTACAAAAACTTCTTTGAAATGTGTGTTTACAGTTTTAAACGCTCCAAGCAGTCTTGTTCTACCTTCTTTATTTAAATCTTCTATAGATTCCCTCATTTTTTTGATTGCGTTTTCTAAATCTTCTTTTTCAGTGGTCATTTTTTCAAGTTCTTCATCTATTTCTTTTGTTTCCAAATCTGCCCTTAGATTCACAGCACCCATTGTTTCACGCTGCTGCTTAAGTCGATCAAGTCTCATCTCAGTTCTTTCGAGGTTAGCTCTCATAGTTTCAAGATCATCTGATATAGAGAGAGAATTTACAATTTCACTGGGAATACAGTTAAATTTCTCTTTTGACTCGTATTCTAATTCTTTTAATCTTGATTCAGCTAATTCTTTTGTTGCTTCTGTTCTTCCTTTAGACTCTCTTATGTTAGCGAGATCATTTTGGGCTTTTCTTAAATTAGTCTCAATTTTTTTTAATTCATTATCAGCTTCAGCTAAACGATCAGCTGCAAACTGTCTTTCTGTCTCTGCAAAGCCTTTTGTTTCAATTAATTGACCTCTTCTCTGGGCAATTTCTTCTGGGCGGTTAGAGATTTTCTCTAGCTCTTGCTCAGTTTTTATTTTTCTTTTTTGCAATGTTTCGATTTGTTCTTGAGATGACTTAATTGTTTTATTCAATCTCTGAAATTCATATGTCCAATCACTTTGTTTTTGTTCAACGTCTTTTTGTCTGAGTTTTTCTCTTAATTCCATTGATAATGTTGCTGCATTTTTTGCCTCATTACTTGCTCTGTCATAATTTGCCTTAGCTTCATCTGAAATATTGCTTGCTTGATCCACTTTCTCACTGATTTCACCAAGATCATTGTAAAATTTTTCTTTAAATATATTTGTCCATTTCTCAGGATCATCATAACCTTCTACGTCTTTTAAAGTTGATTGCCTTGATTTCAAATTTTCTGCTTTAATCAAAGTGTCTTGCCAATCATCTCTTTTAGAATTTTTAATCTGATTATATTGTTCTATTTGTTGCTCAAGATTTGAAATCTCTGTTTCCAAAGTATCCTTTTCTGACTTAAGCTGATCAATTGTTTCATTGTTTATTTCTTGAAACTCTTCGTTATTAGAGAGATCTTTTCTTGCATTAAGTAAATCAAGGTCTTTTTTAGCATCTTCCAGTTGAAACTGCTCCCTCTCACTATCACTGATTATTTGTTGAATCACGTTTTCAAGATTTCTTTTTTCTTCTTTTATTCGTTCTTCCTCATGATCCAATGACTCTCTCTCGAGATTAATACGATTTAATTTTGCCGCAGACTCAATCTCTTTATCTCTTAAAGGCTTAATTTTCTCATTGGCTCTTAATTGTTCATTAGTAGCCTGAGTTACCTGCAACGTAAATTTTTGGATTTGAGACTCACTTGATCTTAAATTCTCATCTGACTTTTCATAAGATTCTTTTAAAGATGTCCACTTTAGGAATAAAACGATACCCTCTAATTTGTTAATTTCAGACGATACTGAGCGGTAGGTTTCAGCTTGTTCAGCTTGTTTTTTAAGACTATTGATTTGATTATTTAATTGTTTCATCAAATCCTTAACCCTTTGAAGATTAGTTTCTGCACCTTTCAATTTTAGCTCTGCTTCATGTCTTCGCGAATGTAACCCAGATATTCCTGCCGCTTCTTCTAATACCGAGCGTCTATCTATAGGTTTAGCATTTATTAATGAACCTACGCGTCCTTGGCTGATCAAGGATGGAGAATGAGCTCCTGTAGATAAATCTGCAAATAATCTTTGTACATCTCTAGCTCTAACGTCTTTACCATTAATTTTATAATCTGATCCCTTTTCAACTTCTATTTTTCTTTTAACTTGAATTTCAGTTTGATCATTAAATTCAGACGGCGCGTTTCTTTCCTCGTTATCAAGATAGATTGTTACTTCAGCATTATTTCTTGCTGGTCTATCTGATGTACCAGAAAAAATTACATCTTCCATTCCTGAACCCCTCATGCTTTTTGCAGAGGTTTCTCCCATGCACCATCTTAGGGACTCAACAACATTTGATTTACCACATCCATTAGGACCAACTATGCCTGTTAATCCCTCATCGATGTCTAATTCAGTAGGATCAACAAATGATTTAAAACCTAAAATTTTTATTTTTTTAAATTTCATTAATTAATTTCTTTTTCAATTATTTCATCAAATTCATTAATCGACATATTGCCTGCATAAATTTCACCATTGATTATGAAAGTTGGAGTTGAAGATATATCATACTCCTCAACACCCTCTATGCGCTGCTCCAGTATAAAATCAGTAATATTCTCATTTTCCATACAGCTATTAAACGCCTCCTCAGATACGCCGAATAGGGCCCCGTAATTCTTAAGTGCATTAGTGCTGTTTTCTAGTACTTTATCGCTCTGATTAGTTACAATCCATTTTTTTTGATCTTTAAACAAGATTTTGTCCATTGCAAAAAAATCATTTTCATCAACACAATGAAGTAATTTAAAAGCGTTAAGATCAATCGCATTGAGAGCGAAAGGTCTCAATTCAAAATTCACTTTACCTTTATCGATATAATTTTCTTTAATTTCTGCAAAGGTGTCATTACTAAAGTCTGCGCAATGACTGCAAGTGAGCGATCTATATTCAATAATTTTCACTGGTGCGTCGCTATCACCTAACTGCATACCCTTTAATGTACTGCTGGCATACAATCCATTAATTGGAAACATCAACGTAAATAGAAATACAATAAAACTAGTACTGAATAAAAAATTAGATTTAAAACCCATATTTTGCTTGTTTTTTTTATATATATACAACATGTTGAATATACTCAATTTTTCCTTATTTTAATAGGATTTATTACTCTGTTGGAGTAGCAGAAAATTTTGTTTGAATTAGGACTTTAAAATTTTTGAAGCGATTTTTTCAAAGTTTCTTCTAAGATCAGGATATTTTTTTAGTTCATCATAATTCTTACTTTGGCTCTTAATATCACTTTCTAATTTATTGATTTTAATTGTTTTTTTAATCTTGATTGATTCTTGTATTATTTCAACTTTGTTGATCACTTCATAGCCAAAAAAAAGATTAATTTTTTTAATTATTTTCTCTCGCTCGTGCTCAAACGCAAAAGCCACACTTCTATCAACTTTAACAATTAATTTACCATTATTTTTTTCACTGCTCTTACCTATTTTAAGCCGTAATGGAATGGTTAATTTTGCAAATTTTATGCCTACAATTCTCTCCCAATTTGCTAAGAGTTCTAACTCTGAAAAACCTCTTGATTTAAGGATTTTCTTTGCTTCTTCTGGAAGAAGATTTGATAATATTTGAGGGCCTTTTAATTTCTTTTGAAACATAAAAAATAAAGTAACACGAAAATGACAAGTAAAGACAAATTTTTTTCAAATAAATTACTTGAGTGGTATGAAAAAAATCAAAGAGAACTACCCTGGAGAAAGAATATTCGACATAAGGATTATCCATATAGAGTTCTTGTAAGTGAATTTATGTTGCAGCAAACGACAGTGGCGACAGTAATACCATATTTCAAAAAATTTATTAATGAATGGCCAACATTAAAAAAGTTATCTCACGCAAAAATTGAAGACGTTTTACTTTTTTGGCAAGGTCTAGGTTACTACTCAAGAGCAAAAAACTTGCTAAAAACTGTAAAAATTATAGACGAAGATTACAACGGAAAAATTCCAAAAGATAAAATTAATCTAATTAAACTACCCGGCATTGGAGAATATGCATCTGCTGCAATAAGTTCAATTGCATTTAATAAAAAAGCGGTAGCAATTGATGGAAATGTAAAGCGAGTAATAGCAAGGTATTATGAAATTCGTGGCAATGATAAAAGTTTTGAAAAAAAAATCGCTGAAATTGCGGAAAGAATTTGTCCCAATTCGAAAAATAGGTATTACACGCAAGCAGTTATGGAGTTAGGGGCAATAATATGTAAGCCTAAAAATTCAGATTGTCACAATTGCTGTCTCAAGAGTAAATGCTCAGCCCATAAAAAAAATACGGTAAATCTTATTCCAACTATAAAAAGCAAGCCATTAAAACAGAAGCTAAATTGTATTTCATTTCTTACAATTCATAATAATTCTAAAATTCTTTTAAAGAAAAGAATTGGTAAAAAGATTCTTACAAATCAATGGGAAATTCCATCTACTAATTGGAAAGTGAAACCTGTAAAGTTTAATAAAAAGAGCACCCCTATACCGAATGCTAAATGGAAAAAAACAAATGTTGAATTCAAGCACTCCTTTAGTCACATTGATCTCAAAAATACTGTTTATAAATCCAATATTAATAACAGTCAGATCCTATTTAATAAGGATGATCTAAAGTGGGTGGATTTAAAAAAATTAAATGAATATGCGGTCACAACGATGAGCAAGAAGGCACTTAATCTGCTTAATTTAATTCAGATCTGATTTTTTGTCTTAATATGTCAATCGGTTTGAGTTCACCTTCAACGTCAAAGTGCCAAAAAGTCCAACCATTACACGCGTTTGCAGACTGAACTTCTGCGCCAATTTGATGAATTGATCCAGAGTTTTTCTCACTAACAACAGAACCATCTGCTCTAACTTTTGCGGAGTATTTTCTTTTTTGATCATATAAAATTGTTCCAGGTTCGATCAGTTTTCGTTCAATTAACCAGCCAAAAGGTATTCTTGGTTCAGATTTTTTAGATTGAGTTAATGTTAGTGAATTATTTTCATAAATACTTACTTTTTCAATTCTATTCCTAGCTTCTCTTATATAATTTTTATCTTTTTCAATACCAATGTATTTTCTTCCAAGCCTTTTTGCTACAGCACCAGTTGTTCCTGTTCCAAAGAAAGGATCAAGTATAAGTTCACCCTGATTTGAAGATGAAACAATTATTCTGTGCAATAATCCCTCAGGTTTTTGCGTAGGATGTACTTTCTTTCCTAATTTATTTTTTAATCTTTCATGGCCACTGCAAATAGGTAAGAACCAGTCTGAGCGCATCTGCATGTTTTCATTTAGTGACTTCATCGCTTCGTAATTAAATGTATATTTTTTTGAGTTTTTATCTTTACTTGCCCAAATCATAGTTTCATGAGCATTAGTGAATCTTTTTCCTCTAAAATTTGGCATTGGATTTGCCTTTTGCCAGATAACATCATTTAAAATCCAAAAACCTAAATTTTGCATTATGTAACCAATTCTAAATATATTATGATATGAGCCTATCACCCATATAGTTCCTGTTGGTTTGAGCACTCTTTTAGCTTCTTTGAGCCAAAGATCAGAAAAATTATCGTACTCTTCAAAACTTTCGAACTGGTCCCATTCATCGTCAACAGCTGATACTTTGGAGTTATTAGGTCGAAGCAACTCTTGATCCAATTGCAAGTTGTAAGGAGGGTCGGCAAAGATTAGATCTATACAATTGTCGGGTAAATTTCTCAACTCCTCGACTGTGTCACCACATAAAATTTTATTAGTCTTTGCGACAAGACTTTCATCGACCGATTTCATGGTCAGTAATATGATTCAAAATAGAATCGAGGTCAATAATATTTAGAATCAATAACTTAATTTATTTTCTTAATTCAATATATTGTAGACGGGTTTGAAACTTTTTCGATGGATAGGGGTAATTCCATGAGATTTCAGAGCCGAAAGGTGCTCTTTTGTTCCATATCCTGAATTTTTTTCAAATGAATATTCAGGATATCTTTTAGCAAGCTTAGTCATAATCTTATCTCTGTAAACTTTGGCTAGAATTGAAGCTGCAGCAATTGAAATTGATTTACTGTCACCTTTAACAATTGGTTTGCATGTTAAATCAACTTTAGGCGTATATATTCCATCAATAAGAGACATTGATGGCACTATTTTTAGAGACTCAATAGCTCTTTTCATTGCAAGTAACGAAGCTTGTAAAATATTTAAATTGTCAATTTCTTCTACTGACGCCTCTCCATATGCATAATGACTGTTTAATCTAATTTTTTCTGCAATTATTTCTCTTTTATTTTTTGATATTTTTTTTGAGTCTCTAATACCTGCAGGAAGGTTGTTTTTATCCAAAATTACTGCTGCTGCCACTACTGGTCCCGCTAAAGGACCACGTCCTACCTCATCAACACCAGCAACTGGACAATTAAAATTTTTTTCAAAATCCAACAAATTGATTTGATCGTTAAAATTATGATTCAACTTTTTTCTTAAGACTTTTTAAGTCCTCCCACGAATATTTTTTTTGTCCAGGTTGCCTTAATAAAAAAGCAGGGTGAAAAGTGGGCAGGGTGGGATATTGTTTTTTGTTAATTTCAATATCTACCCATTTACCCCTAATCTTTGTTATTCCTTCAGTATTTCTAATAAGTGCATAAGTCGCTGTTGATCCTAATAGCAATATTGCTTTAGGATTAATCAACTCTATGTGTTTCTTAATCATTGGCAGACACATATCTATTTCTTCATCTGTTGGCCGTCTGTTATTAGGAGGTCTCCAAGGTACAATATTTGCAATATATACCTTTTCTCGATTAAGGTTTATCGCCTCAAGCATTTTATCTAAGAGTTTACCGCTTCTACCAACAAAGGGTTTTCCTTGAATATCCTCATCATGGCCAGGAGCTTCACCAATAAGCATAATTTCTGATTTTGGGTTTCCATCAGAAAACACCATATTCGTTGCACTTTCGTGAAGCTTACATTTGTCATAATTTGCCATGAAGTCTTTCAATGAATCTAATGATTCTAGTGAGTTGATAGTTTTTTGATCCTCAATCGATGAGTTATTAACAGATATAGAGCTGTCACTAGTTTTTGATTTCAATGATTTTTTAGTTCCGTAGCGATTTTTTGGCGAATTTCCAATGTTTTCATTCACCCCACTCATCTTTAGGTGGTTGAGCTGCTTTAGAGTGTTTTGAACTTTTGCATCGGTCATAAACAAATTGAATTATAATACCTATAAACTAAATATATAGTTAATTATGGATACTATTCAGCAAAGAGAATCAATGGAGTACGATGTTGTAATCGTGGGTGCAGGTCCTTCAGGACTTTCAACCGCGATAAAACTCAAACAAATAAACCCAGAAATTAATGTCTGCATTGTAGAAAAAGCATCTGAGGTTGGCGCTCATATATTAAGTGGAAATGTATTTGAAACAAGAGCTCTTGATGAGCTACTTCCAGATTGGAAAACTATAGACGGCTGTCCTCTGAAAACAAAAGTCACAAAAGAAAAGTTTTTATTTCTTTTTGAAAAATCTCATTTTACTGTTCCCTCGTTTTTATTACCACCTGTTCAACATAATAAAGGAAATTACATTGCTAGCCTTGCGAATATGTGTAGATGGCTTGGACAAATCGCTGAAAACTTAGGAGTTGAAATATATCCTGGTTTTGCAGCTTCTGAAATTTTGTACGATGAAGATGGAAAAGTAAGAGGCGTGGCCACAAATGACATGGGACTGAACGTAAATAATGAAAAAAAAGATTCCTATGAGCCTGGTATTGAGCTACACGCAAAAACAACAGTATTTGCTGAAGGGTGTAGAGGCCATTTAGGTAAGCAATTAATAGAGAAGTTTGAACTCGCAAAAAATTCAGACCCACAACAGTACGGAATTGGTTTGAAAGAAATATGGGAAGTACCTGAAGAAAATCATGATGAAGGCTTAGTATTTCATTCAACCGGTTGGCCCTTAGACAATAAAACCTATGGAGGGAGTTTTGTTTACCATGCAGAAAATAATCAAATATTTTTGGGATATGTAGTTGGACTTGATTATAAGAACCCGTATTTGTCACCTTTTGAAGAGTTTCAAAGGTTTAAAACACATCCTGCAATAAAAAAAATGTTAAGTGGCGGAAAAAGAGTATCCTACGGTGCCAGAGCATTGATTGAGGGTGGCATACAAAGTCTGCCTCAGATGCACATGCCCGGCGCATTATTAATTGGCTGTGATGCCGGTACGTTAAATATGCCAAAAATAAAAGGAACTCATACTGCCATGAAAAGTGGAATGATTGCTGCTGAAGCTATTAATGAATTCCTTTCGGGTAAGTCCAATGATCTATCTTGTTACGAGGCTTTATTCAAAAAGAGTTGGGTTTATAGCGAATTAAAATCTGCTAGGAATGTTAAACCTTTCTTTACAAGGTTTGGAAATATCCTTGGTATTTTACTTACAGGAATTGATCAGTGGTTATTTATGGGAAAGCTTCCTTTTACTCTATCGCATAAACATGCTGATCATGAAACGTTAGAAGATGCAAAAGAAGCAAAAAAAATAAATTATCCAAAACCAGATGGCGTTTTAACTTTTGATAGGGCTAGTTCGGTATTTCTTACTGGAACTTATCATACTGAAAATCAACCTGTTCACCTTCAATTGAAGGATAAAGAATTACCAATTAGTTACACGTTAGAAAAGTTTGATGAGCCTTCTCAAAGGTACTGTCCAGTAGGTGTTTATGAAGTTCATAGAAATGATGATGGTTCAGATCCAAAATTTGTAATTAATAGTCAGAACTGCATACACTGCAAAACATGCGATATTAAAGAACCGTCTCAAAACATAAATTGGGTAACACCAGAGGGTGGCGGTGGCCCAAAATATGCGAATATGTAAAGCATAAGTCTATGCTTATAAGAACAATTATATTTTTACTAATATTTAACATCTCAAGCATTAATCTTCATGCAGCACAATTTATTCCGCCTCAGGTGGGCGATTACTTGGTTGCAAAAATTTCTAGTGACTCAAATGACTACAGCACAACTAAGAGATATTATCAAAGGCTGCACAGATCGAATCCAAACGATTTACTTGCTTTAGATAGACTGTTGTTGCTTAGTATCTTGGATGGAGATTTGCTTAGTGCAAATAACTACTCTTTCAAACTTGCAAAAGCAGGCTGTGATAAAAATGTGAATTCATGTTGTATGAATAATCAATCACCACAAGGTCATCTTGTTAATGGGATTTCTTACTTAAACTCTTATAAGCCAGGTTTTGCTGATCAAAGTTTTGCAAGTATTTGGAGAGGGAATTTATCTGATAGCACGTTTGTACGACTGCTTAGAGCTTGGGTATGGGCCGATAGTAACACAATAGATAAAAGTATGGCGCTAATCGATTTAATTTCCACAGGCGAACATCAACACCTAACACTTGTGCATAAAGCACTAATTTATGACTATGCTGATGAGATTGAATTAGCGGAGGTTTTTTATGACCAATCTTTATCAGTACAAAGAGATTTATACGTTTTACGTCTATATTATAATTTTCTACATCGAAATAATTTGATTGAGAAGAAAGATGCTTTTGCAGATGAGTTTTTGTCTTCATATGATGAAGAATTTCAAAATAAATTTTTAACTTCAAATAAAAATAGGATTATTCAAAACCCTCTTCAAGGAATAGGAGTGGTTTTATTTAATTCACAGCTTTTGATTGAGGATTTAAATGAAGAACTCGCACATATGTTATATCAACTAGCAATTGACACCTCTCCTAATTTACATGAGATCAAGTATATATTTGCCTCTTTTCTTAATCAGTTGGAAAATCATGATAAAGCAAGAGAGGTGCTGAGTTATATTCCAAAGAAGCATTATCTCGGTAATTTTGCCGCAATTCAAATTTCAGATGCATATAGCTACGAGGGCAACAATGAAAAAGCAATTCAAAATTTAAATACCTTTGTGGAGGTTGATGATAGCTTTGAAGCTTACCTTTCACTAGGAAATTATCACCGCTATGAGAAGAATTGGTCTGATGCAATTGATAACTATGATCATGCATTAAAGCTTGGTAAAAAATTTGATAAAGAAAACATTTGGGAAGTTTACTTTAATATTGGAATTGTTCATGAACGTTCTAAAAATTGGAAGTTAGCTGAAAAGAATTTAAAAAGATCATTGAAACTATCTGAAGATCAAGCAGATGTTCTCAATTATTTAGGATATTCTTATATCGATATGGATCAAAATATATCCGAGGCTAAAGTTATGATAGAACAAGCAATGGAATTGAAACCAAACGATCCATACATAGTTGATAGCCTTGCATGGTATTATTTTAAAGTTGGTAAGTATAATGAAGCTCTATCTTTGTTGGAGTTTTCTTTAGATATGATGCCATACGATCCTACTGTAAATGATCATTATGGTGATGTGCTCTGGAAGCTGGGAAATGAACTTGAAGCACGTTTTTATTGGCAGAAAGCTATAGATTTAGATCAGGAAAATATATTTGAGGACAAAGTTAAAATCAAACTACTTAAAGGAATCTAAGTACGTTGTTAAATACCATAAAATCCTACGCAAAAATAAATCTTTTCTTAAATGTAGTAGACAAACTTGATACTGGTTTTCACGAATTAAACTCAGTGTTATCAAGGATCGATCTTTATGATGAGATAAGAATAAAAGATGAAAGCTCATTTAGTATCTCATATAATGGCCCTTTTGGAGACCAAGTGGGATCCAATGATCATATTTCTAAATTATTTAATTATTTAATTGATAAGAATTATTTAAAGCAGAAATCATTTGCTATTCATGTTGTAAAAAATATACCAGTGGGATCGGGTTTAGGTGGCGGTTCATCAAATGTCGCAGAAATAATTAAATATTTAATAAGATCCAATTTGTTAGATAATTCAAGCTCAACTGAAATTGCAAGAAATCTTGGGTCAGACATTGAATTTTTTATTGATGAGGGATCTGCACTTATTTCTGGAAAAGGGAATGTTGATCAAAGGTTAAAAATCAATTCGGATAAGCATTTTCTAATTGTATTTCCAAATGTTCAAAATAGTACTAAGGATATTTTTAATAAACATTCTAATCTAAGTGGAGAAAAATTCTCATACAATAAAGATACTAACTTAGACGGAATTCTAAAAGGTACATCAAATGAATTGGAAAAAACGGCACTTCTTGCTAATCAAGAAATGAAAAAAATAAGAGAATATTTAGATAATGATATAAATTGTAAGTATGAACGAATGACAGGAAGTGGCTCTGCATATTTTACTGTTTATAAAGATAAACAAAAGGCGGAGGATGCAATACAGAGGATATCTGAAGAACACCCCAATTGGTGGACATATCTAACGAGGTTAATATAAAGATTGCAAAATCTTTTTCTTAAATTAAATAATTATATAGCGTTGGGGCGTGGCCAAGCGGTAAGGCACCGCTTTTTGGTAGCGGCATTCGGAGGTTCGAATCCTCCCGCCCCAGCCAATTAGGATCAAAAATATGAGTAATTTTTTAAATAAGTATAAATCAGTATATGATGTCTTTTTAGATAACTGGGGCTATCAGAAACATTATGTGGCTTATTTAGAGTCTCTAATGAGACAAGAAACACTATTACCAACACATATTAAAGAGATGATATTCGCCTATGTCTCAGGATTAAACGGCTGTGGGTACTGCAAGAATATTCATGTTGAAATATCAAAGAAAATTTTAAGAGACAAGAATGACCTAGATTTTATGAATGATATTGAACAATCACAAATAGAAGCTAAGTATAAGCCAATTCTAAAATTATCTCACAAAGTAAATGAAGACATTCGTTCAATTACTGAAGAAGATGTAACTGCTATATTAGAATATGGCTTTGATGAAAAAGTTATATCCGAAATTATCTCTATTTGTTCTGCTGCACAATTTATGAATACCACAGTTGTTGCTCATCAAATAAAGCCTCTTGATCAAGTTCAAAATGTTGCATCAGCGAAAATGATGATTGAGAAAGGTTACGATGGGCTTGCTGAATTTATGTTAAGAAGACGTAATAAATAATTTAAAGAAATTTGAATAAACTTAGCCCAAGATAAAAAGCTATAACCGTAAATGTGAATGTCACAAACAGATATAAAAGCGAGGCTAAAATTTCTCCGTTGCTGAATAATTGATAAAAATCCAAATTAAAAGTTGAAAAGGTCGTGAAACCTCCGAGGAAACCAATAGTTAAAAACATTTTTATATTTTGGGATATATTAACTTTATCTGCAAAATAACTAACGACTAATCCCATCAAAAATGCCCCAAGAACATTGACAACTATTGTTCCAAATGGAAATGAACTTAAAAATAATCGATCAGTCTGTTCACTTATAAGAAAACGCAATAAAGCTCCGACGCCTCCACCTAAAAAAATGGATAACAAAATACTCATCAGTTCATACCGACCAAATGAGCCAGTAATCCAAAGTGATCACTTGGAAAAAATTTATTTTTATCTGTGCCGACAAGGTTGCACTCAATTGGATGACCCAGACCATTAGGTCCAGGTTTACCTAAAAATATGTAATCAATTCGTCGATTATATTCTAAAGTTTTTTTTGCCCAATCATTGCTGTTTGACCAAGTGTAACCAGGATCATTTCTATTTGTCAATTTCCATACATCTCTTAAAACGATATCGTTTACTGGCTTAGTTAAACCAGTAATCTTTCTAATTTCATCACTTTCTGGATCCGCATTGAAATCTCCGCACAAAATTATAGGGAATTTTGATTGTTCTAATTTACTAATGTATTCTATTATTTGATTTACTTGATCTTCTCTTACTTGCTGATGTTCATATTTATAATTAAGGTGAGTGCAAATAACGTTTATCGTCTCACTTTTATATTTTAATGAGAGATGAAGCAAAAATCTTTTTTCATCTTTCTCTGCTTCAGTCTCAAACATTACAGTATGGTGAGAATTGATTGGGAATTTAGTAATGATTGCATTTCCAAATGCAACACCATCAAATTCAAATGATTTCTCAAAGATATAGTTATACCCAAGTTGATCTGCGATTATTTTAGCCTGACTTTCATCAGTTTCTTCCCACACTTCTTGTAGACACAAAATATCTGGACAAGAATTATTGATTTCAGAAATGATTAGATTTTCTCGTTCCTTATAGTTTTCAAATTTCCACCATACGTTCCAGGTTAAAAGCTTAATTATCTCAGTGTTTAAATTAATTGAACTTGCATCTGGATCAGGAAATGATTTATCACTCATTTTTAAGGAAATGCTACCATGATTTGTTCTGCAACATATGCTGGTTTGTCTTGTCCTTCAATTTCGAGAGTAGCCTCACTGATTACCTGCGTTCCGCCGTTATCCAATTTGTTTACCTCTTTAATTTTTATTCCCATTCTCACACGGGAATTAACTGGAACCATATTAATAAATCTTACTTTATTTAAGCCATAATTAATCATCATTTTGGCCCCTGTAACTGACCAGATTTTACCAGCCAACGGTACTGATAGAGAAAGGCTTAAGAAACCATGTGCAATTGTGCTTTTAGTAGGAAGTTCTTTTTGGGCTTTTTCTTCATTAACATGAATCCACTGATGATCATCAGTTGCATCGGCGAATAAATTTATTCTATTTTGATCAATTGACATCCAATCTGAATGTCCCATATCTTTACCTTTATAATTTTCTAAATCCTTTACATCCACGCTTTGCATAGTATACCTCCAAAATTATTAATTATATCTTGAGAATATTATCTAATTAAAAAGATTATTGAAGTTTTATAATGAAAAATATTGATAAATCCATTAATTATAAATTCAAGTGAAGCATGAACGATAATCCAGTAAATTTAAAAGGACTAGAAACAATTTATAGTTTCAGCAAAAAAAATAAGCAATCACTGCCGCCTGTAGAAAAATGGAACCCTCCATTTTGTGGTGATATTGACATGAAGATTTTAAGAAATGGAAAATGGTTTTACATGGGCTCTGAAATAAAAAGACCTGCGATGGTTAAACTTTTCTCAAGCATCTTAAGATTAGATGAAGATTCATGCTACTACTTAGTTACACCCGTTGAGAAAGTTAGAATTCAGGTTGAAGATGCACCGTTTGTTGCTGTGTCCCTTAATAAAGTTGAGATAAGTAGTAAAACTGGCTATCTATTTAAAACAAACCTCAATGAAGAAATTCTTCTCTCTAAAGAGAATCCATTAACAATTAAAATTGGAGAAAATTCAGAACCGTCACCTTATATCCTGATCAGAAAAAATCTCCATGCACTTTTATCCAGATCAGTTTTTTATGAATTAGTGGATCTTGCAGAGGAGAAGATAGTTGATGATAAAAAATGCTTAGTTATAGAAAGTATGGGTGAATGTTTCAATATTCATGAAGTTGAAAAAGAATGATGCCTTTAGATAAATTGAGGGATTTATTTGATGGTCCAGAGAAGATATCTCATGAGTATTTTGAAATACTTACAAATGATTTTTTAACAAGACATCATCACCCTCTGGCAGAAGCTGAAAAAGATAAAGCTAAACTAAATCCATCAGCTGTACTTGTACCCATATGTTATTCAAATAATGAAGTAAAAATATTATTAACTAAAAGACTGGATAATTTAAAAGATCATGCAGGACAAATTAGTTTTCCTGGAGGTAAAATTGAAAAAAATGATACGTCTCCAATAGAAACTGCTTTACGAGAGGCTAACGAAGAAGTTGGTTTAAAATCTGATGATGTAAATGTGTTAGGAAATCTAGATGTATATATAACTGGCACAGGATTTAGGATCATGCCAATTGTATCTATAGTATCTGATTACTCTTATCTAAAGGCAAATCAAAATGAAGTGGATGAAATATTTTTTCTCCCCTTAGAATTCTTAATGGACTCAAACAATCATAAGAAAGAAAGTGCCACATATGAGGTAAACAATAAAAAATATGAATATGACTATTACGTTTTACCTTATAAAGATTACAATATTTGGGGAGCAACCGCTGGAATGTTGATTAATCTTTATCAAATTCTAAAATAATATAAATAATCTGTCTTATGAGTAGATTTTCATCAATCCTAGAACAAAACGATGTTGCGCAAGTTTTTGATCTTTTTGAAACCTATCAAAAAAATAGTATTTATGTTGTAGGGGGCTGTATCAGAGACGCACTTTTAAATAGAGAAGTCACAGATATTGATTTTGCTACTTCTTTGAAACCAAAGACTATTACCGAAATACTCAATAAAGAAAATATTAAATTTATTGATGTAGGAATAGATCATGGAACGGTTACAGCAATAATAAATGAAAGAAAGTTTGAAATTACAACTTTTAGAAACGATATTTTTACTGATGGAAGACATGCTCAAGTCTCATTCTCAAATAGTTTAGAGGAAGATGCTTTAAGGAGAGATTTTACAATAAATGCAATGTATTTAGATAAGGGTGGAAATTTAATAGACCCTAAAGATGGTAAAACAGATTTAGAAAACAGAGTCGTTCGTTTCATTGGAAATCCAGATGAAAGAATAAAAGAAGATTACCTTAGAATACTAAGGTATTTTCGTTTTTTAGCATTATTTGGCGATATATCTCCTGACGCAGAGGTGATGAAAACAATAAAAGCAAATCTTGATAAGTTATCAGTTGTTTCTAAGGAAAGGCAATGGAATGAACTAAAGTCAATTCTAAGTCTAAATGCTCCAAATCATGCAATATCTGCAATGAGTGAAATAGGTTTGCTTGATGTTTATTTTGATGGCACTAGCATAAATGATGCATTTGTAAATTTAATTGAAATAGAAAGTAGAATATCTCTTTCAATTGATCCAATATTGAGATTAAGTACTCTAATTGAAAACTCGTTGGATAAAGCGAATACTATCATAAAAAAATTACCTTTATCAAAATCAGACTCTACTGACTTATTGAAATTAAGCACACTGAATAAAAAAATCGTTTCTTATATGTCAATGAAAGAAGTTAGATATTTACTTTATCTATTAGGTCGTGACGGTTTTCAAAAACAAATACTTGTTAATTGGGCTAAGGATACAAATAATAAAAATGAAGTAAATTGGAGATCTCTATATGAAGTTGCTCAAAGCTGGGAGAAGCCATCTTTTGCTCTAACAGCCAAAGATGTAATAAACATGGGAATATCTCAAGGCCCAATGGTTGGAGACATCTTAAAAGAGGTTGAAGACTGGTGGGCAGAAAATGATTTTATTGATGATAAGTTTTCATTAATTGAGAGGCTTAAAGCAATCGTTCAATCAAAAAAATAATTTTTTTTACTTATATAAAATTTTCTTAATCTCGTAGTTTTTCTCTCCTTTTGGCGTTGAAACTGATACGAAATCGCCTTTTTCTTTTCCAATTAATGCTTTAGCAACAGGTGATCTGTAAGATAGCAGACCCGATTCAATATCTGCTTCATCATCACCAACAATTTGAAACTTTGTCTTTGTATCATTATCAATATCTTCAACTTCAACAGTTGCACCAAAGACTACAGTTTTTTGATTTTTAGGAATATTTGAAATATCAATGATTTCTGCATTAGCTAATAGTAATTGAATTTCCTGAATACGACCCTCAATGTGACCTTGCTCCTCTTTTGCCGCATGGTACTCTGCGTTTTCCTTTAAATCGCCGTGCTCTCTCGCCTCCGCAATGGCTTGAATTACTTTTTGTCTTTTATTATTTATCAAATCGCTTAATTCATCTTGAAGTTTTTTTGCGCCATTTGATGTAATTGGTTCAGTTTCCATTTTTATTTCCATTTAGCATTAGGAGGCATTGACATTAAAATTGCATCAATATTACCACCAGTGTTTAAGCCAAATTTTGTTCCTCGATCGTATAAAAGATTATATTCCACGTACCTCCCACGTTTCAATAACTGAATTTCTTTATCTTTTTTTGTGAACTTTTCATTCATTTTTTGGCTTATTATTTCTTTTACAATATCATTAAAAGTTAAGCCAACGTCCTTAACAAAATCAAAATCTTTTTTCCAATCATCCATTTTATAGTCAAAAAATATTCCGCCAATTCCTCTTATTTCTTTTCTGTGGGGTAAATAGAAATATTCATCACACCATTTTTTATAATTTTTGTAATAAGATTTATTATGATTTTCACACATTGTTTTTAATTTATTATGAAATTGTTTCTTTAACTTAGCGTCTTTAAAACATGGAGTGGCGTCAATACCGCCACCAAACCAATTTTTACCCGTTATTATGTGCCGAGTATTGAAATGTAATGCAGGAACCTTTGGATTTGCTGGGTGAAGCACTACAGATACTCCTGTGGACCAAAATTTTTTATTCTTTTCAGTTCCTGGAATTTGTTTTGCAAATTCTTTTGGAAAGGTACCTGTTACATTTGAAAATGCTATACCGCCTTTTTCGATTACATTTCCCTTAATTATTCTATATTCACCTTTTTTCCATTTATTAGTTTTGAACCTTGCTTTTGATCCATTTTTTTTTTCGAGTTCAAGTACAGTCTCACAGATTAGATCCTGCAATCCCTTGAACCATGCTTTAGTTATCTTTTTTTTATTTAACATTTCAAAATAGTTTTAACTGTCTGTTTGCCTCAGAAATAACTATAGCTGAAGACACGGCAACATTTAAAGATCTTGCGGAACTGTTCATTGGTATTCTTATTATTTGGTCAGATTGTTTGTGAACGTAATCTGGTACTCCCGCACTTTCTCTTCCAACAATTAAATTATCATTACCCTTAAACTCAAAATCATAGTGACTAAGTTTTCCTTTTGTAGATAACAGTATTTTTCTTCCTTTTCTATTTTTCTCGTAGTGCTTCCAATCGTCAAACTCTGTTAAATTAATATTTCTACCATAGTCCATTGCAACTCTGCTTAGAGATTTTTCCGACATTGCAAATGAGGCTGGATGAATGATATCAATATTGACGCCGAAACAAGAGCAAATCCTTACCATTGCTCCAGTATTTTGAGGTATATCAGGTTCAAAAATTGCTAAGTTCATCTAATTGATATTTTATAACTTTTTAATCCTAATATATGCGTCATCATGACACAATTTTTAGCACTTTAGATTGCCTTTTTCCCTTAAAAAACGAAGATTTACAAGTATATTAGCAATATAACTCAAGGATATTAAGTTGTCAGAAAAACAAGTTACAAGAAGAAATTTTCTTTATGTCACTACAGGTGCATTTGCAGCTGCGGGAGCCGCTTCATTAGCATGGCCTTTCGTTGACCAAATGAACCCTGATGCATCAGTTAAAGCGTTAGCATCAACTGAGATTGATCTAAGGCCCATAATACCTGGACAAAGCATTACTGTGATGTGGAGGGGTAAACCGGTATTTATTAGAAGGCGAACACAGGCTGAAATTGATGAGGCAAAGAAAGTGAATTTAGCTGATTTACCGCACCCAGAGGAAGATAGCGATCGAGCACAAAATCCTGAATGGCTTGTTATGGTTGGAATTTGTACCCATCTTGGATGTGTGCCGCTTGGACAAAAAGGTGATTACAATGGATGGTTTTGTCCATGTCATGGTTCTCATTATGATACATCTGGTAGGATAAGAAAGGGACCTGCACCTACAAATCTTGAGATTCCGGATTATGTATTCTTAAACGAAACTACTATTAAAATTGGATAAAAAAGTATGAGCGAAAATTATGCACCTAAATCAGCAGTTGGAAGATGGTTTAATGACCGTCTACCACTTTTAAACTTAATTTATGGACATTTACTTCCATATCCAACGCCGAAAAATTTAAATTATTGGTGGACATTTGGTGGAATTTTAACTTTTTGTCTTGTTACCCAAATAATTACAGGACTTGTCCTAGCAATGCACTATGTTGCTGACGCCGATTTAGCTTTTGCAAGTGTAGAGCATATTATGAGAGATGTTAATTATGGGTGGTTATTAAGATACATACATGCAAACGGTGCATCACTATTTTTTATGGCGGTATATATTCATATGGCAAGATCGCTATTCTACGGCTCATATAAAGAACCAAGAGAATTAATCTGGATTATTGGTGTGTTTATATTTTTACTCATGATTGCTACTGCCTTTATGGGGTATGTGCTTCCGTGGGGCCAAATGAGTTTCTGGGGAGCTACAGTTATAACAAATTTATTCAGTGCAATTCCTTTGGTAGGTGAGTCAGTAACTAACTGGTTGTGGGGAGGTTATGCTGTTGGTAGCCCACTTTTAACTAGGTTTTTCACATTACATTACCTGATGCCTTTCCTGATTTTTGCCCTCGTTATACTTCATGTTTGGGCACTACATGTACCTGGTAATAATAATCCTGAGGGTATTAATGTTGTTCAAGGTTCTCAAGATACAGTTCCTTTCCATCCTCATTACGTTGTAAAAGATATGTTTGCACTTGTTGTGTTCTTAGTTGTATTCGCGGGCTTTGTATTCTTTGTCCCTAATTTACTTGGACATACTGACAATTATATTGAAGCTAACCCTTTGCAAACTCCGGAACATATTGTCCCAGAATGGTATTTTCTTCCATTCTATGCAATCTTGAGATCTGTACCAGATAAACTCGGAGGAGTAATTTTAATGATTTCTGCAATTGCTATTTTAGCATTCTTACCTTGGCTGGATACTTCAAAAGTTAGGTCAGCAAAATACAGACCTCTCTATAGACAGTTTGTATGGCTTTTCTTTGCTAATGTAATATTGCTTGGTTATCTAGGGGCTCAGACTGCTGATGGTCTATTTCTGATTATTGGACGAATTGCTACTGCTTATTATTTTGCTCATTTTATAATTATTTTACCTTTACTTGGCTATATTGAAAAAACCAAACCTTTGCCTAAGAGCTTGAGTGAGCCTGTTCTTTCTCCCGAGGAAAGACAGATGAAGGCCGCTGCCTCTGGAGCCAGTGCATAGCTATTGATATATGAGATTTATTATAAATTTATTTGTATCTTTCTCATTACTACTGAGCTTTAGCTTCACTCAATTACATGCTGCTGGTGAAATGAAAGAGCCTATGCATCCTGATTGGTCATTTGAAGGACCATTAGGAAAATTTGAGAGAGCATCGCTTCAAAGAGGGTATCAAGTTTATACCGAAGTCTGTTCAGGATGTCATTCAATGAACCTTTTAAGTTATAGAAATCTAATTGAAGAGGGTGGCCCTGAATTCAGCGAGTCTCAAGCTAAAGCAATGGCTGCAGCATTTGAAGTAAAAGCTGCTCCAAATGCCGATGGAGAAGTTGAAATGCGTCCTGCAATATTATCTGACAAGTTTGTTAGCCCATATGAGAATGAACAACAGGGAAGAGCTGCAAACGGCGGCGCTTATCCGCCGGATTTATCTGTAATGGTTAAAGCACGACATGGTGGAGCAGACTATTTGTACTCTTTATTGTTGGGTTATGTTGATGCACCAAGTGATATTAAACTCGATGATGGTGTTTATTACAATGAGTACGCAAAAGGCCAAAAAATAGCGATGCCTCAAGTATTGTATGAGGATGCTGTAGTTTACACAGATGGAACAGCTGCAACGCCAGAACAAATGGCACGGGACGTCACAATGTTTCTTACATGGGCAGCAGAACCAAAGCTAGAGGCGAGAAAAAGAATCGGTTTTAAGGTAATTTCATACTTATTAATTCTTTCTGTATTACTCTACTTCACTAATCGACAAATTTGGAAAGATACTCATTAGTCTATTTTCTAAAAACAATTGATTTTCAATTATTTAAAAAAATAATTTTAAGTAAATTATCAGTATCCTTATCCACAGAAACATTTTATCGATCTCGATTACTTCATTTTGGTAATGTAAATTAAACTCTTACTAAACGGAGGAACTGAATGTTAGAAAATATTTTTAAATTAAAAGAGAACGGTACTAGTGTAAAAACTGAGTTATTGGCAGGTTTAGCCACGTTCTTAACAATGGCATATATTATCGTCGTTAATCCGGCAATCTTATCTACTGAGGGAACCGGTATGGATTTTGGCGGTGTATTTGTTGCCACAATCATAGCTGCTGTGGTTGGCTGTCTAATAATGGGCCTGTGGGCTAATTGGCCAATTGCCCTAGCACCTGGTATGGGTTTAAACGCTTTCTTTGCTTTTGGAGTTGTATTTGGAATGGGTTATACCTACCAGCAGGCTCTTGCCGCAGTGTTTATTGCAGGGATAGTGTTTTTAATTTTATCTGTAACACCGGCACGTCAGTGGATAATAAATAGCATACCAAAAAGTATGAAGTTTGGCGTAGGGGCAGGCATAGGATTGTTCTTAGCTATTATAGGATTAAAAAATGCTGGTGTGGTTGTAGATAATCCTGCAACTTTAGTTGGTTTAGGTGATGTAAGTTCAATGCCTGTGATATTGGCTGCTGTCGGATTCGCAATTATGGCAATTTTAGATAAGCGCGGTGTTCCAGGATCAATTATCATCGGTATACTTGCAGTAAGTATTATTGCTTGGGTAAGCGGTGTGAGCGCAATTGATGGAGTTGTGGGATCAGTTCCACCAGCTGTTCATGCGTTCTCAATGGACTTTAGCCTTGTAGCAACAGCAGGTTTTATTGGTGTCGCGTTTGCTTTTCTTTTTGTAGACTTTTTCGATACCGCTGGAACTCTTACTTCAGTTGCCAATTTAACAGGTAAAGTTGACCAAGACGGAAACGTTGATGGGATAGGTAGAGCAGTTTTAGCAGACTCCACAGCTACAACAATAGGTGCATTAGTTGGAACTTCCAATACTACATCATACATTGAATCTGGAGCAGGTGTTAAAGAAGGTGGGCGAACAGGACTTACAGCGGTTGCTGTGGCAGTTCTATTTGCAATCTGTTTATTTTTAGCACCATTAGCTCAAAGTATTCCTGCATTTGCAACTGCTCCAGCTTTAGTGTTTGTTGCAACATTCTTTTTGAAAAACCTAAGGGATATAGAATGGGATGACGTCAGTGAATATGCTCCAGCAGTGTTAGCGGCAGTTTTGATGCCTCTTACATTTAGCATTGCTCATGGAATTGCTCTTGGTTTTATAGCATACGTTGTAATTAAAGCACTAAGTGGTAGACACGAAGATCTAAATGCTGGTTCGATAGTAATTGGAGTATTATCGGTACTATACTTTATCTTCTAGTTTAGTTAATGATTGGCTTTGTCTTCCTCATCCCAGGGGAAGACAGGCCAAGTTTCTTGTGTAATTTCCTCAACATATGTATCAGCTAAAGGTAGACCTCTTGGTTTCGCATATATTACAGCTAAGTGCATATTAGGCATGTATTCCTTTAGCGCTTTAGCGGTACCACCCTTATCAACAATATCATCTATGACGAGTACAACTTCATCAGTTTTCGGAGCTCTGTGAACAATTGCTTTTCCAGCCTCTCTATGGATATAACTTTGTATGGAAACAATATCTACGTCCTGAATCCCAAGAGTGTAAGCGACAACTGAAGCAGGTACAAATCCACCTCGAGAGACAACAACCATTTTATCAAATTTAATGTTTTTTTCTTTTATGAGATGCGCAAGCTTAACTGCTTTTTCATGCATTTCTTCATATGAAGGAAATTCTAGTTTATGGTCCATGATTAATTATTAAATAAAAAATGCATTACGTCACCATCTTGTACTACATAATCCTTTCCTTCGCTACGCATCTTTCCAAGTTCTTTCGCTTTTGACTCACCTTCACAATCTAAATAGTCTGTATATGATATAGTTTCAGCTCTAATGAAGCCTTTCTCAAAGTCTGTGTGGATTTTTCCTGCAGCTTTTGGTGCAGTAGTGCCATTTTCAATCGTCCATGCCCTTGTTTCTTGTTCGCCAGCAGTGAAATAAGTAATTAAGTTAAGAGTCGAATATCCAGCTTTTATAACCTTATTCAAGCCAGACTCATCTAATCCTAGACTTTCAAGATAATCTTTTTGATCGTCTTCATTTAAAGACGAGATTTGTGACTCAATTTCTGCTGAAATCTTAATTAATTTAGAATTTAGAAAATTTTCAATTCTTAAAGTTAGTTCATTACCTTCAATTATTGAATTTTCATCAACATTACATACGTAAATTGTTGGCTTGATTGTAATTAAGTTGAACTCTTTTATATGCGCAAAAATTTCATTTAAATTCTTCATTAAAATAGCAGGCTGACCTGATTCTAAGTGATTGAGTAGAAGTTTCAAAGCCTCTGTTTTTAATTTGGCTTCTTTATCACCTTTTTTTACTAGTTTTTCTAGTCCTTTATTTATTTTTTCGAGTTGTTCGATGTCGGATAGAACTAATTCAGTATTAATCGTTTCAATATCATCAACAGGATCTATTTTATTGTTTACATGAGTAATATTAGTATCTTCAAAACAGCGAACCACATGAATAACTGCATCTACTTCTCTAATATGAGATAAAAATTTATTTCCGAGTCCCTCTCCTTTAGAAGCACCTTTAACTAAACCCGCTATATCGTAAAAACTAAGAGATGTTGGTATTGTTTTTTTTGATTTTGCTAAATTGGAAAGAGTTTCTACTCTTGTATCAGGCACTATTACAGTACCCTCATTTGGTTCAATGGTACAAAAAGGGTAGTTTGCAGCTTCAGCGGCTATTTTCTTTGTTAATGCATTGAACAATGTTGATTTTCCAACATTTGGCAATCCAACAATTCCACACTTAAATCCCATGATCGATTACTTTAAATTGTTAATAAATTTGGATTTTTCTCCATCTAATAATATTTTTATATTTTTAGACATTTTTATATTTAATTCATTAATAACTTCTAACTCACTTTTTTTAAAATTACTTAATACATGTTTATTAACCATTTCTTTGTTGCCTGGATGATTTATACCTATTCTTATTCTATTATAATTTTTTCCAATTTTACTATCCATTGATTTGAGCCCATTATGACCTGCGGAAGAACCCCCCAACTTGATTTTTATTTTTCCTAAAGTAATATCTAGATCATCATGAATAACATAAGTTAAATTTGATTTAATTTTGAAAAAGTTTAAAAAAGTTGCAATACTTTTACCACACTCATTCATATAATCATTGGATTTAAAGGTGTATATTTTTTTCTTTCCAATAAGAAACGATGCCAACTCCCCATCAAATTTCTTTTCTCTCATTGCATCATCATGATCTTGTAAAAGCTGATCGATAAATAAATAGCCCACATTATGTCTATTATTTTTATGCTTTGTGCCAGGATTCCCTAATCCAATTAATGCAATCATATGATTGAAGATATATAAATATCAAAATAGGTAAAAGAAAAAGTGTTATTCTTTATCTTTGTTTTCTTCTTTGTTATCAGCCCCTGGAGCTGCATCTTTTTTATCTTCAGCAGCGGCACCACCCTCAGTAGCTTCACCTTCAGCAGCCTCACCTTCTGCAGGAGCTTCAGGTTCTTTTACAACAGTAGGTGCAGCAACAGATGCTACAGTGAAATCTCTATCACTAATTGTTGGAGAAATTCCGTCACCTAAATTTGCAGCAGAAATTCTGATTGTGTCACCTATTTCTAAACCCTCTAGATCGAAAACTATCTCTTCAGGTATATTATTAGCAGGGCAACTTAGTTGAACAGTACGTCTATTAACATTTAGAACACCGCCTCGTTTTAATCCAGGTGATAACTCTTCATTTATAAACCTAGTGGGAATGTCCAGAGTAATTTTTGAGTCTGCAGCTAGTCTTAAAAAATCAATATGTATAGGTTGATCAGAAAGTGGATCAAATTGAACCTCTCTTGGAATTGCTAAGCTTTTCTTTCCATCAATGTTAAGTGAAAATATTCTAGTTAGGAAACCACCAGAATTGATCTCTTTTTGAACTGTAATCTTATCTAATGAAATATTGACAGGGTTCTCACCTAAACCATACATAACTGAGGGAATCTTACCTGCAGCTAGTACTTTTTTTACAGCGGATTTACCCGATCCATCCCTGATTTCAGCGTTTAAATTACTTTCTTTGCTCATAACGATGAGGTTGGTATTAAATTAAAATTACCTATATGGCAAGTATATAAATTAAAATTCAAATAGACTTGATACTGAGCTCGCCTCGGATATCCTCTTAATTGCCTCACCCAATAAATTTGAGATACTAATCGACCTAATTTTATCACAAGCTTTTAATTTTTCCTGATTATTGATTGAATCTGTAATTACTAGTTCAGTCAATTTTGATACACTAATTTTTTCTAAGGCTTTACCTGTTAATACTCCGTGCGTAACATAAGAAGTGATACTGTTAGCTCCTAAATCTATAATTTTGTCAGCTGCATTACAAATTGTTCCCGCTGAGTCAATGATATCATCAAGAATAATACAATCTTTCCCTTTTACGTCGCCAATGATATTCATTACTTCACTTTCACCTGCTTTGGGTCTTCTTTTATCAACAATAGCAATTGAGGCTCCGATCTTATTTGCAATCGCTCTTGCCCTCACAACTCCACCAATATCAGGAGAAACTGCAACTAGATTACTAATTTCATATTTTTCTTTTATGTCTTTTGAAAACACTGGACCTGCAAATAAATTATCTGTTGGTATATCAAAAAATCCTTGTATCTGTTCGGCATGAAGATCTAAAGTAAGTACTCTGTCTGCTCCAGCAGTTGTTATTAAATTTGCGACTAATTTTGCTGAGATAGGAGTTCTTGGCCCTGGTTTTCTATCTTGACGTGCATATCCATAATAAGGGATCACAGCAGTAATCCTTTTTGCTGAAGCTCTTTTAAGTGCATCTATCATCACCAGTAGTTCCATTATATTATCATTTGCTGGGTAAGATAGAGACTCCATTACGAATACATCCTCACCACGAATGTTCTCTTTAATTTCTACATAAACTTCATCATCAGCAAATCTTGTAATAGAAGCATTTGTAAGGTTTTCGCCAAGATATTCTGCGACGCTCTTAGATAAAGGTAAATTGCTGTTTCCTGCAATAATTCTCATATTTATCTGTCTTTTATAACAATTGTTGAAATCATTCTACCATAATCGGTTATATTTTTTTTATAATTTCTTCGATAGCTAAAACATAATGTTTCTTCGCTGAAAGTATCGACATTAACAATCTCGTGGTTAGTAATTTGCTCATCAGAAAGTATCTTGAGAATGAATTCAGTCAGCGAAAACAGATATCTACCATTATGATTTTTTTGAAAAAATCTTGTATTATCTTGATCTTGTCTAATAAAGTTTTTGTAAAAAGGTAATCTTACCTCATAGGATTTTTGTCTTATGCATGGGCCAATACTGCAGCGTATATTATCTCTCTTTCCGCCCAGCTTAGTTATTTGTAAAATTGTATTTTGAATTATGCCATTCATGGCACCTTTCCAGCCTGCATGACAAGCTCCTATTATTTCATTTTTCACTTCATAAAATAATAATGGAGCACAATCAGCCGTTAATACTGATAAGATTTTATTATTTTCTTTAGTTACAATCCCGTCACATTTTAAAATTTCAGACTTATTGCTGCTATCTAAAACTATTGCATTAGAAGAGTGTGTTTGATGCATCGTAATAATATCAGACTTTTTTAAACCGTAATATCTAGAAACAGCTACTAAGTTTTCTTCAATTGCACCATTCTCATCTTTTGATCCTTTTCCACAATTTAATGATTTATATCTTCCTTGCGAAACACCACCCAATCTTGAAAAGAAACAATGATCTATATTTGAGAGATTTTTTGTAAAAAACATTAAATATTAATTTCCAAAACTTTAAATAAATTTCCCATATATTCTCTTTTGGTAAGTATTGCCAACTGTTCGTTTATTTGCTTCTCTTTCTTTGGGTTTTTCTTAATTAAGATATTAGCTCGATCTAAAATTCCATTTTGCCGAAGGAAATTAGATTGAGTATTTATTATAAAGTCATCAATTTTATTTTCTTCTAAAATATTTTGCAGGTTATTAAAGTCTACATGATATGTGATATCTTGATTACCTGGGTTATCAAGAAAATCAGTTTTTTTATTTGATTTAATTGACTGAAGTGTGCTTATCTTAGGTAGATTAATATATCCATAATCAATTAGTAAGAAAAAACCATTATTCATAAGTAAGAAATTGATCAATTCCCGAAAGATTAAATTAGTCTCAGGAGAAAATTCAATTACCTCAAGATGTTCAAGGTCTTGCATATTTTTTACAAATTTAGAAATATCTGGTCTCGGCTTAATAAAGTCAAATTTTAGACTATCCTTTTTATCTAATTTAATTACTGTTTCATAAATATTTCCGTTCCTACTCATTAATTGGCGCGTAGGTATCGCATCAAAAAACTCATTTGCAATTATTACTGAAAATTCATTGGGATATGAATTGTAATTTTTATGTATTTTACAATTGGGATAGTTATTTTTTAGATTTTGAATGTAGAATTTATTAATTTCATTAAAATGAATTGTATACTCGACATCTTCATCTAATAACGCATTGAGTACTCTAGTAATATCGTTTATCAGGGCGCCTCTTCCTGGTCCTAGTTCAATCAAATTAAACTTTTTTATGTTTCTTGCATGAATGAGGTTTAATATTTTTACAGCAATTATTTCACCAAACATTTGAGATATTTCAGGTGCAGTGACAAAATCTCCATCTTTGCCTATAGCTTTGTTAGACGTATAGTATCCATGTTCTTCATCCCTTAATGAAATATTCATAAAATCATCTAGATAGAGAAATGTACTTTCTTTTAAAGCATCGTAAATTTTATCTTGTATCATTTTTAATGCTTTTAATTACTAAAATTAAAATTCCAGTAAGAAACATTGGTAAAGACAATATCATGCCCATTGTAAGAAAATAATAAACAAATCCTAATTGAACATCGGGCTCGCGCGTAAATTCAACAGTAAATCGAAATAATCCATAAAGCGTCAGAAAGACACCTGAAATTATTCCAGGGTTTTTAAGTTTTTTAAATTTAAAAATTAAAAAATTTAAAATTAAAAATAATAAAAGTCCTTCTAAAAAAGCTTCATACAATTGACTTGGATGACGATACTGGTTGTCAGTGTTTGGAAATTTCATTCCAATTAGAAAATTTGAAGGTCTACCAAATAATTCACCATTGATAAAATTAGATATTCGGCCAAAAAATATTCCAACAGGAGCTGATACACATATCAAATCGCTAATTTCAAAAAAAGTAGTTTTATAGAGCTTTGAAATTATTATAGCGGCCGCAACAATACCAAGCAAACCTCCGTGAAAGGATAAACCTCCTTGCCAAAGATATAATATCTCAATTAGATTTTCAGAGTAATAATCATAATTATAGAAAATCACATATCCTAATCGTGCTCCTATAATTAATCCAATTATTGAATAAAAAATCAGATCATCTATTAGTTTTTCATTGATATTATTACTATGAGAAACTGCTTTATTTGAAGCGAGATATTTAATGTATCTCCAAGCAAATATAAATCCTACAATATACGCAAGCGAGTACCAACGGATATCAAGAGGACCAATTGAAAAAAAAACTGGACTAATAGATGGAAAACTAAGATAAATCACGTTAATTTCGATTAATATTTAAAATATATTTATCACTAATTATGATCACAAGGAAAGTTTTAATTAATAAATTTGTCAACTTCGTTACAAAAGGCTTTGAGCTCTCCCAAGCAATTAATGATGAATACAAAACAATAAAAAAGTTTAAAAAAGATAGAAATAATGCTAAAGAAAAAAATCACTGCAAGTAGTTTAAATAAAGAAAAATTTTTAATAATTGGCGCTGGTAATATGGGAATTGCTGTGATCAAGTCATTATTTAACCACCGAATTTCCTCAAAAAAAATTGTGGTTATTGAAAAAAATCAGTCAAGCGAATTAAAAAAATTAAAAAGATCAAATAATTTTGAAATAAAAAATAGTATAGATAAAATTAGTAATCTTTATCAACCTACAATCACACTTATCGCTGTTAAGCCCAATCAATTAAAAACACTCAATGGATTAGATAAATATAATAAACTTGGTAATTCAATTGTAGTTTCCGTAGTTGCTGGTAAAAAAATAAAAGATTTGAATAAAGTCTTCAAAAAAACATCAGGTATTGTAAGAGCTATGACTAATACTCCTGTATCTGTTAATATGGGCACCACAATTGTATATTTTGAGAGAAAAATAAACACAAAACAAAAAAAACCTATTTTTGATTTCATGTCCTTATTGGGACATGTCAGTGAAACCAAAAAAGAAGATTTAATTGATGATTTCACTGCAATTTTTGGAAGTGGTCCAGCATACATATATCTTTTTATCAATTCACTCATTGAGATAGCTAATAAATCGGGGTTTAAAAATTCGGACAGTATGGTTTTACAGACTTTCTTAGGATCAATATTACTTTTATTAAGTGAGCAAAAAAAGCCATCTGACCTAAAGAAAAAGGTGACAAGTAAAGGAGGCACCACTGAAGCAGCGCTGAGTATTCTTGCGTCCAATAAAGGATTAAACAGTCTTCTCACAAGAGCTATTAACAAAGCAACAAAAAGATCTAGAGAATTGAGTAAAATTTCTTAATTTGGTATTTCGATCGCAACCTCTAATCCTCCTAAATAACTGTCGTGCAGTGATATTTTTCCATTTATTGAATTCAATAAGGATTTAGTAGTAGCTAGACCTAATCCAGAGTTTGAGACATTCTGATTTCTACTTTGGTCTACTCTATAAAAAGGTTTAAATACATTATCTTTTTCACTATCAGGAATACCAATTCCATTATCATGAATATTTATTTTAATTAGGTTTTTGTTTATATCTGCTTTAATTATTATTTTATCTGATTGTACAATAGCATTATTTAATACATTTGTAATTGAACGAGAAAAAATATTCTCATTTACAAAAACTTCTTCATCATTAATGATTTCAAGTTTAATTTCATGTTTTGTAAAATGTATATCATTCTTGATATTTATTATTGCCTCAATAGGATTAATTGTAGATTTATCTTTTGACTCGTTCATAGCTGCAAAATCTAAATATTCTACTAGCATCTCATTCATCTGATTTATTTCTAAATCAAGTTCATTTTTAATTTCATTATCTTTTATTGATTCAAGAAGTAACTTCATTCTCGTGAGAGGAGTTTTTAAGTCATGACTCACTCCCGCCAACATAAGAGATCTTTGTTCAATTTGTCTTGATATTCGATTTTTCATTTTTAAAAATTCCAAACTTGCCTGTCTTACTTCTAGGGCACCTGATACTTTGAAATTATTTACTTCTTGTCCTTTGCCAAATTGTTCCGCTGCCTTAGCTAAATTCGAAATTGGTTTAACTTGATTTTTCAAAAATAAATACGCTATCAAAATAAGGATAAATGATGAAATAATCTGCCACCCTAAAAATATATGGTTTCTTGAGGTTGTGATACGATGAATTGGGAAGTTAAAATGTATTACTTTTTCTGGCGTACTTATCATAACATCGACTGTCTCGTTATCTTGTTCAATGACAAAAAATTTATGTTTAATTCTGGTGTCCAATTCATTTTTTAAACTGACTAGAACTTGATTATCATTTTGTTTGGCATTTAACTGTTCCAAATCATATTCGCTCAATTCTTGAATATTCATTAGAAAGTAGTCACCAAATTGACTCTTGGCCTGATATTGATCTAACTTGATTTCACTTGAGAGCATTCTGTCAGAAATTAATTCTATTTCCATAGCAACAGATCTTGATAGGCGGTTGAGTGTGCGTTCCCACAAGCTATTATAGTAATATGATAGAATTATTAATTGAAACATAACTATTGGGAATAAAACAATTAACACTGTTCTGCCTAAAAGACTTGTTGGTAAAATTTTTTTAATCATTTAGTCAATCCATAACTCATAACCAGAACCTCTTTTAGTTTTAAGAAATTTTGGAATCTTGGGGTCTTTTTCAATTTTTTTTCTAAGTCTATTTATACATACGTCCAATGTTCTTTCTTGATTGAAATTAAGTGATGTAATTAGCTCCTCTCTAGAAAATGACTTACCAGGAAATTTTGATAATATTCGCAATATTTTTAATTCGTTCTCATTAAGAGATAGTTCAGTTGATTTACCCTTGATCACACCACTTTTTAAATCAACTATAATATTATCAAGTTGAATTTGTTTAGTTTCTTTTTTTATAGAAGTTTTATTTAAGATATTATTTATGCGTAAAAGTAATTCTTTTGGTTCAAAAGGTTTTCCCAAATAATCATCTGCTCCAATTTCTAAACCATGGACCCTGTCTTCAGTTTCTCCCATTGCAGTTAGGTGGATTATAGGTATTAAGGAATTTTCACGAATTTCTTTTGTTAATTCATAACCATTTTGTCCTGGCATCATTATGTCAATAACAAGTAAATCAAATGTAATATATTTTAGTACCTCTTTTGCTTCAGCGGCATTACTTGCTGTTGATACAAGATACTTATTGTCAACTAAAAATGTCTTTAATAATTCTCGAATTTTGTCATCATCATCAACTAAAAGAATATGTAGATTATTTGCACTCATCAATGTTCCTCTATAAATGAATTAATTACTTGGTTAAATCCTTGCACTGAACCAGCCCCAGACTTTACATATGCTTTTGAAAGTGAATTGATAATGGGTTTAATTGCCTCGTTTAAAGCCTTGTTAGCATTATCTGTCATAAATAAATTTTTTTTTCTTGCGTCATTATTGTTTATTTTTTGAATAATTAAGTTTTTTTTGATTAGAACTCTGAGTACACGATTAAGGCTTTGTTTTCTTATATCCAATTTCTTTAGTAGTTCGTTAAATGTAATTCCAGGCAAAATATTTATTATCAAAAGACATCTAATATCGGCTATACCCAATTTTTTATCATAAAGGTTTGCTAAAATTTCTTTTTCTAAAATTTTTGCAACTTCAAAAAAACTATTTAATGAATTTTTGATTCTGTCTTCACGCAGATAAAGTAGAGATGCAGATTTATTTGATAATGTATTTAAGTCAGCCACTATGACATAATAATCTGAAAAATATATATTAATCAAGCTATTTATCTGTTATTAAACTTTAAATTTATTAGAGTAATTTACATGGAAATACCGCCATTTGATAATCGAGAGGGTTTTATTTGGATGAACGGAGAGTTCATCAAATGGAATGATGCGAAATGCCACGTTATTACTCAGGGTCTCCACTATGCTAGTGCTGTGTTTGAAGGGGAAAGAGCCTATAAAGGTAAGATTTTTAAATCTGAAGAACACACAAAAAGGCTATTTAGATCAGCTGAAATTGTAGGCATAAAAATTCCTTATAGTCAGTCCCAAATTAATGAGGCCAAAGATGAACTCATTAAAAAAATGAATTTTGAAGATTGTTATGTTAGGCCAATTGCATGGAGAGGGTCTCAGCAAATGGGAATTTCAACTGCTAAATCTGATATTAATGTTGCAATTGCAGTGTGGAATGATTGGGCATCATATTTTAAAATCGAAGATCGAAAAGCTGGTCTACGATTAATAACTTCACCTTGGAAACGGCCGTCACCTGATACAGCGCCATGCGAAGCAAAAGCATCTGGTCCTTACGTTATTTGTACAATGTCAAAAGAATTTGCGGAGGAAAAAGGGTACCATGATGCCCTAATGTTGGACTATAGAGGCTATGTCGCTGAAGGTACTGGAGCAAATATTTTCTTTATTAAAGGAAAAGAAATTCATACTCCAATTCCTGATTGTTTTCTTAATGGTATAACTAGGCAAACTGTTATTGAAATGGTTAAAGAACAAGGCTTTAATATAACTGAGCGTCATATAAAGCCAGAAGAAATTAGTAATTTTGATGAGGCCTTTCTAACAGGCACCGCGGCAGAGATTACTCCAATTCAGTCTATTGACGATATTAAATTCAATACTGGAGATAATACCCAAAATTTTAAGTTTATGCAGGATTATCACGAAATCGTGAGATCTTAACTTAAAATATACTTTTGTAGTATTGATAAGCGCTGATCAGCGTAATTATAGTTGACAGCCAGAACAGATAAATACCTATATTTAATAAAGGCTTCAAATCTATGTATATGCTTCCTATTAAGATCAAAAATAAACTCAAAATTTGAAAAGCAGTTTTGTATTTTCCTAATATAGAAACATCTATTTTTTTTACTTCTGGTAAATTAGATGCATACTCTCTTAGACCAGAGATAAAAATTTCTCTAAATATTATTAAGTAGGCTGGAATTAAATTTATGTCATTAATATAGTCATTATAGATAAATGTAATTATTAACAGTACGACAAATAGCTTATCTGCAATAGGATCTAACATTTTACCAAATTCAGATGTACTATTCGTTTTTCTTGCAATTACTCCATCAAAATAATCTGACAATGCAATAACAATAAACAAAATAAGAATTATCAAATTAAATGAGCTATTACTATCTATGATTAAATATATTAATAATGGTAATAAAAAAATTCTAAGAAGAGTGAGAAAATTTGGTAACTTAGACATTATCCATTAAAATATGCATATATTTTTTCTGAAAGCAACTTACTAATTCCTCTAACTTTCATCATATCCTGAGCTGACGCATTTTTAATATTTTTAACTGATCCAAAATGATTTAAAAGTAATTTTCTTCTGCTTCGTCCTAAACCTTCTATTGGTTCTAATTCTGAGGCATGCATTTCCCTCTTTCTTTTCGCTTTATGTGCCCCGATTGCGTAGCGATGTGACTCATCCCTAATTCTCTGAATAAAGAAAAAGGAGGGAGTATTTTTGTCAATAAAGTTTTTTTTATTTTTATATATTATTTGATCTAATGACTCTTTTCTTCCCTCACCCTTAAATATTGATATTAGTTCCATTTCATTTAAACCTTTAGTTTCTAAGATTTCTTTAGCTAAATCGTAGTGGCCTTTACCTCCATCAATAACCAATAAATCAGGCAATTTTTCATATTTTTTAGAATTTTTGATTGCTTCTTTTGAAAATCTTCTTTCAAGGACGTGTCTCATCATTCCGTAATCATCACCGAGTTTTACTTTTGATGAGTCTATATTAAATTTTCTGTATGATTTTTTTTCAAACCCTTCTTCAGAGTAAACAATCATTGCACCAACTGCATTTTTGCCCGATAGATGACTGTTGTCATAGGCTTCAACTCTTTTTATTTTTTTAGTGATATTGAGTACTTTTGAAAGTTGGCTCAGATTCTCTTTGTCAGAGTGAGACTGTGCAATGTGATTTTTAAGTGCTAGTTCTGAGTTTCTACTCGCATAATTCACTATATCTAATTTTTTTCCTTTTTTAGGGACGAAAAAAGATGTTTTGTAATTATAAATGGATTTAAGAGATGTTTCGATAAGAGATGAATTTTTTATAGGTAAGTTTAACAATACATTTTTTGGAGGGGAATATCTTGTATAGAAATCAACAATAAAACGCTCTAGGATCTCATAAGTTTCTACTTCATCGCTGTGTTTTGGAAAATAAGATCTGTTTCCCCAATTTTGACCTGATCTATAAATAAATACTTGAACACATGATTTGTTACCTTTTCTTGAAATTGAAATCACGTCAGTATTTTTTACATCGTAAAGATTTATGTTTTGCTGACTTTGAATCTGGGTTAGTGCAACTATCTTATCTCTATAGCTAGCTGCTTTTTCATAATTAAGACTTTTACTTTCTTCATCCATTTTAGAGGATAATTCCTCTTGTAAATTGCTATGTTGACCTGAAAGAAAGTGCTCAGCATTCTTAACACTTTGTAAATACTCTTTTTTACTTAGTGTATAATCAACACAGGGACCACTGCACCTTTCAATTTGATAAAGAAGACATGGTTTAGATCTATTTTCAAAAATAGTATCATCGCACGACCTTAGTAGAAAAACTTTCTGTAATATTTTCAAAGTATAATTTAGTGAATTAATTGTTGCGAATGGACCAAAATATTTTCCTTTATATTTTTGTTTTCCTCTATGTTTTGAAATTTGTGGAAATTCTTGCTCATGATTAATAAAAATATAAGGAAATGATTTATCATCTCGTAAAAGTATATTGAAAGGAGGTTTAAGTTTTTTTATTAAGTTTGCCTCAAGCAACAAAGCTTCTTTTTCTGTCTCAGTAATAATTACTTCAATATTTGATATTCTACTAACCATCCTTCTGATTCGATTTGAGAGATTGTTAGTGTTTAGATAGCTTTTAAGTCTATTTTGAAGATTTTTTGCTTTGCCAACATACATAATTTCTTCTTTTTCATTAAGCATTTTATAAATACCGGAGGAAGAGGGGGATTGGTCAATTATTTCTTTAATATTCTCAAGATTATTCATTATTCTGAACGAGAGCGTTCAACTTCGATGCCTGCGCTTTCAGCTTCTTGAATTGCATCAAGTTTTTCAAGTCTTATCTTCATAGTTTGAATTCTTTTGTTTTTAAAACACTCCTGAAATATTTTTTCAGCAAGTTTTTCTAGTAAAATTGTATGACCAGATTTAATAATTTTTTTAATTTTTTTTGAAATCTGATTATAACAAACAACACTGTACAATTTATCATCATTTATTTTTTTTGGATTTTTAACTTTAGCAATTATATTTATGCGGAGTGGTTGGCTCTTTATTTTCTCGTGTTTGTATACTCCAATGTATGCATCGATCATAAAATCATTTAAAAAGATTAAATCGTATCCAGAATTTGGATTGATCAAATCTGTTTCTGACCTTAATTCACTTAATTTAAGAATATTCCTTGCTGTCATGATAAATGTTCCCCACCATCTACAGCTATAAATTGACCTGTAATTGATTTTGATTCAAGAAGAAATTTAACTGTTTTGGCAATCTCCTCAGGCGGTGATCCTATTTTAAGTAAAGTATTTTTGATCGATTGATCAAAATGTTTTTTTGATTGATGAATATTTTTAAGTGTTGGACCTGGGCCAATCGCATTAACCCTAATGTTAGGAGCAAATGATTTTGCCATGATTGTAGTTGCAGATAGTAAAGCAGATTTTGAAATGGCGTAGGAAAAGAACGATGTATCTGGATTGACTACGTTTTGATCCAATATATTTATGATATGCCCTAAGCTCTTTTTTGGAAGTTGTTTATTAAATTCTTTAGATATGATTAGAGGGGCGTATAAGTTTATATTCATATGATCATACCAAAGTTTATCATTTAAATTTTCTATATTATCATTGATGAATAAGGAGGCATTATTAACAATTGCATGTATTGGTCCAAAGAATTTTTTACTTCTTTTAATTATATCTTTAACATCAGATATTTTAGACAAATCAGTTTTCACTATTTCGCAATTGCGCCCGTGACCACTAATAATATTTTTCAGCTCTCTGGCTGCTTTTGAAGACTTATTATAGTGTATTATAAAATTATAATTAGAATCTTTGAGAAATAGTGCAATTGATCTACCAATTCTTTGGGAACCGCCTGTAATTAATATTGTTTTTTTCATAATATAAAAGAATACCCAAGATATAAAAAATAACTAATCAAGAAAAAAGCAGAATGTATTTTTCTCATTTGAATTCTTAAAATTGCCATAAGAGCTATCATCAAAGTTACTAATATTAAAATATATATGTGAAATACATCTATATTTTTTAGAGAATATTCAAGCCCTCTAAGTTGAACAATTATAACCCCTGGTAGGAAAACAAACAGTATGTTCATAATGTTGCTACCAATAACATTACCAATACCTATAGAGCCCTTCTTTTTTAAGTAAGAAATAATAACAGTTATCAATTCAGGTAAGGATGTACCAATGGCCAGAACAAAAATACCTATTAGTACCTCGTTAACTCCTAATGTTTGAAAAATATTCAGTGAGCTGTCTAAAAAAATTTTCCCACCAATAAAAATGCCTATGAAGGCACTTAGTAAAATTAAATAAGTGTATCTTCCAAAAATCTTTTGTTCTTCATTTTGATCTGAGGATTTATAATTACGAAGAAAATTGATAAAGAACAAAGTTAAAACTAAATAGCCGATTGTGTGAATGAGAGTGACTGTTTGGCTAACATAAAATAAGAGCGCGAAGTATAAAGATATTAAAAGTAAGAAAATAATATCCTTAGTGCCTAATTTATCTAGATTGATTTTGAAAAAAAATGCTGAAGTTCCTAAAATTAGTAAAATATTTGCAATATTAGATCCTATAATATTTCCTGTAATGGCATCAGTGGCTGGAACGATCTTTGTTGCAGCAAATAGAGTTATAACTAGTTCAGGTGCCGATGTACCAAACGCTACAATTGTTAAACCTATTAATACTGGGGATAAATTGAACTTTTTAGCAATTGCGTCAGCCGACTCAATCATTTTATCTGCACTGTATAAAAGAAGAGATAATCCTATTAACAGTATGCAGAAATCTATAAACATTAAGTAAAGTACTTTCTTTTTTTCCTTTTATTTTTTTTATAAACTATATTGCTGTTGGATGGTAACTCTAATTCATTATTCTCAAGCCTTTTTATCTCATCTCTTAACTTAGCAGCTTCTTCAAAATTGAGATCATCAGCAAAATCCATCATATTTTTCTTAAGTTCCTCAAGATGTTTTTTTAGATTATTTCCGACGAGATGTTTTTCTGTACTCTTCAGATCAACGTTTACACGATCATTTTCATAAATACTTTCAAGAATATCACTAATATCCCTCTTAATAGTTTCAGGTGTAATATTATTTTCTTTGTTGTATTTCTTTTGTATATCTCTTCTTCTGTCAGTCTCACTTATTGCTTTCTTTATACTTTCTGTTTCTTTATCAGCATACAGTATTACTCTTCCATCTACATTCCTTGCTGCTCTACCGATTGTCTGTACCAATGACCTCTCCGATCTTAAGAAGCCTTCTTTATCAGCATCTAATATTGCGACTAAAGCACATTCAGGTATATCCAAACCTTCTCTAAGTAAATTGATACCCACTAACACGTCAAACAATCCCTTTCTAAGGTCGCGGATAATTTCAATTCTCTCTAATGTATCAATATCTGAATGCATATATTTTACTTTTATTCCGTTTTCATGCATATACTCTGACAAG